>CAYUGI010000004.1:0-28724 GCA_964444105.1 uncultured Pirellulaceae bacterium
TGAACACAAACAGTAACCTAAACCAAAGAGACCTCGGCCTACTCGCCCGAAGTACCGCATCGGGCGTTTACAAATAGAGATCACATTGGCGGTACTCGGTGATCTCGACCGACTATGAAGTCCTTGGTTTGACCAGTGGCGACTGGCGGCTTTTTTGGATTTTGTTTTACATTGGTTTTTTGGTGCGGTTGGTTGCGGCGGTGGGTGGAGTTGGCTCACGGCTTGAACATTTGATCGGCTTGAATCATCCGGCTTCGGTACTAAACGACTATTCGAGGTGTCGACGCCCGGGAGCAGGTGCCTCCGAAAAGGCTCGCTCGGTCCAAGTGACGGCGTCGTCTCAACATTCCTTGCAGGCTGGCGAAGACAGACTTGAGCCTTCGTTGGTCTGGGGTATCGGCTGGCCACATTCTTTAGGGCGACATCGCAGGCAAGACGCTCGAGTTCGGCTTGCTGGTGCCAGGCTTGTGCAGTGGATGACAGCCAAGGGGGAGTCCTGTACGGTCGATTCAATTTGGTCTGTGCTCGGTGAGTTGGCTCCGTGAAATCGTTGGTGGTCGAGAGGGAAGACGGTTGTAGGAAATCCTTCGAGCGGCCTCGAATTCGTTATCTCGAGGTCATCGGTTTTTACGCCAACGCCTCAGGCGGAGATCCGCGGTGCCGCTCGAAGGGAAGTCGGTGCGGCTAGGTTTTCATCGGTGAGCGTCTTCGTGATCCACGCCGCGTTTTTCGCTTCGAGCCACGTCCCGCGGGAACCTTCGGCTGGCCGCTGTGCAGCTCGCCTGCTGGCCGGACCTCGGGTCGTTTTACTTTTAGCTTCACGTCCTCCGGTGGAACCTCGGGTAACAGCTTGGTCGAGTCCCAATCCGTTTCGTCTCGCATCATGGCCCAAGCGATCACGGCCAGCTTTCGAGCCAGCGCGATGCCAGCTTTCTTCCGCCGTGTCCGACTGCCGCCGTGAATCCGCGCGAACGTTTGTTTGGCCCAAGCGTTGTAGCGAGTGCTGGCCCAGGCACATTCCAGCAGCATCGATCGAAGCATCCGTGGTCCACGTTTGGAAATTCGTCCCGACCGATCCGTCTCGCCGGACTGGTATTGCTTGGGTGTCATGCCCAGATAGCTCGATAGATGACGGGCGTTCTTGAAGCGATGCGGGTCGTCGATTGCCGCGACCAGAGCTTCGGCAGTCTTACGTCCGACACCGGGGATCGTCATCACTCGTTGGACATGCGGGTTTGTCTTGGCGTATTTCTCCAGCTTGTCTTCGACAGTTTTCATTTGAAGGGTCAATGAATCGAGCTGCGTCAGTTCGATGTCCAGTTCGCCTTGCCACAGATCCAGGTCGTCACACTCTTCGAGGCTTTTCCGGAACGAATCTATCCACTGTCTTCCCAGACACCACGCCCGCTTGCCGGTATCGATCTCGATGCCTTGACCGACGAATAGGGCACGAATCGCATTCTTGATTCGGTTGATTCGCCCGTCTAGTTTCTTGCGGTACTTGATCAGCATCCGTTGTTGGCGGATCGCCGGTGCTGGCACATGCACAGCAGTCAACGTGTCCATTATCGCCATCCTGGCGAGTTTCAACGCATCATCTCGATCGGTCTTACGCTTCGTGTTCTTCCAAGACCACGCTTCGTCATTGGTGCTGCAAACGATCGTCTCCAGCTCTCGCGCTCGGCACACATCACTGATCCAACCGCTCGGCCCGCAAGCTTCCATCACGACCAGGTCGGCCTCGTGGCTGTCGAGCAAGTGGTCCAAATGAGATCGCTTGGTCGCAATCGTTTCAAAGGAGTACTTGCGTTTTACGGTATCGTAGAGGCAGCAGACGGTGTTGAACTTGCCAAGGTCCATCGCAAGGATCATCATGGTCGAATCCGGGGTTTGAGGTGTCACGTGTTAACAGCGTAGAATTGTGACGTCTCGAAAGAGAACGATCACGGCCTGGTCAGCAGGTGTATCCAGCCGACTCGCCTCAAACCACGGACTTCATGGATTCTTTCTGTCTACTAGAGTATGTCCATGACTGAATACCAGCCGTACGCGCCCAATGCGATTGAACGATCATCGCAACAGAACCAGTGGAGCATGGTTCCAGCCGTGATGCTGTGGATTGTTTCGCTCTGCTCTTCCCTCTTCGTCTTGCATGGGGTACTTGAGCTTCTCTCAGCCAACGGTGCCGAGCTTGGGCAGTTACATCCATTGGCAAAACAGGTGATGGCGATTCATTTTGCAGCGTTTCTATGCCTCGCCGTCGTCAGTTTTTTAGGCGGCAATGCTTGGATGCTGCGACGCACTCGACTCGCAACGCGATTGAGCGCGCTGACTTTTCTGCTCGTCGCTGGGGCGGTGTGGAACATCTTGCGATTGGTTATCGCATGAGGAGATGCTGGTACACACGGATGCGTGTACCAAGGGAATCACGATTCCCGGAGCGCAACCGAATCAAGACAGAGCCAGCAAGAATTCGACATCGCTGATTGCAAGATGGTGTCTCCGTTGGGTTTGTTTTTGATGCGGCGAGCGATTCTCTTTCAGGTCGCCTGAGCCGATGCTC
Source organism: uncultured Pirellulaceae bacterium (assembly GCA_964444105.1). Taxonomy (GTDB): domain Bacteria; phylum Planctomycetota; class Planctomycetia; order Pirellulales; family Pirellulaceae; genus K23-9. The sequence continues at coordinate 2,564 of CAYUGI010000004.1, forward strand.
GAGTTCTTTCTTCAAGAAGCCCGGTGGGAGCGAAGGCGGTTTTGGCGCGCGTATTTGCCATTGAGTTTTGCTTCGCGATGAACCTGTGATCTGCAGGTGAAATGCGTCGTGCAGAACTGAGCTGCTTGGCATCTTGCACGACTTCAGCGTCCGTTTGACTCGCTGTCGATCGCTGGACGTGTTGGTTGGACGTGGTAATTGCGTCGGATTCCTATTCGCGTTGTTCGTTTGAACGTTTGAAAACGATATCCGCGCGGAACGGTAGCCAAGTGACGGGCGCACGGCACTTTTGACGGACGGATTGCTCATGCGATCACTTCTCAAGTTCGTGGGCCGCGAGCTTCTTCGGCTGGTTGCCAGATCCCCGTTATCGAAACGTTTCGGCAAAGTTCAACGCACGACTTGTCCACAAGCATCCCGCCAATGGATAGATCGCAATTCGCTGTCCGATAAATGACCGAGTCTCCTAAACTGCGTTTCGATATTTGATTGTGATCCAGCACTGCTCCTGCTAGCATTAGATCTGCTGTTGCCGGTTACAGCTAGAACGCTTAAAAGTCGGAGCGATTTTGATAATTCCGCGCGAAAGAGATTTCCAATGCCAACCGCCTCAGACGTATCTCGGTTGCTGAAGCTAAACCTTGAAATGGCAGACTTTAGTAGCTTCGTGCCGTTCATCCGGAGCGGATTCTCACGACAGTGTTTCGACGAATTTCTTTCCGGTACGACAATCGCCAGCACCATTACTCAGCTTTCGGCTTTCAACAGCCTTGCGCAAGATGCAAAGGAGCTATCGCCAGAGGCTTCGGATTGCCTGCTCCGTATTGCACGGGTTTACGCCGAGGCCCTCGAGCTGTTTGGCGGCAAGGAAGACGTTGCGCAGTGGATGGTTACCGAGAGCCTTACGCTGGGTAATCAAACGCCGTTGGAACTCATGGATACAACAGTTGGTTTTGAATTGGTATATCACGAGCTGAAACGACTTCAGTACGGGATTGCCGGTTGATGAATATTTGGCGTACGTCGAAGACTAAGTACGCATCGACTGCATTCACAGGAATTGGTGCCACGAAAGTTGGTGGCCGATTCAACAGCATTGGTTCACCGCCTGTTGTGTATACGGCATGTGGCACACTAGCGCTAGCACTACTTGAAGTCTTAGTCCATTTGCACAATCGAGCTATTCCGCCTGATTTCAGTTACATCAGAGCGACCATACCCGATGATGTGTCGCGAGAGTTTTTACGCGCAGACCAGCTACCCATCAACTGGCTGATGTGGCCCCACCCTGATTCAACTTGTGTGATTGGGGATGATTGGCTTGCGAGCCAGTCGAGTTGTATTTTGTTGGTTCCATCGGCGGTAACACGCGTCGATTACAACTGCTTGATTAATCCACAGCATCCAGACTTCAGTCGAATCGAGGTAGAGCCACCCGTGCCGCTGGAGTTCGATCAACGTCTCTTGGACTCGAGCGCGTGAACTGCACATGTCACAGATAAAGCCAAGGAGAATTCGACATCGCTGATTGCAAGATGGTGTCTCCGTTGGGTTTGTTTTTGATGCGGCGAGCGATTCTCTTTCAGGTCGCCTGAGCCGATGCTCGAGTTCTTTCTTCAAGAAGCCCGGTGGGAGCGAAGGCGGTTTTGGCGCGCGTATTTGCCATTGAGTTTTGCTTCGCGATGAACCTGTGATCTGCAGGTGAAATGCGTCGTGCAGAACTGAGCTGCTTGGCATCTTGCACGACTTCAGCGTCCGTTTGACTCGCTGTCGATCGCTGGACGTGTTGGTTGGACGTGGTAATTGCGTCGGATTCCTATTCGCGTTGTTCGTTTGAACGTTTGAAAACGATATCCGCGCGGAACGGTAGCCAAGTGACGGGCGCACGGCACTTTTGACGGACGGATTGCTCATGCGATGGCTCCACGCGTTAGCGGGCCGCGGGCTTCTTCGGCTGGTTGCCAGATCAGCTTGCCGACTCCGTTCGTGATCCCGATCATCTTGATTGGGCCGCCACACCCGGAGTCGGATGAAAACGAAGTGGCGTTTTTGACATGCGAGAGCAACACGACTGGCGGCGACTCCAAGCAAGTTTCGATCACGCTAAGGACGACCGAGCATCCCCCGTGCCCATGGTGTGCTGGCGAGATGATTCTGCGAGCGGTCGGCGACAAACCAAGTTGGGCTCACATCATGGGCTCCCACCACCGTCCAAGCTGGTACGAATTCGAAGGTTGGCACCCAGAGCCCAACACCGCTACCATGAGTCTTCTCCTGCGATAGCCCAAGACTGGCGGACTCATCTTTCTCCGTCGCATTCTTCGCTTGGCATACTTTGGTGCTGGAACTTCATTGATCTTTATTCCGATCGCCGCGCCGGCGCTCGCGTACGCGGTTGATGGCATCGGCGCGTCTGGCGCATTTTGTCGCGGCGTGCTGCTCCTTTGTTTCGCCCCGATGACGTTCTTTCTCGGCGTTTACTGGGGGCTTTCGATCGAAATGCTGACTACGCCGCGCTGGTACCTTTAGGACCGAACTCGGTCGATGTTGGCGAGAAAGGTGTGGCGCGGAATCGGTGATCGGTTCTCGCCTAATTTCACTAGCGGTGGTGATCGTCGGCACTGGCTGCTATTTGCTGCTGTTCTGTATGACGCGAGTAATGGCCCCGTTCACATGAGAAATGGAGAACGATGCCGTACACTGAAGGGATGCATCACACCTCATTCACACGTTTGCAAAAGATCGGCTCGCCGTGCTCAAAGACCGCGATCCCTATCCGACAAAAGTCGTTGAATCATACTTCTGTTCGGGACTCTAATGGTGAATCTCGCTAAGATCGCTTGCACAAGCCTGCTGGTAGGGGCTGTTATTGCGGGCGTAGCCATGTTCGCGTTACCAGCTCAACCGCCGGGCGGAAACGAATGGACGAGGATCGAGTCGACAGACGCCAGGTTCACAGCTCTGTTTCCAGTCGCGACCGAGTTTGACTCACGCGAAACCAAAATGTCTTCGCTACCGCTCAAAGAATGGTGTTGCTGGCTGAACGGCTCACGCTTTGCCGTGACTGTACTAAGTTTGAAACGCAACCGAGAGCTGTCCGACGAACAGATTCACGAGATGACGGCCAGCAACACTGCAAATTTGTTCGGTGGGACGGTGAAGAATAACTCACGGATCATGCTCAATGGACGTGAAGGCAGAAGCCAAAAGATCGTGACGAATGCTGGGACTATCGAACAACACGTTTTCATCGATGGTGACGTGGCGTACTTTGCACAGGTCACGTATCCCGAGGAGGCGTTCGATCGCTCCTATGTGCGCTACTTTGTTGAGAACTTCTCGCTGCACTGAACATCGATCGCTTTGAAGTGCAAATTGACGCCGCAGAAGAATGCGGCTTAGAGTACAGATTCGTCTTGGCAGCAGTTGATGTCGGTCGGCTGATACTCCAACACGTTCCCCCTGACGTCGAACTGAAACTCGCAGCATTCCTTCAACATCCGTGCAAGCGATTTTCGTCCTCTCTGAACCCGTGATTTCGCACCCGAGACCGAAATCGACTCCCGAATTGCGATTTCTTTCTGCGAAACGCCGTCCAGCTCGTACATTGCCAACACTCGCCGCTGATCCGTTGGCAACCGCTCGATCAACATCCCCAAACACCCCGCGAGTTCGTTGTTCACGTTCTCCTCGCTAGCGTCATCCGAATCTTCCAACGATTCGACATTCCCCTTTTCGTACCGCTTCTTCCGAAAGTGATCCACTACTTCGTTGCGAGTCACCTGAAACACCCACGATTCAAGCCTTTCCGCTTTGCGAAGATCATCGACGTTTGCATGGATGCGCAGAAAAACTGTCTGCAAAACGTCGTCAACGTCTGCCGTAGATTCGATACGTGACCGCACAAATTGGCGCAGCCGATCACTCAACCCGCGCCAGATTTGTTCGGTTGCTTGCCTTCGCTGATCTCGATTCATTGCTCGCAGCACGAATTATCTTTGTCTGCCTTGGATTGGCAACAACATTGTGAACAGCAGCAGCAGCAGCAGCAACACTGGCGGCAACATTGCACGTTCTCGCCGGTTGTTGCTTCGTCTTTGTTGGTTTCGTCAGTCATTTTTGTTCCTCGTGTGATGGTCGAAATCAGGTAAGTTCCTTTCCCGTCCACTCATAGACGGACAGCCCTTGAAAAAGACGCTCCCAAATCGCTGAAAAACGAGAAAGTGTACTCAGTCGCGTTTGCATGTGAAAACTACTTGGGCGATCCTCGGTCATGGCCGAGGTTACGCGATGTAGCCAATGCTTCGTTTTTGTGCCGTGTAAGCACTCGGCTGGCTATCGGTTCGATGGCCCAAATCTAACCATTTCGTCGCCATTATTTTTGAAGGATTGCTCACCGTTTTCGGTATCGAAGAGGGCCCCCACGCATCCCTCGGCTGCAGGTGTTGATAAACTTAGCTGCGAGCCCCGTGGAGAAACCCGCGGTTTCGTGGGCCCATGTTTTTTGGAATAGCCTGAGTTTCGACGTATCGAGGACAAGCGATCATGCCTAACCAGCAAGGGTATCCGATCGACCGCCTCAAGCCGCGGACTTCACGAGTTTTTCACCGGACCGACAACACCTCAACGCACGACTAAACCAATGCCTTGGACATGCCCCTCCTGCAACGCGGAAACACAGCTCGGCTACAACGTTTGCATCTCATGCCAAACTCCCCGACCAGGCACGGCGTCTGACGCAGCAACACGATCGATTGACATTCCAATCACCACGACACCGTCGTTCGCGACACACGAGATAGACGCTTACCTTGGTCCGGTTTTCGGAGAGACGATATACGGCGCCAATGTCTTGCGAGATTTTTTTGCTGGAATAACGGACCTAATTGGCGGGCGATCAAGCGAGTACGAATCTTTGTTAGCGCGCGGGCGCAGTGCCGCTATGGCTGAGATGGCATCGCGTGCAAAGGAACTGGGCGCCAACGCTGTGGTTGGCATGCGTTTTGATTACTCAACGGTCGGCAATTCCATGCTGATGATCTGTTGCCTGGGCACAGCGGTAACTGTCAACGAGCATTCTGAGCAGTGATGCGATCAGGCAGAATAAACTCTGCGTTTTTAAATTCGCGAGTTTCTACCCAAGCGAAGGCTAGATTTGCCTTGAAAGTACTGGTGTCTGCACAAGTGGGTTTGCTGCTTCACGACCATCGGGCAATGCGGTAGCGGGTTTCCAGCCGGCGATTACTACATTCGTGAGCCGCTGGCCGTGAGGCCACGGGCGTCGTTTGTAATAGTGATCAACGAAATGCCCGGCCGCTCACGCGTCACGGCTCACCAGAATCCGCCAAGACTCTCCCGGAGGGAGAGTGAAGTCTGAAAACGTCCGGGGGGCATTTCCTAGCGTTCAGATTTCAGGTACTTGATTCTCTCTGTCGCAAATTTCTTGATCGACATTTGATCGCCAGTCTCCTTCAAGTCGGAACTGGTGGCCGCAAGAAACGCTTCGTTTGTCGACAGTTTGCGTGTGTCTGCTTTGACCAACGGTTCGATCAAGTCGCGATAACCTTCGACGACGGGACCAAGCTTGGACCAGGCAAGCGATTCGTCAGCGATTTGGTTGACGTACTTCAAGTAACGCTCACGCAATTCGGGGATCGCGAGAAGGCGACTTCGCAGGGGCATTCGTTCACTGTCCAATCCGACTAATGGATCTAAGTCGACTCCTCCATGTCGAGGGCCGCCGCCACCACCGCCGGGGCCTCCTCTTCCGCCTCGGCCGCCATCACGTTGTCTATCATCGCGCTGTTCACCTCTTGGGCCGCCGCCTCGTTCGCCGCGATCATTTGCGTCGAACCCTTCTCCCGGTGGGCGTCCTTCGCCCGGAGGAGGTCCAAATCCAAAGCCGCCGCGTCGATCGTCATCCGGCCCGCCCGGGCCTCGCCCATCTGGTCCCCCCGGTCCTCGCCCATCTGGTCCACCCGGTCCGCCGCGTCCACCTGGTCCTCGCCCACCTCCGCCACCGTGCTGTGCCAGCGCGAATGCTTCGTTCATATCATGCGGGATCAGATGGAACTTGCCGGCTTTGTCTAAGAAAATGTTGTAGTCACTTGCGCGAGTCCAATATCCATCGCTGTTGGCAAGCACTACGTCCAAAGCAAGAAACTTCAGCGCTCCATCGATATCCAAAATCGGATCTAGTTCAGCCTGCAGTTCATCCAGTGGTGTCTCATTGAGTGTTTTGCACAACTGGATCAACGCGGCCCACTGTTTTTTACCATCGTTGGACTTCATCTCGAAACGTTCTTTGTAGTCTTCCAGATTGTCACCTGTGTAACGCAGTCCACCGTCTGCATTCGGGTTGCCGCTCACTTTCCAACGCGTTCCCTTTGATCCATCGAAATACTCGGCAAGAAACTTTTTGTCGTACTGCTGCACATTGTCGTACAGCCCCCAGCTCTCTCCGTTCACAACGACGTGGACAAAGTTGGCTTTCGGTGTGGGGATGTACTGATTGGCAATGTGGGAATACACAACGGTGCTCATCATTGATGGGTCGCCGTGGCTGTTCAGCAGATTGAGAGTTTTGTACCCATCGAATCGCTGGTCTTCGTTGGCCATATCAAGCGAAATGTTGAACGATCGTTTGCTGCCGCGTGATACGTGACCGTACGACGACGCGCCGCGAAAGGCGACACCGACATTGGGATAGACTTTGCCATCGATTGTCATTTGTGCCGCAACATCCACATCGGTTTCTTTGAAAACTTCCAACTCCTCTTCCCAGTCCTCGTTTTCAAATTCTAGGAAGACTGTTCGCAAAACGCTGGTGTCATATAGCGATTTACCTGGATAGCTTTGGGCATCAGCGACAGCGACGTTGGGGCCGGGAGTACCTGCGACTGCTCCGCCTCCCCTTCCGCCTGGACCCCCGCGACCTGGACCCCCGCGACCTGGGCCACCGCGACCTGGGCCACCGCGACCGCGTCCGCCGGGGCCACCTCTTCCACCTCGGCCGCTGCTTGCTTTGGATTCTGCCGCTTTGCGAGCGACTGCTCGTTCGCCTTTATCCAGCCAACCGTTTGCGTCGGTGTCATGATCCTTTAGCAACTTAGTCTCTTCACGGTTGGGGCCTCCTGGACCTCCCGGGCCGCCGGGACCACCGCGGCCGCCGCCGAATCCGAACGGTGGTTGCGAATAGACGTAGCCACTCATTGCAAGCCCTGTCGTTGCGATCAAGGCGAGCGGAAGAATCAGTCGTTTCATCTTGGTTTCCTTCGGGAGGTTGGATTCGTTTTCCTGAATACTAGCGTGATCGTCGAAGTTCGACACTTTGTACTCCTTCGATTAGGTTCAGCTGGCTGATCAGTTCGGTTGGTTTGGCGTCGCCACTCAGGCGAACGCGATAGGTTAAATCAATGCAGGCACCCTGTCGGCTGGTGCAGCCTGAAAAGAATTCGATCTTGCTGAGCGATTTTGCAAAGACGTCTTGAAAGACGACGTCGGGGTCGCGTCCTGCGCCAAGCCGGATTTGCAGTTTCGCTCCTCTGGCTAGGGAACGGTTTGCCGATTGTCTTGGTCGAACCAAAAACGCTGCAACGCCTGTCACTGCGATGCCCACGACCGCGACGGTCAATTGATCTGCACCAACCGACATGCCGACCAAAACCGCAAAGATAACAAACGTAATGTCGTGCGTGTCTTCCACAACGGTTCTAAATCGAACGATCGATAGAGCACCGACCAAGCCAAACGCCCAGGCAACGTTTTGCCCTATCACCAGGGGAAGCATCGCACAGAGAATCGACAAAAGGACCAGTGTGGCGGGAAAGGTGGGCATGAACGCTTCGCGAGGCCGCACCGCCCAATAGATCGTGGCAATCACGCATCCGCACAGAAAAGCCATGCCAAGTCGCATCGCCATCTGTAATGCATCGCTATCAGCAGGCGTGCCCATCAACTGTGCAGAATCCATCGACTCGGTTAGCCAAGTAGGCATTCGACGGCCTCCGACTGGATGTAGGTCGCATGCACAGGAGTTGATTGTTGATTCCCGGCAGCTTGGGCATGGGCGAGGTCCACGACGACCGTGGGCTGTTTGGGTATCAAGGCAAACTGATAGATCAGGCTTTTGAATGCAGCGGGCATTGCGTCGCCAAAGTTCATCCGCAAGACACTGCAGGGAAGTGTCTGAGGAGAGGTTTTCGTGCGCTTTCGCAAGCACTGCGACTGAATGTTTTCATCAAGGGTCAGCCGGTCAACGCCATCGGACGCATCGTAAGTCCATGTTGTGCGTTCCAAGTAAGTTTGAAGCGCCGGGATCAAACGGTGTTTGGCAATCCGTTTGCAAAACCACTTTCCTGACCAAGTTTCGTTTGTGTCTTTCGCGGCCAACATCGGCAACTCATTCGCCAGCACCGCAGTTCGACGAAGGGAACAGGCGTCGACGTCCCACCGCAGTCGTTCCAGATACGACTCGCCGGCCACGTTGAGATGACGGATGCGATATTGGTTTCGGCCAGCCCACTTGGCCTTTGCGTCTTGGGATTCCTCTTGCTTTTCGTAATAGTAGTCACCGATCCGCTCGATGGTGTCTTTCCGCGATAGACGGTCCGACGCCGCAGCGAATACGGATTCCGTCATCGGGTGATCCAACGCAAAGGCCAGTTCGTATCGGGTCTTGGATTTCACTTTTCGCACTCGCTTGGATGGGCGCCGGCTGGTTGGGCATCGCTTGCTTGGGCCCAGCTGGTTGGACACGTCCAGGCGTTTTATGCTCGGACAAATAGTCATGCGTTGCCGGGATGGCAAACGGGCCAAAAAGAGTGCGGTTTTTTTAGCGATTCAAAAGCCCAGCGTTTTACGGGCCTTTCGCTGTGCTTCCACGATCCCAGGATTCAGGGGCGCTTCGCTGCCTGTCAATTCCAGCGTGGCTTCCCGGTGAAGCGCAATCATCTCCAAGAGATCGATCCACGGTCGGCGGGCATCGGCAGAATCGATTGTTTCGCCAACCGCTTCATCCAGCGCGGTGTTGGATTTCTGCAAAGCCGCGACGGCTTCCTTCGTCCGGCCAATTCGATGCATTGCCATCGCCTGGAGTGCGTAGACCATCGACCCGCTGGGGCCGTTGGACCGGGATGCCATTTCCAAATAACGCAACGCTTCCTGTTCGTTGCCAGCTCGCAGATGAGCCCATCCCGCCACGTATTGCAGAACACTGCGTGGTGCACGTTCGTTGAATGCCGGACCTCTTGGGCCTGCGCCTCCTTTCGGGCCTCGTCGTCGATCGCCCTGCCGACCATTGGGTGGGCCACTGGGGCCACCATTGGGAGGACGGCCCTGCGCGGCACCGCGAGGACCACCCGGCGCGTTACCGGGAGGGCCACCGGAGTGCCTTATCAATTCCTCTGTGTCCGCGGCCATGCGTTTTGCGTCTTCGGCCGAGGCAGGAGCGATCAAGCAGGATCGAATCGAGTTGAAATTCAGCCGCTGTGTTTCGTCGGCGGCGGGAGCCATCAATCGCGAGTAAATCGTCTGGTAGTCGTCTTCGCGGCCCGCTAAGTGAAAGATCGCTGCGGCACCTTCCCACTGTCGTCCATCGATGGGAGCTTCCAGACGCATCGCTGCAGCAAAGTCATCCGCCGACTCTTTCCACAAATGCAGACGCGCTCGAAGTGACGCGCGTTGCACCCACACTAAGTAATAGTTTGGCACCAAATCGACCGCTTCGCTGTACACCGCATCAGCTGCCATCAACTCTTGCGATTCTTCTTGTAGTCGGGCGTCACCCAGAAGCACGTTGGCGGTCTTGAGTCGCTCGGCAAAACCCTCCACTTCCTCGCGCGCTTCGATCGCATCTTGCAGCGCGATCTGTTTGTCATTTCGCTCCGCAATCGCCAAAGATGCTTGATAAAGGCTCGTGACGGTGCCCATGACCATTGCGGCGGCGACTAGCGACCCGGTGAGAAGTGCGACACGATTGCGAGTGGCAAATTTTCGCAGCCGATAACCGCGGGACGGCGGTCGCGCTTCGATAGGCTCTGCCGATAGAAATCGCCGGACATCGGCGCTCATGGCTGCGGCCGACTCATAGCGTCTGGTGCGGTCCTTCTCCATCGCCTTCATGACTATCCAGTCCAGATCGCTGGGGATCGATTCGCGTCGTCGGCTAACTGTCGCCGGCAGCGTGACTTGCGAGTCTTCGATCGTCTTTGAGCTCACCGACTGAATGGTCGTCAGCCGAGTGCTGGGCTTTGGCGGTTCTTCTTCACGAATGATGCGCCGCATTTCGTCGTAGCCAGCCGTATCCAGCCGGTCACGATCAAACGGGGTGGTGCCCGTCAGCAATTCGTAAAGCAAGACCCCCAGCGAATAGATATCGCTGCGCGTGTCGACATCCAATCCGCTCATTGCCGCTTGCTCGGGGCTCATGTACAGCGGTGTTCCGATCATCGAGAAAAATCGAGTGTAAATGGTTTTGTCCGTCAGGCTCTGGCCGGTTGCCTTGGCCACACCAAAATCAATGACCTTTACCACGTGTGTGTCGTCGTGAAGCGTTACCATGACGTTAGAGGGTTTCAAGTCACGATGAACAACGCCTTTTTGATGTGCGTGGTGCGTCGCCGAACAGACATCTTGAAACAGTTCCAGCCGCTCTCGCAGCGATAGCGAATGCCGATCACAACAGTCCGTGATCGGTTCGCCGCGGACAAGCTCCATCACAAAGTACGGCCGCGCATCGTCGGTCACGCCTGCGTCAAAGACTTGCGCGATGTTCGGATGATCCATCATGGCGACGGCTTGACGCTCGGCGTCAAATCGAGCCAGGATTTCTTGCGATCCCGTACCAGGTTTGATGATTTTCAACGCGACCTTACGTTTCACCGGCTTGGATTGCTGCGCGACAAAGACCAGCCCAAATCCTCCTTCACCGATTTGCTCCATCAAGCGATAGGAGTCAATGTTCATACCGATGTGATCCGACGGAGACGCTGGCTCAGAGGCCATCGTGGGCGCAACCGTCTCGTCGGACGAAGCTCGTTTCTCAGACGGCACGCAATCAAGCAGATTGGAAGGTCGTTCGTGAGCCGCCAGCAATGAATCGACCGAGTTTCGCAGTTGAGCATCATTACCGCACGCCGAAGCAAGATACGCGTCGCGCTGACTCGAATTTTCCTGGTCCAAGGCTTCAAGGAAAATGGTTCGGGGACTTGGACGCGTCATCTATTCTCCTCGCAAGCGGGTATCTTGCTTGTCGGTCGTGGGCAGCAGTGGCACTCGTTGTAATGCGCACTGCGTTTTATGAAAGGGCCAAAAATGCGACACTTTTCACAAATCGCACCGTGATTTTGCAAAACCCGCTGCGTTACACAACCGTTTTTCTTAGAGAAGCTCAGCGGCGGTGGGGATCCGCCGAAGCGTGACGATCATGACAACTTGTTGACGGCTGTTTTCACTACCGTGGCCGCTGAGCATTTGTTTGCCTAGTCCCACTCGAGGCACGGTCGCACCGATCAAGATCGCATCGCCTTCACCGCCGGTGAAGTTCAGATCTAGCTCTTTGATTGACCACGTTTCACGACGTGTGTCGATCCGCAAAGCAGCGTCACTGCTGACCCAACGTTGCCGCATCGAACCGTGTTGAATTTCGGGCCGCAGACGCAGGTGGACTTCGCCTGAAGATTGACCATTTGATGCCGTGACGGCGAACAGAAACTGGGGGTCTGCGAGTGTTTTGCCAAACAGTTCACCGCCCAAGTGAGCCATCGACACATGCGAACCTTCGATGGGTTGACGCACTGGCAGTTCATAACGGCGGCCGATACGCATCGGAATTCTGCGACCCCCGTGTGATACTTCGCTGGCGACCTCTGCTTGCGCTAAAAAGCTGTCCAACAAGCTAGGATCGACACGCAGATTTTCGAGCTGTTGCTCCAGGCGTTCACGTTGAACGACTTTGCCAACGCGCAAGCCGTTACTTTGTAGCTCCTGCCGCAGGGCGGGTTCCACGATGGTTTCGTCGGTCCATTGCCACAATGATTGAAATTCGTCGGGCGTGGTGCCGTCGATTTCGATCGGAACAAACTGAACTTCCAGGACAATGTTCTTTTTGCCCTCCGAAAGCCTCGTCAGTGGCGATTCGTGACTGGGCGTCTTAGACAACGCAGCGGCGTCCAAGATGCTGGTGGCTCGGTCGGACCAGTTCGCGCAGCCCGAAGCAACGATCGCTAGCAAAGCGAGTGTGATTAGGACGGAGCAGTGGCGAAGGGCAAACATGGAGAGGAACGTACGAATCGGGGCACTATCGCGTCAAGTTCGTTGCCCAGTGTCAACTCCTGGGCGTCAAGTTCGTTGCCCAGTGTCAACTCCTGGGCGTCAAGTTGGTTGCCCAGTATCTGCCCCAGTTTCAACTCCTGGGCCGTCCCCAGTGCCAACCCCAGGTCCGTCTCGCCCAGCAGTAGTGAACGAATTCATTCCAAAAATACTGCCCTTGCCGACTCGGCTCGCATTTCGCTCTTTCCGTGAAACTGCAACTCGACTAAAGTTCGCGAGTGCTTGGAGAGTAGATGCGACCCATCGATGGGAAAGCAGACGCTACCGATAAAGCACATCCACCCGCAAACGGTGGTTGGACATCGACTAAGCGTGACGGCAGGATTGCCACGACGGATGACCAACCACAACATTGATTCACTTGGCTTATGGAGGAGCCGGACTATGTTGTTGGACCGCATTGATATTGATGCACACGGACCTCTCAACCGTGTCGAACTAGGACCTTTCGCAGAACACCTCAACGTGATTTGTGGCCCCGAAGGATCTGGGAAAACGGCCATCTCGCGTTTCATTCGCGACTCGCTGATTTCGCGTGACTATCCGCTGGGCATGATGAGTTCATCGGCCGGGCGAGTCGTCTGGGCTGACCAGCACGGCAAAGTTCATTGCCGCCGCGAGCAAGATGGCACGAAAACGGGCCGTCGCACGATCGACTTCGAATCGCGCGGCGATTCCATCCATCAATACGGCTCGCTTCGTCATTCATGGATCGCCAGCGTTGGTCGCAACAACGATGCCATGCACAGCGCCGCTTCGCTTTCGCTACCCGAATCGATCGTTGACGGAGTCATCACTGACACCGCCGTGACTAGCGTCGCACGCGTCGTTTCGGCTTGCGTACGAAGCGGGTTGGACGATCCGAGATCATACGACGCGCTGCCAATCGCCACTGACGCCGACTACCACGACCGTGGCGTTTACGCGGGCAGCAATCTGAACCGCGACAGCATTGATGTTCGCGATAACGACCATCGCCGCCGTCTTCGCAGCGAACTGGCGGATGTCGAAGCCGAACTTTCGCGTTTGCAGCACACGTCGGTTGACTACGACGCGTTGCTTCGTCGTCGCAGCGAACTGACGTCGCAATTAAGGGTTCAGCCCATCGGAACACGTGCATCCCACAACGGTTCACGCCATGCGTTCGATTCACGCTTCGAGGCACTTCACCGCCAAGCACGCGATCTGCGTGCCCGTCGTAGTGAACTGCAACGCTGGATTGCCGATCTGGATCGCGAATCAACGCATCGACAGGCACAGCGCGGATCCAGCTACACGTCGCCAACTTACTCATCCGCTCAATACGAAGCGCATGCCGCAGCGATCGACGCGGACCTGCGTCAACGCTTGGATGATCTGGACGCGCAAATGATTCATTGGCGTCGCACTTTGATTGAAGTTCGCGGTTTGCGCGACGCGATCGTTGCGGCCCGAGGCCATCTTGGCCAACAGTTCGCTTCAAATCGAAGTGCCACAGCGGGTCGTTCGATGGACCAGTTTTTGCAGTTCATTGACCGTTATGATGCCCATCAGCTGGGACACGCTGGCGACTGGGAGCAAGTCTACAACGACGCGTACCGCGCCGAGATTCCGTTGGAAGACATCGATTTGCGGATTGATTCCGCGACTCGCCAATTGGATTGGCTTCTGGATCGCTACGCCAAAGGCGACAACCTGTACTCAGATTGGTACCGCGCGGACAGTGGCTATACGAATTCGACAGCACATGCTGCTGGTTACGCAGCCGCATCACAGCACCAACAAGCAGGGCATCGGGGCTCGTACGCTCATAGCACTCTGGCAGACACCTTGGCTGCGATTCGAGCTGATCTGAACATCGTCCAGGCACGCACTTCCCAGGTTGCGGAAAACTTAGTTGCGGGAAATTCTGTTGCGCACGTCAAAGCTGATGAAGTTGACGAGCTAACACGAAGCGAGCGTTGGCTGACTCAAGCGATCACACAGTTGATTGGTCACCGAGATTCGTTGCTGCGTCGTCAGCCACTTCGCCAAGACGGCCACGGTGATTCACTGAGCTGGTCGGAATGGAATCGCCTACGTTGTAGCCGCGAACGTGATGAGCTGGCCGCTGAACTTCGTGGGATCGATCATCAGCTACAGAACTGCTTGAGCGAAGCGGCCCGAGTTCGTCGCGAAATGCGTGAACTGCCGGTGCTGAACGAGCTTTACGGCACTGACCAGCACCCGAACTACGAGCTTGATCGCGAGTCGCACTTTGCAATCAACCGCGAAGCAGTCTCCGCGGAGCTACGCCGCATCGACGAGCAACTGGCGTCGCAGTCGCGAGTGCAATGGTTGCGAACGCGACGCACCGAATTGATCAGCCGCTTGGGTGCGGTGCATCACACGCCCAGTCAGTCGCCATTGGCCGACGCGGCAAGCCGTTGGTTGGTTCGCTTGACTGCTGGACGACTTTCGCGAGTCGAATGGCCTGCTGGCGCTTTCCAGCAAACTCGAGCGACCCAAGGTCACTACACCCAGCATCACGCCAACGCTCACTTGGTGCGAGACAATGTGGTTCGCATCAACGGGATTCAGGAAGATCAAGTTCCTGCCGCCGATCGGGCACTTGTTTCGATGGCTGTGCGGATGGCTGCTGGCGATTTGCTCGCTCGAACAGGCCGCAGCATTCCATTGGTCTTGGAAACGCACCGAGAGATGCTGCAGGCAATGCACTCCTATCCTCATTCCACGGGCAGCTATCCTGTAACCAACGCGGCCGGACTCGATCCACGCGTTGCCGCTTATCGCGACTACAGTTTTGACGGGCACGCGAATCACCCCATCGCTGCTGCTCTTCATGACTACGTGCGTTCGGGTCGCCAAGTTGTCCTGCTAACCAGTAGTCATGATTTGTCGCGGCAAATACAGCGTGTTGGTGGACGCGGATTTAATCTGCACGCTCAGCGCGTGGTTCAGCCCCATCGTCCTCTGTGGCGTCCGCACTACCAAAGCGAAAAGTATGTCGGCCCTCACGCTCATACTTATGGAAACAAGCTAGCGGACGACTTCCGCACACTCGATCCGCACACGACTGCGTTCACGTCGTCCAGTTACGGTGCGACGGACTACGCTCGCAGCGGTTTGGACCGGCATGTCAGCGACAGCGCTCGTTATCGGCATGCTTCCGCTACGGAACATTATCCTCCGGTTCGCCCTGCCTATCGTCCCCAGCCAAATTCATCGGTGGGTGACGTGAATCGTGATTTCGATACCGCTTGGCGCGAGGCGTACGGGCTTTATGACAATCCACGTCAATCGCGCAATCATTCGATGCCTCCCACTGAATGGGCAACCGATGGAATCGATTTTCGCGACGGATACTACTTCGCCGACGCCTACACAACTGCCGGCAACGAATATCAAACGGTAGGTGATATCGTTCCCGTGCCCACGGGTGCTGCATCCGCTCACACAGGCTATCCGCTTGCCGACAGCGAGTACTTTGGTACGGGTCATGGGCATCCAATTTCTCACGGCCCACGTCAAACAGCGATCGCACCGATTCGCCGGCCCAAGACACCGTTTTACTTGACCGTGGATAGTCCGATCGACCAAGCACCTTCAGTCGATGCGGTTGCCGCAGCCAGATTGCGTGGGTTGGACGTCACTCATGTCACCCACTTGATGGGCCAGGATCCAAATCGTCTCTCCGATTCGCTTGGGTTGGCCAATGTGGATGCTGACACGATTCGCAATTGGCAAGCCGAATGTCGTCTCGTTTGTCGCGTTCCCCAACTTCGCGGCTTCGATGCTCGTGTCTTGGTTGGCTGCGGAATTCATGACCCAGCACAATTGGCTTCGATCCATCCCGTCGATTTGCTTCAGCGAGTCGAAACGTTCTTGGCAACCGAAATGGGACAGCGGATCCTACTAAGCGGAAGCAGTCAGGAATTGTCTCGCATCACAACTTGGATCGCCGCCGGAAATGCATCCGCGAATGCATCCGCCAACGCGGCCGGCGAAGGATACTTCGGTTCCGGCTTTGCTGGTTCAGCAAACCGCAATGGTCGCGATTCAAACATCCGTACAGTCGATGGTCGTGTTCTTCGTGACACCGATCCCCGCTACGAATACGACAGCGATCGCTACGAATACGAAGTTGATTCGGATCAGGATCTGAGCACGGCAGGGCGACGTAGTCGTTCATCACGACGTCGAAATACACGATCGATCGGCTCCCGACAGAACACCGGAACCGGGATCCCAACAAACGGAAATGCTCGCTCTGGCTCAGATCGACAATACGTCAAAAGCAATCGCCGCTACGGCATCGCTGAGAACGTCGGTGACGGATTTGGGTTGCCGCTTGACGGGGACGCAAACGGTCGCGGCTACTCAAATGGCTCCGGCAACGGCCGAGGTTACGGAACCGGAAACGGCCATGGCTACGGTCAAGGCAGAGGCGCGGGACGAGGTCGTGCAGCAGGCAGTGGATCTGGAAACGGCAGTGGCTCAGGATCTGGGAACGGCACAGGCCGCAGTCGCCGAGGCGATGGAAATGGCGAACGAAATGTGGTTCGTTTGGATCGCGAACCGCGGGAGTACAGCTCAGCGGACCGTGAGCCACGCGATTACACGCGCACCGAACGTGAGCCCCGCGAGTACAAGTCACGCGAGCGAACAAACCGCGTCCGAAGCGAACGTGAATCACGTCGCACCGAACGAGCACCCCGCGAAGATCGATCAGTCCGGAAGCAGCGTGAGCCTCGCGCTGAGCGTGAGCCCCGCGCAGAGCGAGATTCCCAACGCGAACTGCGATTCTATCTTGATCGGACTAGCCCCGTCGTCGACGCACCTTCAATCGGAGCTCGCATGGCAGCCCGCTTGGAAGCGGTTGGCATTCACACCGTCGAAGACCTTTTGAGCAGTGACCCGCAAACAGTCGCTGACAATTTGGATCACCGTCGCGTTGATGCCGCAACGATTCTGGCTTGGCAGCAACAAGCGACGTTGGTGTGCCGCATTCCACAGCTGCGAGGACACGACGCACAGCTGTTGGTCGCTGCAGAAGTAACAACACCGGAAGAAGTTGCTGCTTACGATCCAAGTGACTTGCTTGGCATCATCATCCCGATCGCAAAAAGCAGTGAAGGAAAACGAATCCTTCGCGGTGGCAAGTTGCCCGATCTGGAAGAGATGAACGAGTGGGTCACCAACGCAGCGCAGAACCGCGAGTTAATCGCTGCTTAGCGAAGGCGAGATCCTTTCAAGGAGGCTCTCGCTATGGCCTTGGCCACAAAATAATAATCCCTCACTGCCTCCGGCCATCGTTTGTTTTGGTCGGAGGCCTTTTGGGTTAATGGTAGCCGACTCTTGCCTGGCTAAACTACGTTTGGCTAAACAGTGTCCAGCTGAACATTGTCCAGCTAAACCTTGGCGACGCTTTGGATGCCGTAGGCTGCTAGCGTCTCGCGAAGTTTTTCTGATTCGGCTTCTTCCAAATTCGTCATCGGCAATCGCAATTCGCCCGAATCGCGACCAACCATCGCCATGGCTGCTTTGAGCGGGATTGGATTGGTTGCCAGGCCCAGCATGTTTTGGCATAGCTTGAACAACTTGTGGTGCATCGCCATTGCTTCGGCCATGTCGCCTTCGCTGGCCGCCCGTACCAAATTAATCATGTCGGTGGGCACCAAGTTGCCGGCGACCGAAACAACGCCTTCCGCTCCGACGCTCATCATCGGCAGGGTCAGCGAATCGTCGCCACTGAGAACGGTCAAGTCGGTTGTGCCGACGATCGAAGAGCATTGATCCAGCTTGCCGGTTGCTTCCTTGACCATGGCAATGCCATCGACGTCGGAGAGTCGCTGGATCGTATCGACTTCGATTTCTTTGCCACAGCGTCCCGGAATGTTGTAGACGCACACGGGGATGTCAACGTGCTCGGCGACTGCTTTGAAGTGTTGGAAGAATCCTTCTTGCGTTGGCTTGTTGTAGTAAGGCGCGACCTGGAGCGTTGCGTCGGCTCCCTCGTCTGCGGCACGCTTGGTCAGACGCAATGCTTCCGCCGTGCTGTTACTGCCTGTTCCCGCCATGACCTTCGCGCGACCGGCAACGATTTGAATCGTCTCGGAGATCAGTCGATCGTGCTCGTTGTGGGAAAGCGTGGGCGACTCACCGGTCGTTCCCGCGGGGACGACGCAGGTGGTGCCGGCTTCGATCTGAAATTCCAACTGTGCTCGCAGGCGTTCGTAATCGACTTCGCCGTTGGAAAACGGCGTAACAATGGCGACTGAAAGTCCGGCAAAATCTGAACCTTTGCGCTGCGGCATGATGAATCTCAAACGTTGGAAAGTCGTAATCGGGGATCGAATTGCTGTAAGCTCAGCAACCTTGGCAGTTTATCAAGTCGAATCGCTATGCGATAGGAACGAAATCCGACGACACACATCCTGGGAGACCCGTGTGTGCGTAAGGTTCGCCCAATTGGCAAACTTTGACCTTGGTTTAGCTTTCGTATCGCTGCCGATTCGTTCGCCAAGAGACGCGACAGAACGTATGCTTGGCGGCCTCCAAGTTCCGCTCGGCTACGCGAACCCACCAAGTCCATTCTGTGAACACGCCCTCCGTCGATCAGCACGATTCGGTTCTCCATCACCGTTTTTTTGCCCCAGCAATCATCGCGGCTGCCTTGGGACTGTCTCTCCTGGGATGGAAAGTCGCTTCGGAGCACTGGGAGGTCTCGGTGGAGTCCGTCGCTGGAAACATCGACAAACAAAGCAGCGAAAAGGGCGACAGAGCGACGGCGAGGCGAGACGCAGCGATTGATGTAGCTTCGGATGTATTGAAATCAGAAGTTGTCACACAGCGCAAGTCCACCCTCAGCCCCGTCCTGACGACGGCAATGATCGATCGCATCGAATCCAAAAAGGATGCGGGTGAAGCGATCACGTTTACAGACCTAGAAATGCCCGACGGTGAAACGGCTGATGATGATTCGATTAGGTTAACGGTCGGCCACCACTTCGGTATCTGGTCGATTTTGCCTGCCATTATCACGTTGAGTATGTGCTTGGTGTTTCGACAACCGCTGCCAGCGTTGTTGATGGGAATCGTTTCCGCCGCGATCATCTTGGGGCGATTTGATTTCACCGATGCAGTGCTTTTGCCGGCAATGGCATCGTCGTCGGCAGCAGGGATTCTGCTCCTGTACCTGTGGCTGTTAGGCGGACTGTTAGGAGTTTGGTCCAAAACAGGCGCTGCGTTAGCCTTTGCGGATTGGACGTGCAAGCGATTTGTTCGCGGTCCGCGTTCGGCAAAGCTCGTTGCTTGGGGATTGGGGGTCCTGTTTTTTCAAGGCGGCACAATCAGCACCGTGCTGGTCGGAACCACCGTGCGTCCGATTACGGATCGCAACCAAATCAGTCCCGAGGAATTGAGCTACGTCGTTGACTCAACCGCTTCACCCATCGCGTCCCTGATCGCGTTCAATGCATGGCCGGCTTATGTAAGTGCCTTGATTTTCGTTCCTGGCGTCGCGTATCTGGCAACCGACGCGGATCGAATTGCGTTCTTCTTCAAGTGCGCTCCGCTAAGCTTCTACAGCATTTTCGCCGTGCTGGGCACGTTTTTACTTTCCATCGATCGCGCGCCGATTTTGGGCAAACGATTTCGTCAAGCGATCCAAGACGCGAGGTCAAGCGGAGTCTTGCAAGCCCAAACGGTTGACACTGAAAGCGGTGCAACCAAGGCCATCGTCGACACCGTTGAGCCCACTGGATTTGAAGGTGACGTTCGTGAGCAAGTCGCCACCGGTTACCGAGCCAGTGTGCTTGAATTTGTCATCCCCTTGGCCGTGCTGATTGGCATCGCCGTTGGTTCGGCCTTCATCGGTTCCCAGCCAAAAGTTCGCTGGGCGTTTGCCATCGCATTGGCGCTGGCGTGTTTGATTGCCATGTGTCGCGGCCTTAGCCTAAACGACCTGGTTGATGGTGTCGGTGATGGTTTGAAAAGCGTCACCGTGGTCGCGGTGATCTTGGTTTTGGCGGTGATACTGGGTGGGTTAACGAAGGAGCTGGGGGGAGGGCTTTACGTTTCAGGAGTCATCGGGGAGAACATTCCTCACTTGATTTTGCCGGCGGTGCTTTTTGTGTTGACCGGTGCGATCGCGTTCGCGACAGGCACAAGTTTTGGAACTTACGCAATTGCTTTTCCGCTGACGATGCCATTGTCTCTGGCAGTCGCGTCTGGCATGCCACCCGAAGCGGGGCAGTGGTTTGTCATGCTTTGCTTTGCCGCGGTGCTGAACGGTAGCGTGTGGGGCGACCAATGTTCGCCCATTTCCGATACAACGATCCTTAGCTCGATGGTGTCCGGATGCGACCTGATGCAGCACGTACGAACACAGTTGGTACCGGCTTGCGTCGCTGGATTCCTCGCCATGATTGCATGGACCGCGATGGCGGCGTTCGTGACTTAGTGATCGCTGTGACCTGATAGAAGCCGTGACTTGATAGGCGTTTACAATCCATTCAGCCGAAAAGTTCTCCCTGCTCTTACGACCCTGCCCACAGCCTGAAGAATGAAAATTGCGATCATCGGCAGCGGTATTGCGGGGCTGGCGTCGGCGTATCGCTTGTCGCAGGATTCGGCGAATCGAGTCACTCTAATTGAACGGGATTGTCGATTGGGCCTGTCAGCACAGACGATCCAGTGGCAGCCTCTGGAACCCGATGTGCCAGACGCCAAACTGCTTGCCGGTGATGTTCCGTCGCGGATGTTCAACGAAGTACAGTGGCCTCAGCTTGCCAGTTTGTATCGCCAAGCAGGTGTTGAGTCTGTCGTTGTTGATTCGGCACAGAGTTTTTGCCATATGGATCAAGCGACTCTGGGCAGTCCCGATGCACTTCCGCCTAAGAGCTACCTGAATCTAAACGACGCCCAACGACCGTCGATTGCGGCGAAGCTCTTAGGTAGTGGGCTCCTAGGTAGCGGGCTCCTAGGTAGTGACTCGCGGGAGCTCCTCCGCGACGCCGCGCGACTGAGAGGACAGGGGCAGCAGGATTTGCGGCGTGGTATCGAACCAACAGAAACGCTGCTCGCGTATTTGCAGCGTCACGGATTCTCGGATTCGTTTCGACTTGGTTTCTTGTACCCAACACTTTCATCGACCGTTTGCACCTGCTCGTTTCAAAGTCTCGATCGCTACCCTGCATTGGTCATCCTATCGGCACTGAACCGTTTGACGGGCTCAGAACCACTGCGGCGACTAAAACACTCAGCGCGTGACGTTGCCGATCGACTGACGGAATCCGTGCCGGATGTGCGTTTGAATTGCCGCGTTCATCAAATCGAAGAGTCTGAGCACGACGTCGAAGTTTGTTTTGCGGATGCCGCTCCGGAAACGTTTGATCGTGTGATTGTCGCGACTCAAGCAAACACCGCTTTGCAGCTAACCCAGAGAATCCCTGATTGCGTGCAGGAGTGTGTTGCCGCGATCGACTACGAAGACGTCCACGTTGTCGTTCATGAAGACGCCCGACTGATGCCAAAACGCTCCAAGCACTGGGCGACTTTTAACATGACCAGTTCAGTCGATTGGCAGCAAGCGATGTGTACCGTTTGGATGAACCGTTTTCACAATGACTGGCCACCCGCAAAGCCCTTGTTTCAGACGATCAATCCCATCGTGCAGCCTGAAAATGTAGTCGCCGAATCGATGCTGCAACGCCCGGTTGTGACGGCGATTTCACAAGAGGCGATCGAGAGGATGAAAGACGCACAAAACTCCGGCAATGCGAGAATCTTGCTCGCGGGCTCATGGGCAGACTGCGGCGTTCCATTGCTGGAGTCAGGCGTTGCATCGGCATGGGCTGCTTGTGAAGTAATTCAGTCATCCAAGCAAGCCAGAGCGAACCATGGTTGAGCGAAGCGAGGCTGAAGCGGCCGAAAATCCCTATCAGCCACCACGGTCGGCGGCGACACATCCGAAGGATATTTCGCTCGACGAAATTCGGTTTCACCTGACCAAACAGAATCTTCGCCATGGGCAGTCTCACCATTTGATTCGCTGTCGCCCGTACGCCGTGACGCTCGTGTCAGTGGCGATGATCGTTTTCAGCTTGATCGTGTTTTCGTACACCGTGTATGCGGTGGGCAATTCTTGGGCGCTCGCGGTAATGCCTGTCTTACTGGGGATGTCGGCGTTGGCTTACCAGTCCGTTATCGCCAAACCGTCAAAGGCCACATCGGATCGCATGGCAGAATGTGGATTGGTACAAGGCGCGGACGTTAGCATTTCACCGATAGACGATTTCGTCGTGGTAAAAACTCATTCGTCGCAGCAAGACGAAACGCTGAAGTGGAAACGAAACGAGATCAAAAGCTACCGAACACCACTCGGTTTAATGGTTGTGCCTGAGACTTACGTCTTCTTGTTTCTCCCCCGAAAAGGACAGTTCGACCCCGTCACCTATCAAGCGATCAAGCAAATGTTCGCCAAACGTCGATCCGATTGATGCGACGGGGTGCAAATGAATGGACCGACTCGGCTTTTCAAATCAATCTTGGTGTGCGAGTGCAAGTGAACGTGACTGGTTTAAGACAACGAAACGGGGAGCGGGAAGAGCTTGGAGATTGGTCGGGCTAGCTGCGTTCTCCAGAAGGCACGCGACGGCGGCAAACGATAAGTACCAAGGCGACAGTGGCGAACGGAGCGATCGCGATAATCAAAAGCTGAGGCTCTTTGCCGTAAGTGGTGCACTCGACAGCGACCAGCTGAATCGCAGTGTGCACAATGCATGAAAAGAAAAACGTGCCGGCCAAAAAACAAATCGTATTCCGCCATGTTCTCTGAAAACACGCGATCGTGATAACGGAAAAGGTCACAGCGCCGCTGACCCCAAACGCGCACGCAGTCAAATCAAGAACGCCTAGCGAGGAGTAATCCTTCCAGCCCCAGTGGGTTTGGCCAAAACGCCCAGCTGCAAAGAGGCAAGCTGCCATGACGGTCACTTCCATCATCAGCCTCAGATTGAAAGACGCAACTGGCTTGCGTTTGACATTGCTGCCGCCCGGAAAATGGCCCAGCTGAATGAGTTTACCGAGCATCCCTAGTGTGCCCAGTGAAGCGAATGCGCCCCAGACGGCCCAGAACCAATCCAACCGCTCCACATCAAAGTGCTGCACATTTCTTTCTGTCAAAATCAAGAACGCGTAGATCCCGAACAGAATGACAGCGAATCGAATGAGAAGTTTTCTACGTGAAATTGCCGCCCAAATACCTATCAATCCAAGCTGCGCGTACGCAAGGGACGCGACGCAGAGGTCCGCGGAACTGTCTAGGATGAATGCGAACCTTAACAGCACCACATCGAACAACAAGAAGATGGTTGCGCAGCAAACGATCGACTGTGACGAAAATCGCCAACCGTCAGTTTCAAAGCCTGGGCTCAAGTCGCGAACCATCAGCGACTCGCTCGTGCAGAGTTATTCTTGCGGATCATGGCTTCGAGGTTGAATTCATCCGATGTCACCTTTCTGCGGCGGCTTTTTAGTACGGTCAGCTGAGCTCGAGCGGATTCGGCGGCGGTTGTGTCGGGGTAGGCTTTGACGAGGACACTGTATCGTTTTACGGCGGATTCAAAATCACCAGACTGTTGCGCCCGTAATGCGTTCTTCAGCATCGATCGCGCTCGGAGGTTGTTCTGAGTGGCTTTCAGCTGCGCGTCCTTTACCAATCCCGGATCACCCAATTGCAGTGCCAGCTCTTTCGCGATTTTCGAACGAGCTTCCCTCGCTTCGCCGCTCAGCCCGGATGATGCTCCCTTTGCCATGCTGACCGCCAAGGAGGCCAGCATCGGCGCGATGCTTTTTTGCAACGGCGACCCTTTTGTTTTCCGTCCCAAAGCTTCCAAGTGCTCTAAGTAGGCCTCGTCACCTTTGGTTTGCTTTACGCGGCGCGCGCGACTGACGATTTCGTCCGCAAGCTGCTTGCTCATAGCGGTTAACTTTGGCGACCCTGCCTGGCTCTGATAGTGTTTTTGAAACCCGTCGATTAACAGGAACGCATCAACAAGTTCCTCTTGCCGGACTAACGCAACCGCTTGGTTGTAGGTGTCATCCATCATGCCCGAGACAATCTCGCGTTGGATCAACGACTTGGGATTCTCCGCTGCCAGTTCCAATGCCAATTTGGATGCGTCAACTGAGGCTTTCGTGGGTGGCTCCAGGCTTGTCAATCGCTTTAGCTGTTGGATCAAAGCGAGTTGGTATTTTTCGGTCACCACAGCATTTGGGTCGTTGCTGATGATCTGATTGATCGCTCCCCGTGAAGACGCGACATCTCCGGCCTTCAGCGCACGCATCACCTGGTCGAAAACCATCCGTGCAAGACGCTCCCGCGCGTCCCAGCCCGAATCAGTGTTGCCGTATTGATCGATCGTTCGTTGCAGAAGCTCCTTCGCCAGTCTCAGATTCCCGGTTCGCATTTCGTCGCTTGCAGCCGTCAGCATTTGCTCGGCACGCGTGTTGTCCTGGTCACCGATGAACGTGTATTTGCCGCCCGTCATAAACGAGAGTCGTTTCATGTTCTCGCACGCAACCGGCTCTTCAAATGCGATCGCGTGGATCGGTGTTCGCTTGCTTTTGCCACGGACGATTTGGAAAACATCGGCAGAATCACCCATCAGCAGCGATCTTCGCTTCACTTTCTTGGGGTCCTTAAACTCTCCGTCGGAAAGAATGAAGATGGCACTGGGGTTCATTTGCAACGCCAGCTGTACAGCGGCACGGGGATCTGTACCGCCACCTTGGAACGCGTTCTCAACCCATCTGCGCAAGCGATCCTTGTTTTGTAAGCTCGCAGCGAAGGTGGTGGGAACGCGACTTTGCTGACCAAACATTTGCAAGAAATGATCACTGAATAGCAAGACAAAGAATCGCTGGCTTTCGGTCAGTTCATTGACCGAACGAACCAGTTCTTGGGCAGCCTCTTGGTATCGACTGCCACGCATGCTCCCTGACATATCCAGGATATAGACAAATTCGTGACCGTTTGTTTCGATCCCGAAAAAGGATCCTTTGGGCCCTTCCTGGCCGCCCTTGCTATTCCCATCTTGTTGGTCCGAATCTCCTGACTTGGCTCCGCTACTCGGCGCGCTCTTCTGCTCGCCTTGCTGGGACGATTCAACGACTTGCGGCGTGGCATCGTCCTGGCCAACGTCAATCGCGACCGATGTACCCGCGCCCGGATCGCTGCCATCACCAAAACGCACGACCAATTCGTGCATGCCGGTGCCACCATAGTCAGCAGGCACGAGGAATAGCGCGATGATGACCAGCGCTGCCAAGTGGATCAAAACGGAACTGAACCAACTGGTCGATTCGCGACGCCCATTTGTCTCCTGCTGGCCGACGTGAAGCTGAAAAGAAGCGTTTGATTGAATCGCTTGCACGATCGGAGGAGGCACATGATGAACGATCGCATCGCGCGACGTTCGCTTAGCTGGAGGCACGGGTGGTGGCTGAAGTGAAGTGCTCGGTTGAGCGGCACCAGGCTGGCTGGAAGGCTGACACTTTTTCGACGAAACACTACTTTGCGTTTTGGGGTCGCCGGTCCAACGCGATGTTTGTTTGGTCATGCTTGGCGACTCAGCACGTTGTTCGTTCCGCGAGCGAAATTTCATTAGCTCTTGAAATTTCAACGACAGGCACGATACCGAAAACGTCGTGCTGCAGATAAAAGTCGCACACTCAGTCGGGTGTGTCAAACTTTATTTCGGTCGATTCCGGTGGTGCGAAAGAACTCCACTCGATAAGCATGCCGCAACACTCAGTGCAGCGATACTGAGTGAAGCGATACTGAGTG
>CAYUGI010000004.1:28824-42617 GCA_964444105.1 uncultured Pirellulaceae bacterium
AGCGATACTGAGTGAAGCGATACTGAGTGTCGCAAAACACAGTAGCGCCAAAGCGAGGATTGACCACATCGTCATCCACTAAGACAGCTCACTCCTGCCCTGAAGTGAGCAGATGAACAAAGTAGATAGATTGGGAATAGATATCACCGTAGTGGCGGCATCATGCCGCCATCGTCGATCCTTCGAGTGCACTACGATGAAAATTTTCGGGCCAACCAATCACACCTTGGTCAGTGAACGCTCGATGGTGTCTACCAATTGATCTGCAAAGACGGGCTTTTGAAACCAAGCTGTGAACCCGTCATCGCCCACGGTCACACCCAACGATTCTTGGTCTTCTCCAGTCACAGCGATGACTGGAACTTCCGGGTGTTGGCTGGTCGACCGAATCCGCTCCAGCGTCTCTTTCCCGTCCATGTTGGGCATGTTCAAGTCCATCAACACAACGTCAGGACGCTCACGATTGGAAAGCTGATACAGAGCAGCCATTCCATCTTCAGCTTCGACAACATCAAAACCGCACTGCTTCAGATAGCTGGCCAGCAAGACTCGCTCGTTTGCGTCGTCATCGACCAACAAGATACGTCGGGGACCCACGATGCTTGAAACCTGAAAGGCCCCAAGTGACTCACCAACCTGCTGCTCTTCTGTCGCAACCGGTTTTGCTTTTGCATGATCTACGACGTCGTCGCTGGACGAAATTTCATCCAAATCCGAAAGTGCTTGCGTTAGGTAAGTCAGCGCATTGGTATCAGCACCGGATTCCAGCATCTTGGCTGCCAGCTGCAGCTTCAGCGTGGCTCGATTGATTTGGTTACGCGTGTCGTGGCTGAGCGAATCGATATCAGCCGCGGCTTGAAACGCGGCGATCTCTTCCTCCGCTTCCTCATCGAGCAATTCGTGACGCATAACACGAATCGACTTGGGAGCCACTACGCCAAGTCTTGCGCGCGATCCGCCAAGCTTGACTACTTCAACGGTGATACCCAGCGAAGGGAAAACAATTCGGTCGTTCTGACCGCGAGATAAAACCAGCATGATTAGTTTCCTGTCCGACGAACCCTCGGGTTGCATCGACATATGTGTGTATCTGAGGCGATCCCTTGCCTAAAATACGATTCCACATCAGAAGCCTCTTGCTTCATCTCCATTAAGTTGGACGTCTTCGTCCAAATCGAGTGCCCAAAATTCGTGTGCAGCAACTTGTTTCCTGATGCCACACTTAGAACGCTTCGATGCACGCAAGCCTAGCGGATTTAAACGCAAATGTCATACAGATCATTCGTTTTCAGAGAGGCAAATCAGGGAATTCGCGGGTTTATACATTGCGAGCGGGTCCGTAAAGCTCCCAGGCTCGCCTAGATTGCCTGGGCTGTTGTTTGCGAGCTGAAACCTGATGCAGAAGGTCCGATAATTTGTTGTCTGCGTCCCGTTTTAGCGGAAGTCCGCAGGGTAGCTCTTTTTCACCAATTCCCCGCGTTTTGCCGGGCAATCTCTGTTGAGGTCAATTCCGCACACTCGGCATGTGCGGTACGCTATCAAGCTCGAGTATGGATCATTTTTTTGACCAGATCGATGAGATTTAAAGAGGCACATGTCACACATCCTTTAGACACTCATCACCCCCTCGAAGGCTAACGCCACGTGGACTCAGAGCTCCAGGACGATCACCCGGTCGATCAGCATCCGCACATTCAACATGTGTCCGCACATTTGCCGGAACATTTTAGCCCTCGATATGTATGCGCTGTCGGTTCGTCGGGTGACCCCAAAGCTCTGACCGACTTCTTCTCGACGATGCCGGTAGATCTGGGGATGTCTTATCTGGTCGTCCAAGATCTTACTTTTACGACAGACAGCCAAATCGAGCCGCTGCTCAGCACTCACACAAAACTGAATGTTGTCTCGGTTGCGGAACACGGTGAAGGAATCGATTTGATTCCCGATACGATCTTTGTGATCCCACCTAAGAAACGGGTGGCTGTTCGCGACTGCCGACTGGTATTCATCGATCCAGCCATCGAAGGCGAAAATTCTTTACCCATCGATCAGGTTTTTTCATCGCTTGCCAATGACCTGGGTGATCGCGCGATTGCGATTGTGCTGTCGGGCACTGGCAGTGACGGCGTCATTGGAACGCGTGATATTCACCGCCAAGGCGGGCTAGTGATGGCGCAAGACCCAGCGACGGCGCAGTCGCCAAGCATGCCAGAACGCGCAATCGAAACCGGGTTGTGCGTGGTCGTGGATTCACCGGAAGGTCTTTCTGAAGTTGTCTCACGCTATGTCGATCAATCCTTGACTCGTGATGAATTGCGATTGGGAGCCAACGACACGGCGACCAGCGACGAAATTCGGCAGATCCTAAGTCATTTACGCGACGTCGCTGAGATCGACTTTAGCATCTACCGTCCCAGTACGATCGTGCGTCGTGTTGAACGACGGATGTCGCTGAGCAAGCGAAGCACTCTGGCTGACTACGCGGATTTGGTACGAAGTGATTCGTCGGAGGCGGATCGATTGCTAAGCGATTTACTGATTGGCGTGACTTGGTTTTACCGGGACGTGCAGGCGTTCGAATTACTTCAGCGCGACGTATTGCCGAAGATTATTCGTATGAAATCTAGCGGCGACGAGCTTCGCGTTTGGGTCGCCGGATGTGCGACGGGCGAAGAGGCTTACACCGTTGCGATCTTGATCGACATTGCGATCCAGCACGCTGAAATTGATCTAGACGTTAAGATTTTTGCTTCGGATGTGCATCGTCATGCCATCAATCAAGCAGGGCAGGGGGTTTATGATCGCGACGCTGTTCGCGATATGCCGGCTGAAATGGTGTCGCAGTATTTTTCGGTTGATGGCGATCATCTTCGCATTGATCCTCGCATCCGCCAGCAGATTGTTTTTGTGCAGCACAACTTATTGCGTGATGCTCCATTCATGCGGATGGACTTGGTCACGTGTCGGAACATGTTGATCTACCTTCAACAGCATGCACAAAGAAAATGCTTGTCACAGTTTCACTTCGCTCTGAACGTGGGTAGCCACCTGTTTTTAGGTAGCACGGAAACGGTTGGCCTTCTGGATGGTGAATTCGAGACGGTCAGTAAAAAGTGGCGTTTGTACCGCAAACGACGTGATGTTTCACTTTCCGCGACTGCTTTGACTAGGAACCAAACGCCAGGACGTTCGCCCAAGCAATCCGTTATCAATCAAGCCCATGTCTTGCCATCGCCAGTGGACGGCGAGGCGAAAGGCGGTTTACGGCATGGCGGGGCGATCGATCGAAGCATTCAAGAAGCCTACGACTACCTGTTGTCACGATTCTTGCCCGCCGGTTTTTTGATCGATAGCGAAGGCCAGCTTTTGCATACATTTGGCAACGCCAGCGAATTGCTAGTGCTTCACAGTGGTCGCCATTCAACACAGCTTCACGATCTTATTTTGCCGGAATTTCAAAGCTCCATCGCTACGGGGCTTCAGCACGCCCTGCGGGATCGAAAGGCGGTCCGCTACGGATTGATTGAAACGACTTCGTCTTCCGAATTGCTGGGCGAATCTGCAAGCGTCATCATTCAACCGTTGGGAGAGCCAAACAGCCCCATTGAATCGCTGCTGGTTTGCATTGAAAGCGTCAGCGACAAGGCATTGAAAGCGCTTAGCGGCGCTGAAGTTGAACGTTCATCTGCATCCCAAGGTGACATTTCCAGTGGCGACGTGTCGTACGGTGACATGCAGTCTGAGTTGCGGTTCACTCGCGAAAATCTGCAAGCCAAAATAGCTTCGCTTCAGTCCCGAAACCAGGAGCAGCAATCGCTACTTCAAGACACGTTGGCGTCGAATTCTGACTTGCAAGCGTCCAATCAGGAGCTTCAGTCTGTCAACGAAGAGCTGAGTAGTCTGAACACTGAAGTCGAACGAAAATTAGATCGGCTGCAAGATAAGATCACAGACTTGGATCATTGGAACCGATGCAACGACGTCGCAGTCATGTTCCTGGACGAAGACCTGCAGATTTGGCGATTCACGCCAAAGTTAGCAGCCCTGTTCAATTTGCGTTCGTCGGATATCGGGCGTTCAATTAGCACGTTTCAGACCCCATATTTGCCCGATCAGCTAGTCAGCACCTTTGACGTTGTGCAAGCGGTTGGTGAAGACCAAAGCGTGCAAATCGAAATATCCAAAGACAAATCCTTCTTGGTTTCTGTCACGGCGATGGACCGTCATGAATCAAAGCAGGGGCTTGTTATCCATTACGCCGACATCTCTGCGTTGAAAGAAAAAGCGAAAGAGGCAAAGAAGTGGGCGAAAGTGGTCGAATCGACGGGCGACTGCGTCATCGCGTTGGACATGGAGGGCAATGTCGCTCAGTGGAATCAAGCTGCCAGCCTGCGGTATGGTTGGTCCGCACGCGAAGCGGTCGGCCGTGACTTTTCTGAATTGGTGGTCCCTCGAAAATACCAAGCAGATTTTGCATCGGCAATTCAGTTGGTGCGATCCGAAGGACGGGCAACAGGAATGGACTCCTGCCGTGTGTCCAAAACCTCAGCACGCATTGACGTTCGTATACAGCTTTCGCCGATCCGCGACGATGGAAAAGTCGTAGGGGTTTCTTCGATCGAACATGACATCGGCCACGAAAGAAACGATTCGTGGCGTCAAGAGTTTCTCCACGCCATCGACGCAATTCAGCCGGACCGGCTTGATGATTTGGCGATGTGGCAGAGCCTTGTTGATACCGGCTGGCAAGGCATTGGGTTGCAGAGTGTGATGCTCTGGCGACGCGACAAATTGACCGGACAATTGCGCCCTTGCGTTTCAACGTTTTCGGCCAAGGAAACTCTTTCACTGGAACAAAACGAAGTTGATCTGAATGCCATCGCTCAGTCAGCTCTGCAAAACAACGGGCTGGCTAGCTTGCAGATAACTGCTCACGCGACAAGCGAAACGCAATTAGTTGCACCATCGGGTGTTCAGGGTGGTGTCAATGGTGACACTGCTGCGGCCAATGATCGATTGGTCATCGGGCCGCTGATCTTTGACCAGCAAACAGTCGGTGTCTTTGCAGCATTTTTGTCGGCGAAGCCCTACGCAGAGCATCGCGGAATTGATGACGTCATCGACAAAGTTCGGCTGTCGTTAGGCAAGACGATCGATGCGCGAAACCACGCCGATGAGTTGCTTCGCGTTTCCAATATTGTCGAAAACGCGAGCGATTTTGTAGCGACATGGGATGCTGCAGGGCGAGTTGTTTCGATCAATCGCGCTGGCCGACTGCTGACAGGAATCTCTCTGAACGACTCTCTGACAGACACGGAGCTGTGCGACATCTATCCCGATGATGCCGTCAGGACAATCATTCAGCAGGGGATACCAGCGGCTTCTCGGATGGGAACGTGGACGGGTGAGACAGCGATTCGTGATCGTAACGGAAACCAGATTCCCGTGTCGCAGCTAATCACCGCTCATCGTGACGATCGGGGAACGCTGTTGTACATGTCGACGATCTGTCGTGTCATTGACGAGCAAAAGAACGTGCAACGGCGTCTGGAAGAGCTGATCGACAAGACGCATAAGTCAGACCGAGCGGCGACAGCTTTCTTGGCAAATGTAAGCCACGATTTGCGTAATCCGATGACGTCTGTGATCGGGATGTCGGATCTTTTGCTGGAGCAGAAATTAGAGCCCAGTCAACACAAAATGGTGAAGGCGATCTTAGCGGGTGGTCGACAAGTCACTCAGATTTTGGAGGACTTGTTGGATTTCTCCCGAGTCGAGAACGGGACGCTCACTGTGACGCCGCGGTCCGCTTCGATCAAGCAGATTTTCAAGGAAGCAGAGATTGCTTTTCAACCAGCTGCGTCGGAACGAGGGTTGCAGCTGGTCGCTGATGTTTCTGGTTTGCCCGATTTTGATGTTCAAATCGACCCCATTCGAGTGCGGCAAATTATCGACAATCTGGTCGCCAACGCTATTCGCTTCACGCGGACGGGCGAAGTTCGAGTGGTCGGAGCCACGGGTGATTTTTCGATCGAAATATCGGTGATCGATACCGGTTGTGGCATTAACGCCAGCCTGATGCCGACGATTTTTGATCCGCACCAAGTTGTCGATCCAAAATCAGCGCAAAGTTCCCGAGGAGCAGGCGTGGGGCTGGCAATCAGTCGCGAGCTGGCACGACTGATGGAGGGTGAATTAAAGGCGGAGAGCGATGGGGATAGTGGGAGTCGGTTTACACTGACGATTCCCCTTTACCGCGGCAAACTGCAACAGGGTGAGACCGCTCAAGGTAAGACCGCTCAAGGCAATCCGCTGGAAACCGTCGAGCCTCGGCTGGGTTACCCAAAGTCAAAACAACCGCTCAGCGGCCATCAGATTTTGGTGGTTGAGGACGTCAGCGCGATCCAGTTCCTTGTCGAGCAGCTGTTGGTGAAAGAGGGGGCAGCGGTTAGAGCTTTCAGCGACGGCAAAGCACTCTTGGACGAATTGCTTCAGGACGAGAGTGGTGGTGCTAAAGCGGCAATCGCACAGCAGTATTCCGCGATGCTGTTGGATATGCAAATGCCTGTCACCGATGGGTACACGGTCGCCAGCCGGATTAGGGAGGCGGGCATCACGATTCCAATCATTGCGATGACTGCTTGTGTATTGCCAAGCGAACGAAACAGGAGCCTGGCGTCTGGTTGCGACGCTTTCGTTTCTAAACCCATTGAACGTGATGTTTTGTTGGAAACCGTTTGGTGTGCAATCAGCGGCGATGCAAACAGTTGAGTCGTGGATGGGCAAAGCCAATCCAGAACGCGAAATGCTTGAGTCATCAATACGTCACAAGAACTTTATTCAGTAGCATGCAAGAATCTAGCAGCACAAACGAAACCGGCCTCGTGCAAGCTGCCGCGGTCGATTCTGCCGGCACTGCAAATCGCACAGCTCCGTTACAGTTTGACTTTCCAGTGATTGGCGTGGGCGCATCGGCAGGCGGATTAGACTCTCTGGAAAAATTGTTCCTGAACATGCCCCCGGGCACTGGTGCAGCGTTTGTGATCGTCCAGCATTTGTCGCCTGATTTCAGGAGCATGATGGATGAGATTTTGGCTCGGCGAACGGATATGAAAGTTCAGCTGATTGAAGACGGTGTCTCTGTACGCCCCGGTGTGATCTTTCTGATGGGGCCGGATCGCGACCTGGAGCTTCATAACGAACAGCTTCGTTATCTCGAAAAGCAAATGACCAAGGGAGTGAATCTTCCGATCGACCGGTTCTTTCGCTCACTAGCCGAATCACGCGGCCCAGCGTGCGCGGCCATTGTTTGCTCGGGCAGCGGGAGCGATGGCTCACACGGAGTCGTCGATATCTGCCAAGCCGGCGGTGCCGTACTGGTAGAAGATCCTGAAACAGCTGCGTTTGAGGGAATGCCGCGAGCGGCCGTGAACACCGGCGTAGTCGATGTGATTGACTCGGTCGAGAAAATCAACGGCTGGGTAAGTCGATTCATCGAAACATTTCCTTCACGCGAAACCGATTCCGCAGAAACGGGGGACATATCGCAGTTAGGAATTGATCGTGTCATTCGATTGTTGCGCAACGCGATCGATATCGATTTCAGTCAGTACAAACCAAATATGATCGGACGCCGTATCGATCGTCGATTGAGTTTGTCGCATGACAGGTCGATCCAAGAGTACATCCATCGCCTGGAAAATGATCCTGCGGAATTGAACCAGCTGTACTGTGACTTGATGATTGGCGTGACGCGGTTTTATCGTGACGAGGAATCGTTCGCGGCGTTACGTGAGAATGTCCTGCCTAGCATCATCGAAAATTGCAAAAACAACTCGCTGCGGATTTGGACGCCTGGCTGTGCAACGGGCGAAGAGGCGTACACGTTGGCGATCGAACTTCACGAAGCAATCCAAGAGGCGGGGAGTGAAATTGACGTCAAGATTTTTGCCACCGACGCTCACCGGCTAAGTCTCGATCATGCCGGTGTGGGTGCCTATACCGATGACGAATTGTCGTCGATGCCAGCGACGATGGTGACGAAGTACTTCCAAAACAGGAGAGGGAAATACTATGTCAATTCCGAAATTCGCAAAATGATTGTCTTCGCATCACACAATCTATTGCTGGATGCTTCCTTCACCAATCTTGACCTTGTCGTTTGCCGCAACACGCTTATCTACTTCAAACCGGAGGGTCAGCAACGCGCTTTATCGCTGATGCATTTTGGGTTGCGTCCGGACGGATTTCTGTTTCTCGGTCCCAGCGAAACACCCGGTCACGTGGACGTGGACTACGAAGTGGTGAATCGACGTTGGAGAATCTATCGCAAGATAGGCGACACCAAAAAGGATCTGCTGGATTTAAAGGTGCCCGACAAGATCACACTCACGGATGGCGCCGCAGAGCCTATCAAGCCAACGGTTGCCGGCCAAACCGACCGTTTGATGGTTGCAATGGTCGAATCGGTCGCGTCGGAATACCTGCCGCCGACGTTCGTGACGGATTCCTCGTTTCGACTGCTCTATAGCACGGCGGGATCCAGCGATTACTTGCGACGACAGGAAGGACGCTTCGGGGGAACACTGCCTGACCAGTTGATTCCAGCATTACGCACCACCGTCTTGGTTGGCTTGCAGCGTTGCCAACGTGAAGCGGAATCGGTCGAGCCAGTGATTGTCGGCACGGTGGCAATCTCGGGCGATGAATTGAGTGTCGATTCGACGATTCTTGCCGATTCAGATCCGGTTGAAACGCCTGCGGACCGAAGTGTACGGATTACAATTCGGCGGCTTCAGACTCCGGGGAAACTGATGCACGGGTTTTGCGTGACGCTTGACGCGCAGCGCCCGGAAGAAGATCGACAAGCCCGCAGCAGCGGCGTGACACCAAGTGTTGATGATCCGATTGCGGCGCACCTGGACACGCGAGCCAGATCCGTCTTGGAAGAAGAACTCAAGTACACCAAGGACAGTTTGCACTCGACGATCGAAGAACTGGAGACCAGCAACGAGGAGTTACAGGCGACGAACGAAGAAATGATCGCCAGCAACGAAGAACTGCAAAGCACCAACGAAGAATTACACAGCGTCAACGAAGAACTTTACACGGTCAATTCTGAGCACCAACGAAAGATCGAAGAGTTGGTGGAATTGACCGACGACATGGAGAACTTATTCCTGAGTTCACAGGACGCAACCATTTTTCTCGACTCCAGTGGCATCCTCCGACGCATCACGCCAAGGGCCTGCGAAATCTTCAAGCTCTCCGAGTTAGACGCCGGTCGTCCGCTCAATCACTTCCGCAACCCACTGAAATACAAGACGCTGTACGAGGACATCGATGCCCTGGACCCCGATGGTGGGCCCATTGAATCGGAAGTTCTGGATCACGACGGAAATCGGTATCTCCTTCGCCTTTCACCTTACCGTTCATCACGCGGGAATTCCGGAACCGTGCTGACTTTGACCAGTTTGCAGCAGCTAGAAAGTGCGCGTGGTCAACTGGAGCAGCGCGAAGCAATGTTTCGCGGCACGTTTGAAAATGCTGCGGTCGGGTTTGCTCATGTAGCCATGGATGGTAGCTGGCTTCGCGTCAACGACCGGCTTTGCCAGTTGCTCGGCTACACACGTGACGAACTTCTCTCGCTCACCTTTCAGTCGATCACGCATTTGGATGACTTGGATTCCGATTTGGAGCAACTTGAACGACTGAAGAATGGTGAAATTGATAGTTACAGTATGGAAAAGCGTTATGTTCAAAAATCCGGTGACGCTCTGACGACGGATTTAACTGTCTCACTTGAAAACGATCTCAATAAGGGCGAACCCTACTTCATCTCGATTATCCAAGACGCTACGCAGCGTTCGAACTATCAACGTGAATTGCGTGCTGCTATCTCGCAACGCGACCAATTTTTGGCCGTGATGTCCCACGAGTTGCGCAATCCGCTGGGAGCGCTTCGCAATGCGGTCGAATACCTGAAGCGAACTCCCGCTGGCGGTGATCGGGCAACCGAATTTTTGAAAGTGGTGGATCGTCAAGCGGTTCATGTCACTCGACTGGTGGATGACCTCTTGGATACATCGCGGCTGACGCAAAACCGCATCACGCTCCAGCAGGAGTTGCTGAATTTCTGTGAAGTCGCTGGGGAGTGCATTGATGCGATGCGTGCCGTTATCGAAAGCAAGCCGCTGGGACTTTCGTTCAGCGTCAATGAACCTTCGCTCCCAATCATTGGCGATCGCACTCGGCTGCTTCAGATTGTCGAAAACCTGCTTACGAATGCCAAACGATATACGCCCGAAGGAGGCAGCGTTCAGGTCTCGCTCAAGGCCGCCGAGGGTTTCGCAGAGTTGACGATTGCCGATGATGGGATCGGGATTGCTGAAGAAAACCTGGACGATATCTTTAACATGTTCATACGTGCCAGCGACACACGCGAGACCCAGGGTGGGCTGGGTATCGGGCTGGCACTGGTGAAAATGTTAGTCGATCAGCATTCGGGGACTATTTCCGCACGTAGCGAAGGCGTCGGCCAAGGGTCCGCGTTCACTCTTCGTTTGCCCCTGGTCGAATACCCGCAGATGGAAGAACGCAACTTGCCGGAAGAACGCGCCAAAACCAAATCTGTTTTTCAGATCGTGCTCGTTGAAGATGATGAAGATGCTCGAATGACCATGCATGCTTTGTTAGGGCTGGACGGTCACGAGGTGTCCCTGGCCAAAGACGGTGTCGAAGGCCTAGAACTGATTACTGCCACGCGACCAGACTTTGCCTTGGTTGATTTGTCCATGCCGTTGATGAATGGAACTCAAGTTGCCAAGGCAGTGCGTGCCGATTCGTCGATGGACACGGTCAAGCTAATCGCGTTGACTGGGCATGGCCAACCGCACGATATCAAGCGTACGCAAGAAGCTGGTTTTGACGGCCATTTGACGAAGCCGATCGATATGAACGAGCTGGCAAAAACGATGAACGAACTCTCTTCGTAGATTCTTGCCCGCCCGTGCCCACGCTCATGTCCATGCTCGTGGCGCAGAACCACCTAAACGCTTTTCCTGAGACGCTGTTCTTCGATTTGATCCAGCGTGTAAACGCGTCCCTTCCCGGCTCCTGGACAAACCTCGCACGTTTCCTTCCACGACTTTTTCTTGTCTAGTGTGGAATCCCAGAATGGCCAGGTTCGGCATTGAATCGGTCTGGCTTGGTAGACACTGCATTTACGGGTGTCGCGGTCCAACAAGATGCAGTCTCCATTGTCATACTCGTTCAGGCTTCGACCGCGACCAACTTTGCGTGTGAATTTCGCCTCAAAATCCTCCACCGTCATCGACATCTCTTCTGCCATTGCAGTGACTTCCTCCGCATTGACCCAGACATAGCCGGGCTCGCCGCTACAGCATTGACCGCACTGGGTACACTCAAATGCCAAGCCGTCCCGATACCACGGTCCTTGCTCTTTGGTCTTCTTTTTTTTCTTCTCAGGTTTCTTCATTACGTTTGTGCGTCAAAAAGGCGTGCGATCTAAAGGGCAATACCGCTAAGTCAAGCGACTTCGAATAACGCGAAGCGCCAGCGAGCGGCCCGTAGAACCAGCCGCTCGCTGGCGTTTCGCGTTAGATATTGGATCAAAACGTTCCTCTACTTAGCGGTATTGATCTAAACGGGGCTAGCAATGGATTTCAATGCACTCAGAACGGATTCGATTTCTTCGTCGGTTGTACTTGGCCCACCACTGATTCTCAGTGTTCCTCCGCTGTTGCAGTTTAAGTGGGGCTCAATCAAAGCTGCGCAATGAAAACCCGCACGTGTTTCAATTCCGAATTCTACATCCAGGATTGCTGCTATATCTGCCGCCGTCATCGATGGCATAGATAGGCTAAGGATAGGCAAGGGTCCGGGGCGGGAGTGAACTTCAATACCCGAGACCGAGTCTAAGCCATCGTGAAGCGATCGCGAAAGCTGATGCAAACGTTTTGATCTCTCGGCAAAATCAATTTGGCAGGCCTGACTTGCCGCAAACGCGAGCCCAGCAATTGCCGGAACGTTAAGGTTGCCCGGCTCTAACTTTTCTGGATAACCTGTTGGCATATCCAGTGATTCACTTTGGCTGCCGGTACCGCCAAACAGAATCGGTTTGATGTCAGCTGCAATTTGTTTGCTCACGTACAGAAATCCCGTACCAAGCGGACCGCCTAGGCCTTTATGCCCAGGGCTGGCAAGTGCGTCGCACTTTAAACTCGGCACTGCCGTATGCACGTATCCCAATGTCTGTGCTGCATCGACAACGAAATAAGTCGGCGAGTCAGCGATTGCTTCGCCAATAGCACAAACGGGTTGCCCTGCCCCGGTCACATTACTCGCGTGAGTCATGATGACCATTCGAGTGTCAGGACGAACGGATGCAATCACGTCTTGAGCGGCCACCTCACCGTATTCGTTGCACGGAATAACGGTTAGTCGGACGTCAGCCGTTTCTTGTAAATGATGTAGCGGTCGTAGAACGCTATTGTGGTCTGCTGCAGTCGTGACAACATGATCACCAGGTCGAACCAATCCAAGGATCGCCGCGTTGAGCGCCATGGTGCCGTTGCTGTGTAGCGAAATGCAGTCGGCCGACGGAGCACCGATCAGCTTGGCGATTCCGCGACGCGCCATCCGTATTTGTTGTGATGCAAGATCAGCCGACCGGTAGTTTCCGCGTCCCACGGCCGCGCCGACTTTCCGCGCGTAGCCGTTGACTTGATTCAACATCTCGTCGGACTTTGGCCAAGAAGTGGCGGCGTGATCAAAATAGATGCGTTTTGTTTCGCTCACGGCTTTGTCTCATTTGCTTGCGATGGATGAACCCACTCGCGTGATCCGTCCTCGAACAACTCTTGCTTCCATATCGGCACATCTCGCTTGATCATGTCCATGATCCATTGGTTGGCGTCGAAAGTGGCAATGCGATGCGCACTGCTGCAGCCCACGACAACACTTGCTTGGCCAATGGGCACCTCGCCCAATCGGTGCACGATCACGACGTGCGGAAGATTGAATTTCTCGGCTGCCTGATCGGCAAGTTGCTCAAGTTGGCTCAAAGCCATCGGGCGATGAGCTTCGTACGAAAGTGATTGCGTGATCTTGGTTACTTCGTCGCGTGTGGTCTTCCGCCGCGTTACTCCGTAGAACCATCCGTGCGCACCCACATCCGGGTCTGACAATTTTCCTTGCAGAGAAGCCGTTTCGATCGGCCCATCGACAATCTGAACAAAAGTGTTGCGGTCGCTCATTGCTTATCCTCCGCTAACCGGTGGGATCAGCGCGACCTCATTTTGGATGCCCACTTTCGCGTCGTGTGTCACATACTGCTGATCAACCGCCAAGCGACACGAGGGGATCAAATCGACAATCGCCGGCAACTCTTTGGCCAATTGATCCAGCACATCACGTGCGGTCGCATGCTCGGGGACATCAATCGAAATCGTGTCGCTTCCTGAGACTTCTTTCGCGATGGCAAATAGCAGGACGGTGATTTTCATGTGACGGCGAAAGCAAAATCGTGAGGAAAGCGTTAGAGACAACGGCAGGATGCTGAATGGATTCTCAATGTAATCCGTTCGCGGTAACCCTCGCCGCGGGACATTGCCCAGGCACATTGGAGCCCAAGAACATCGAAAAAGCCAAGTCGAGTAATACCGAATGCAAAAAGGCGAGCTGGGGGCAACTTCTTCTCTTGCTGGTCAAGTTGGTTTGCGGCCTTTTGGTGCAGCGGCTTTGGGCGTAGTTGCTT
Organism: uncultured Pirellulaceae bacterium; assembly: GCA_964444105.1. GTDB lineage: Bacteria > Planctomycetota > Planctomycetia > Pirellulales > Pirellulaceae > K23-9. The sequence continues at coordinate 42,602 of CAYUGI010000004.1, forward strand.
TGGGCGTAGTTGCTTT
>CAYUGI010000004.1:42717-73220 GCA_964444105.1 uncultured Pirellulaceae bacterium
TGCGGCCTTTTGGTGCAGCGGCTTTGGGCGTAGTTGCTTTGGGCGTAGTTGCTTTTGGCGTAGCGGCTTTCGGCGACCTGTCGCCCTCAGCCAACCAAGGCTCAAGCTCTTCTTCCACCTTGGGTAAACGACCGTAAGCATACGCCAATATCTTCAAAGGGTGCAGTGTCTTGTAACCGGCAGCATGCTCGATTTGCATTTTGCACGCACTGCATTCTGTTGTTGCCATCGATGATGGAGCTGAACGCATTGCAGAAATCATCGGCCAGCCGATCCGCAAGCTGTTTCGATAGTTCTTTTGCTGCAACCCCCAGGTCCCCGCCATGCCCGTGCAACCCCCTTCCACGTGATCGACTTCTAAACCAGGAATCAATTGCAACAATCGAGGTCCCGACTTTGTCGGATCTAGGACGCGCAAATGACATGGCTGATGGTAGCCCATTCGCATGGGGACCGGGTTGAATTCTGTGTTCAGTCTTTCTCCCTCGTGCAACGACATCAAAAACTCGCACGCTTCCATGGAATTTCGTGCGACTAGGTGTGCGTCTTCATCATCCAACAGGTTGGGGTATTCATGACGCAGACAAAGCACGGCTGCCGGTTCGGTCGCGACCACGGTGTAACCCTGGCGGACGGCGTCGGCAAGCAGACGGACGTTTCGCCGTGCAATTCGCCGCGCACCTTTCAGATCACCGGACGCAATCCGAGGCATGCCGCTGGAGTACTGTGCCGTTGGAACATAGAGACCAATGCTGTTCTGCTGCATGATCTCGGCAAGTGCTCGACCGATATCTGGCTGATGATAATTGGCGTAGTGATCGACGAAATACACGATCTTTAGCCCACCTTGCGGGTTCAGCTTCGTCCAACGACGCCTTGCTGCGTATCGCATGAACGATGTTGAAGCGATCGGTGGTAATTCCCTGGCTTGTGACAAACCAAACAGTCGTTCCATCAGCCAACGTGAAATGGGGCTCCGCATCATCAAGTTTGCGATGAACGGCGCGCGCGAGGCGATCGACGCGATCGTGTCGATCCGCCCCAGCAGGATGTCTGACACCGGCAGACCGTTGGTTGCCACATACTGGGCCTTCAGCTCACCCACGATCTTGGGAATATCGACAGAGGACGGGCACTCTACTCGGCATTGATGGCAGTTAAAGCAAAGGTCCGCGATCTCTTTGGCGCGTTCTCCGGCTAAGTCATCAACCGTTAGCACGCCGCTCAAAACGCCACGCAGGAGATTCGCTTTTGCGCGCGGCGATGCTTCCTCGTGCGGATGGGCACGAAACATCGGGCACTGCCGTTCACGCGAATCGTTGGCCCGGCAACGACCGCAGCCATTGCACGTTCGCGTTACTTGACTGACGTTGGCGTTGGGTGGCCAATGTTGCAAGACTTCCAGCTGCGGAACCGATTCTCCCGCATCGTGGGCTCGCTGCACGATTTGTCTGTCAGCCGCCAGTAACACGCGGTTTTCCGAAACGATCTCGATTGTTGTATCTGCCGGGCGCAAGTTTTCGTTTGGTTTCTGTAGGACAGCCCCAAACAGTTTGCCCGGGTTCATACGGTGGTGCGGGTCAAACAGACGCTTGGCTTGCCCCATCGCTTGCCACGTTTCGCCAAACTGTTCGCGGAGCAAATAGCTGCGACTCAGTCCGGCTGCCCGTTCCACGCCCACCTGCCCACCTCGCTGCCAAACAACCTCCGCAATCTGCTGCGACAAATCCAGGAGCCGTTCACGATCTTTGCTGTTTGCTAATGACAAAAAAGGACGGACGTGCAAGTGTCCGTGGCCAGCGTGCGCAAAAAACGTTGCCGTCGTTTCATTGCGTTGCAGCGTTTCCTGGATCGCCGAAATCGCCGCGGGCAACTCATCGGGTGGTAACCACAGATCTTCGACAAACGGCAAAGGTGAGTCCGTACCGTGGACGCGTGCTAAACGCAAAATAACGCGGCGGCTGATCGACCAGTAAAGATCCCGTTCAGCCGGATTCGTTGTGCTCAAAGTCGCAAACGCGCCGCTGGAGCCACCTGCCTGTACTACAGAGACCTGCTGCGAAACGGTCCGTAGTCGGTTTTCCAAGTCGGTGGCTGACTCGCCTTGCAGCTCCAACAGCAGCATCGCCTCCGCCTCGCGTGGCAGCACTTTCGCCAAGTCAGATTCCGTTTCCCGTGCGATCTGTAGCAAGCGACGATCCATCAAATCACACGCCACGACACCTTGATGGCGCGACTGAGCCGCGGTCCGCGCCGCCGAATCCAATCGACGAAAGAAAGCCAGCACCACGCCGCGATGAGCAGGAATCGGCTCCGTTCGCAAAGTAGCGTCAACGACAATGCCCAGGGTTCCCTGCGTTCCGACCATGAACTTGGCTAAATCAACCATACCGGATGGGTCAACGATATCATCAAAACGAATCCCTCCGCGCGACGGCGGCATGTTGGCTTGGTGATCCAGTTCGCTTTGAAAGTGTTTTTTGATTTCAGTCACACCCAACGCCAACCGCTCTTCGGGCGTTTGGTCGCTGGGGCGATGTTTGGAAAGATCCAGCAAATTTCCATCGATCGTCACCACACGCATCGACTCTACCGTGTCGCGTGACGAACCACTGCGCAGGTAGTGACTTCCCGACGCGTTGGTCGCTAGTACGCTCCCCATCGTCGTGATGCTGCGCGTGATAGGATCCGGCCCGTACCAACGCCCGCGGCCGCGAAGCATCTGGTTGACTTCCGCAAGCACCGCGCCGCTTTGCACGTTGAACGTCGCCGCATCAGGGTGGATTTCGATCCGCCGCATGTAGCGAGAGAAATCAAGGATGATTCCGCGACCAAGCGATTCGCCAGCAATGCCAGTCCCTGCTCCTCGCGGGTGCAGTGACAAATCGTGCTGCCCCGCGTACTTCACCGTCGCGATCACGTCCGCCGTGCTTCGCGGTCGGACGACCCCGACGGGAGCAAGCTGATAGATGCTCGCATCCGATGCATAGAGCTGAATCGAGGGTCGGTCGCAAAGCACATCGCCCTGGACGATGCCGCGCAAATCATCTTGTATCCGTTGCCGTTCGGTGTCCATGCGGTCAGGGTCGATCGCAACGGATCGGATGATTCTCAGTAAGATGTAGTTGAATTTGTCCTGGCGGCCTGACAGCTCACCGAATGGTGTGCCGTGGACTATCCTGTCAGGCAGCCCGCCGCCAAGCGCTATCTTACCACGCCATCATTCTGGCGTCTCGGTTAATCAAACCAAGCACCTCGGCTCTCGATTTGGGATCATCGCGAAATGCACCACGCATCGCACTGGTCAAACAGAGGCTTCCAGGCTTCCTCACCCCGCGCATCGTCATGCAGCTGTGTGTCGCCTCGCAAACAACGGCTACGCCGCGAGCAGAAAGACGCTCTTCGACCAGATCAGCCACCGTCTGTGTCAAGCGTTCCTGAACCTGCGGTTGCCGCGCGACCTCTTCGACAACTCGCGCCAACTTGCTTAGACCGACCACTTTGCCGCTTGGTAAGTAAGCGATATGCGCCTTGCCGGTGAAGGGCAGTAGGTGGTGTTCGCACATGCTGCAGAAACTGATGTCCCGCACCAGCACAATTTCGTCGTATTCTTCAGTGAAGACCTTATTCAAGTGACGACCTGCGTCGCTTGTCAGTCCAGCGAACATTTCCGCGTACATGCGGGCAACGCGGGCGGGCGTTTCCAGCAGCCCTTCGCGATCCGGATCTTCTCCGACGGCGTCCAAAATCTCTCGCACCGCCGCTTCGATTCTCGGCAGATCCGCCTTCTTATTGACGGGTGCGTTGCGATCAACGTGAAACGCAGCCTCCTCCTTGGACGAGTTTTCCTCTGAATCTTTCGCTCCCACGAACTATCATCCCAAAAATCTATGAACTTAAAGTTGAAGCGATCCGCGATCAGCCATTCCCAACGCCAGTGATTGTAACCGGCCTGAGTCAGAGGCCCACCGGTGTGGAGAGCATAGCAAGCGGGCAAGCAAAGCCAGCGATCCGCCCGTTTTTTGCCCGGCAGTCACCTTCCCTGAAGCTGCACCAGTCACTTCCCCCCTTTCGCAGTTTTGAGAAGCTTCCAAGGAAACTTTCACGGATTTTGTAGGTGCCGCGTCGATTCCAGCTAGGTCGATTCCAGTAAGACGGTGCCTGAGAGTTTTTTCGTGTCTTCCGCAATCGGTGTGTCAAGAGAACAGGCTTCTGCAATCGTCGTCACTGCAGTCACTAGCTCGCTGAGTCCATTTCCCGGCGCAGCCAAGCTCGAGCATAAGTCCAATTGCGCTTGACAGTCCGTGGTGAAACGCCAAGCACTTCTGCAGTCTCATCGATTGTCAGTCCGGTGAAATACCTCAGTTCGACCAGCTTCGCCAAATCAGCGTCCTCGGCTTCCAATCGCGTGAGTGCTTCGTCCAGCATCAATAAAGTTTCGGGTTCTTCGGTACCTGAGACCGCGTCATCATCGCCCAATTCGCAACGGACCAAGTCACCGCCACGTTTCTGCGCGTTGCGCCGTCGGGCACTTTCGATCAAGATTCGCCTCATTGATTCTGCCGCAGCGGCAAAAAAATGACCGCGTCCATCCCATTTCTGTTGGTCGTGACCCCCAACCAATCGCATGAACGCTTCATGAACCAACGCAGTCGGCTGCAGTGTGTGTCCTGCTTTTTCCTGTGTCATCTTGCGGGCAGCCAAGCGGCGCAGTTCATCATAGACAATCGGCAGTAATTGCTCGGCCGCGATCGGGTCGCCGCCCTCAATCGCACTCAGGATTTTTGTCACGTCGCTGTTCATGACCAAGAGCATACTCGTTTTATCGGATAGCCAAAAACAATCCTGCATTTACCAACATGCGGAGAGAGTGAAGCAGGTCAACTCTCCAGCTCGCTCTGTTGGTCTAACGCATGGGCGGTCCAGGTAACGGTTTGCCGTTGGTGGTCAAAATCTGGAAGTGATGCGCGCGATGGGGACCTTCATAAGTCCAGGCGATCTTTTTTTCCGGTGTGACCTCAAAAAGCTTAATGCCAACTTTGGCGTGATAGGCCGCCACCACGGTATTGCCGTTTGGCAACCTTTGGCCGCCACAGGCATCGTCAAACGGATTTTCCGTGAAGTCATCGTTGGACACTTCCCAAACCACGTTTCCATCGGCATCGAGCTCGACGACCTTATTGCCGTGAGTCAAACAAACCAGCGTGTTACCACTTTCGAGTCTGATTGCAGTGAATGGCCAGTTCTCGGCTTTGCGTCCGCCTAGGGAGTCCAAGTCGGTTTTGAACACCTGAACCACTTCGCCATCCGGTTTGTACTCCTTGACCTTAAACGCCAACAAATGCGGCACCAGGTAGTTTCCGTTGGGTAGTTTGCGTGCCATGCGAGTTTGCATGTGCGTGTTGTTCGTCTCTGGTTTCAGCGGGCACTCGACTTCAATGGCTCCCTTGCTGTTGATCTCCAAAAGTCGCGGTGTTTTGCCAAGTTCGGTGATCAGGGTGTTTCCGTTCTCCAAACGCTGAACGGTACCGATTTCTTTGTTGCCAACCTTTTTTGAACTATCAAGTTTGTATTCGAATACGGACTTGTTGTCCGGGGTCAGTTCTTTGACGATTGTCTTCCACGCGATCAATGCGTTTCCGTTCTCCAGAATCCAACCGTCCCGCGCCGCTGGCTTGCCTGCTGACCAGGACTCTTTTCCGTCCTCGTCGATGATGCCGGTGAAGTTCGGGCCGGCCACAAAGAACGAGTGTCGAATTGGCTCGTCTGCTTTGGTGGACTCGGAGATCACGAACAGGGAGGCAACCAGCAAAACGATGGTGATTTGGATTGTAAAACGAAGCTTCATTCTCTTGTCGGGGTGTTTGAGGTGTTGGTCATTCCATCCAGGACTTTCGCACAGGCAGGAACGGCGCGTTCGTTTCGATAGTGTAGCCGTTGCCAGCAGTTCTTGGGGGAATAGCGGCTGTGGAGAGCAAGCGCCCTACCGGTCAGTGGCCAGCCATGCAGTAGGAACGCCAGCCCGCTACAATCTCCGTTGCGATTCGACACTTTCGGCAATCAACTCTAAGGATCCTCCTTCAATGGCTCGTTTTACATCGGCAAAAGGTCACGGCAATCGCTCAGGTGCATTGCCTACCAACAGATGGCTTGCGTTCGCAGCGAGCGTGTTGGTTGTTTCGCTTCCGCTTCATCACGCGGAGGCTCAGACGGCAGGAGGAATGCTCGGAGATCAATACATCCCGTCGGATGGCATTGCCGCGATTGTGGTCAGCCCCGCAGAATTGATGTCCAGCGAAGCGACTCAGTTGTATCCATGGGAAATTGCTGAAGCTTGGTGTTTGGACAACGTCGGATTTTCGCCAAAGATTTGTGACAGCGTGCGTCTTGTGACGGCGTCGCCTGGACCGAGTGGTCCGATGGCTGCAGTAGTTGTGAAGTTGAATCAGCCATTCAAGGTCGAGTCCTTGAATCCACAGTTGATTCGATTGGATGAGTCCGTCGATGTCGATGGGTACAAGTGCTATGCGATCGCGGGGCCTCCTGGAGTTGTGTTTCATCAACCGGATGACAAGACGATCATCGTTGCATCGACCAATTATCTGGAGTCTGTGATGGATGCTGCTGACGGAGGGCAGCAAAGTCAGCTTTGCGATTTGTCTAAGGTCGTTAAGCACGATGGGCACGCGACGGTTGTGCTGGCGATCGAACCGATTCGCCCGATGGTCAATGGAATGTTGCAAGCGTTCGCTAATCAGTTGCCACCGCCGATACAGCCATTCGCGGAATTGCCAAACTTATTGGATGCGGTGCTGATTCGACTGAATCTTGATGACAGCGACGCAGGAGCACAGTTGGCAATGCTGGCGGTTGATGATGCTTCGGCAGAGAAGATTGAATCGCTTGTCGATGATGCAGTGCAAATGGGGCGCGGAATCGCAATGGCGCAGCTTCAGCAAAACATTCGCGACGAGGGTCCGGTGCCAGACGCGACGATGTCGTACGCTGACCGCATCGCTGACCGAATTGCCGGTTTGGCCAAGCCGCAGCGCAAAGGGAAGCGTCTGCTTTATACGGCTTCGCCAGGAGAGGGCATCATGTCACAAGCCGTCTTGCTTGGGATGCTTGCGCCCGCAATTTCAGGAGTCAGAAGGGCGGGGCCAAGAAGAAATGTCGCTCGAATGGGAGTCGCCAACCAGATGAAGCAACTCGGTTTGGCGATGCATAACTACCATTCCGCCTACCAAAAGCTGCCCGACGCCGTCAATCGAGATGCGGCGGGTAAGCCGCTACTGAGTTGGAGGGTTCACGTGCTGCCGTTTATCGAGGAGCAAGCACTTTATCAGGAGTTTCATTTGGATGAGCCTTGGGATAGCGAGCACAACATCAAGTTGCTGCCAAGAATGCCACAGCTTTTCGAGCATGCCTCATTCAATGTTGCAGAGGGAAAGACGGTCTTTCAGGTCCCTGTCGGTGAAGAGGTCATGTTCAGCACAGACCAGAAACGCAGTTTTCGTGATATCACCGACGGTCTGTCCAATACAATCATGATCGTCCAGAGCAATGCTGAATCGGCGGTTGAGTGGAGCAAGCCAAGTGATGTGAGTTTTGATCTCGATAGCCCAGCGGAGTCGCTTGGATTTGTCGATGGCCAGACTGGCGTCATCATGGGTGACGGCGCCTGGATACAGCACGACCAAGGTGTTGATGCCGAACAGTGGAAAGCGATGCTGACTCACGCGGCAAGAGATTGAGTTGTTGTGTTCTTGAAGATTGAAAGTCAATCTTTGGTTGTTACTTGCCCAGTTGAGTCACTTGAAAAAGGAATCTGATGCGACGACTATTTCAAATCCTCGCCATAGGGCTTGGGATCGCGTTGGGTACTGCCAATGCAGAAATACAACGGCCCAATTTTGTTTTCATCATTGCGGATGATTGCACGTTTGATGATTGGGGATGCTACGGAGGCCAAGCCGCGACGCCAAATATTGATTCCTTGGCCACCGAAGGAATGCAGTTCATGAAGTGCTTTCAGGCGGCTCCGATGTGTTCGCCAACGCGGCACAATATTTACACGGGACTTTATCCGGTCAATTCGGGTGCCTATCCGAATCATACTTTCGCCAAGGACGGCACCAAGAGCATCGTTCACTATTTGAAGCCGCTGGGATACCGGGTCGCACTTTCAGGAAAAACACACATCGGCCCAAAGGAAACGTTTCCTTTTGAATATTCTGGTCAAAAAAACAATCCAGACATGGCGGCGATCGCTTCGCTGATGCAAGAAAGCAAGGAAGCGGATACGCCGTTCTGTTTATTTGCATGCAGCAACGAACCTCATTCGCCTTGGAATAAGGGCGATGCGTCGAAGTACCCACCGGGCAAAGTGAAGCTACCGCCGACCATCGTGGACACGCCTTTGGTTCGCGAGAACTTCAGCCGTTATCTTGCGGAGATCACGTACTACGATGATCAGGTTGGTCAGATCCTTGGATTAATCGATAAGAATGACTTGGCCGACAACACGCTTGTGATGGTCGTGTCAGAACAAGGAAGCTCGTTTCCGTTTGCCAAGTGGACCTGTTACGGGCATGGGCTTCAGTCGGCGATGATAGTTCGCTGGCCCGGGAAGGTGCAGCCAGGAAGTAAAACAGATGCGATGGTGGAATACACGGACATCGTGCCGACGTTCGTGCAAGCGGCAGGCGGCACTCCCAGCGATCGGCTTGACGGATTGAGCATGGTCGACGTGTTGACGGGAAAAACGAATCAACACAAGTCATTTGTGTTCGGCGAAATGACCACGCGCGGGATCATCAACGGCAGCGACGCGTATGCGATTCGCACGGTCCGCGACAAGCAATATCGATTGGTCTGGAACCTGAATCACGAAAACAAGTTCACGAACGCGTGTACGAAGGCAGATTACTTTGGGTCGATGGTGGCCAAAGCGGAGACGGGCGACAAAACTGCCAAGCAATTGGTTGACCGATATCACTACCGCCCTGAACTGGAGCTCTATGACTGCAACGCAGATCCGATGGAGATGAATAATCTAGCGGGCGACTCTTCTCATAGTGAAACGGTTGCCCGGCTCAAGCAAGAATTGGATCAATGGATGCGAAGCCAGGGCGATGAAGGCGTCGAGACAGAACTGAATGCACTGTCACGCCAGAACCGATATCGTTCGATGACGCGGGAGGAAGCCGTCGAAACTTGGCGAACGAAAGGAAACGGGGCGAAGTCGAAAAAGGGCGCTGGCAAGAAGAGCAAAATGAAGAGACAGAAGGCAAACTAGACGTTCAGTTGAAACTGTGGGGTAGGAAAATTTGCAGGTAGGAAAATTAGACGAGAGTAGGATCAGACGCCGGTTTTAAGTCAGCTGGTTTCAATCCACGTCTTTCATTTTCCTACCTTCTCATTTTTCTACCCAATTTTGATGAGTTGGGCGCGTTCTGGTATTTCCAGCCGGCGATTTGCAACACAACCTGATTAAGGCTGCCAAGGCTGAGGCCCGTCAGGTTTTGCTCTCAGAAATTCTGCGTCAACCGTTTCGTACCAGGTATGCAGTTCGCTTCGCATCGCGTCATGGCGTGCCGATTCTTGTTCGGACACATCAATGCTCTCGCCGATGTCATCGGCCAAGTTGTAAAGTTGCGTTTGGCCATCCTCGAACCGCTCGATCAACTTCCAATCGCCTTGCCGAATCGCTGCGCCTGGGAATCCACCTTGGTTGCTGTAGTGCGGGTAATGCCAAAACAACGATTCACGTTTCCAATTTGTTTCTTCGCGAAGCAGCGGCACGAGACTCTTGCCATCGACATCACTTTTTGAGTCACCAGTAAGCTCGAGCAGGGTGGGGAAAAAGTCTGTGCTCATCACCGGCACGTTGCAGGTTGTGTCCGGCTTCGTCACGCCGGGAGCACGAATCATGAACGCTTCGCGAATGCCTCCTTCGTAGAGCCAGCCTTTGCCGCCTCGTAGGGGCAAGTTGCTGGTCGGTGATCCTTCGGAAGTTGACAGTCCGCCGTTGTCACTGGTCAAGCAGACGATCGTGTTTTCGGTCAAGCCAAGGGAATCGATCGCGTCGATGACTTTGCCAACGGCGTTGTCCACTGATTCCACCATAGCAGCGTAGGTCGCGTGGGACTGGACGATGCGGACTCGTCGCGGCTTCTTTGAATTGGGCCATACCTGTTCCTCGTCCGCGAAGTTTTGGTCCTTATCAACATTCAGTTGCTTGGCCTTTTCCATGTACTTCTGCACAAGAGGCTTGGGTGCCATTAATGGTGTGTGAACACTGTAGAAAGCCAGGTACGCCAGGAAGGGCTTGTCGCGATTTTCGGTCATGAAGTTGACCGTTTCATCTGCAAGTCGTGCGGTGAGGTGCTCGCCTGTGGGGCCATCGTTCAGTCGCGGGTTCCCGTATGGCGAGAAATACCTCTTGCCTCCGTAGGGTCCGCCCCGCTCATGTCCTCCTTTGTTGACGTCAAACCCTTGTGCTTCGGGCCAAAACTCTTCTGTCGGTCCGAGGTGCCATTTTCCGGCAAAGTAGGTTTGGTAGTCCTTCGCCTTCAACGCTTCGGCGATCGTTGTTTCTTCCAACGGCATTTGGTCGATCATCGTTGCCGGCAGAAATTTGCCAGGGCGGCGACCCGAGAAAAAGTTGGTCGCTTTCACGCGACTTGGCCAACGACCCGTCATGATGCTGTAACGAGTTGGCGAGCAAACGGGGTTGGCTGCGTAACCGTTTGTGAAACGCATGCCAGACTTTGCAAGTCGGTCGACGTTGGGGGTTTCGTAGAACGTATCGGGATTGTTTGCTCCAATGTCCATGTATCCCAGGTCATCGACCAAGATGAAGACAATGTTGGGCGAAGAAGCGTTACAGTACGCGATCGAAATTGCAAACGCGATGACTAAGCCAAGTGAGTGCGTGAAGAGTCTGCGTGAAGTCATGAACATTGCATTGCCCCAAAGAAAAAGAAGTGTGTTAGCCGCTGAGTTGCCGCGGTTTTATCGACTACGTTCCGAGGTGCGAATCTCATTCAACTTTCGCTGAAGTTGATCGACAAGCTCGGGTTGCTCGTTGTAAAGGTTATTTGTTTCGCCTAGGTCTTTCGCCAGATTATAAAGCTGCCCTTTTGGTTCGCCCGGCCCAGGCGTGACTTTCTTGGGTTTCGAGAAACCGCTTGAACCAATTCCATTGATCAATTTCCAATCGCCTTGTCGAATGGTCATCAACGGTCCGCCCGAGCGAATGACCATGTGTTTTCGGATCGGATCGGATTCGCTTTGCTGGCCAGTGAGCGCGGGTAAGAAACTGACGCTATCAGGTCCGGCGTCATCATCGAGTGTGGCTCCAGTGAGTTCGGCAAAAGTTGCCAAGAGATCGGTGAAGCAGATCATTTGTTTGCTGGTTGAGAGTGCCTTGATCTTGCCCGGCCATCTGGCGATGAAGGGCATTCGATGTCCGCACTCCCATGCGTCCGCTTTCATACCTCGCAGGCCCCCGGAACTATCGTGACCTAACCGCTCGACATCCGACTCGTACCAAACAGGCCCGTTGTCGGAAGAGAAGACGACGAGCGTGTTGTCTGACATTTCTGCTTGCTCCAAGGCTTTCAGCACTTGACCGATCATGGAATCGACCATCATGGCGAAGTCACCATACATGCCAGCGCCGCTTTTGCCTTCGAAATCCTCTGATGGCAGCCAAGGTGTATGCGGCGCCGGATAGGCTAGGTAAAGCATCAGCGGATTGGATGCTTCGCGTTTGCCGTGTTCGTGAATGACTTCGACGGCCTCCTGGGTGAATTTCGGTAACACGTCCGCCAAGGCGAGTCCCGGTGCGATGCCGCCAGCACGCCAGAATTCACCTTGGATCGGCGACCAGCCTTCGCTGCTATTGGCTTCCACATGGTCGGACGGAGGAGCAACCGCGAGGTCATCACGGATGTAAAAGTATGGTGGGATATCAGTCGATGCGCGGATGCCGAAGAAGCTGTCAAAGCCGCGATCGACTGGGCCTCCCTTAAGCGGTTTGTCGAAGCCAGCCGATTCGTCGAAACCCAGATGCCATTTGCCGACCATTGAAGTTCGATAGCCACGACTTTTCAGCAGGGAGGCGATCGTCGTCTGGCCTTCATCGATGATGGGGCGTTTGCGCCATTGACCGCAATCTGTTCGGAAAGGATATCTTCCGGTCATCAGGCCATAACGCGACATGTGGCAAAGTGGTCCCGGTGCGTGCGCGTCCGTGAACCGTATTCCCGCCGCGGCAAGTGAGTCAATATTCTCCGTCGTGATCTTGGAGTCGGGATTGAAACAAGACGGATCCCCGTAACCCATGTCATCAACCAAAATGACGACGATGTTGGGCAAGGCTTCGGCCGCAGACGACTCGCTGTTTGCTGGGCCCAGGATTAGGCTGCAAGCAACAATGGTGATCACGGCGAACAAATAATAAGATTGCGAACGATTGGATATTGAGAGTGACATCGTGCTTTGACGCGGGTTGAGATGGAGCAAAACAGCTTGTTGCCCATCCTACCACGACGCAATCAGTCAAGAGAGGAAGGTGCAATCGAGTGTGAAGGCAAGGGCGAATCGCAACTAAACGCTTTGGGTGTCCGACGAACCTTCGCGCGTCATTTGCCCTGGGAAGTTCGGCGCTTGGTGCGGGATTTCATTGGGGCCGACGCGTTGTTTTCATGCGGATGATCGTTTTCGCCGCGAATTTGTGAAGATACACCAAATCGTCGAGTTTTTGGTTCAAATCCATTGACACGACGTACTGTGGGTAGACACGATATTCATTGACGAATCCCTAGGTGGACAAGTTCTCAGCCGACTGACCCAAGTTCAATGTTCTTCCAACACCGTCCTTTAGCGCTGCTCGCATTAGCTTCGTTGCTGTTTGGCAACGTCGCGGGATGGGTTCACGTTGGATGTCATCAGCATGAACAAGGAATTCAGTGCTGCCATGATTTGTCGCTTGGGCATTCGCACTGTTGCGACCATCAAACGGACGATTCTGGGCAGGATTGTTGTCACAGCGACGACTCTTTGATGCCTCCGATGGAAAGCCTGGCTTCGCTAGTAGTCTCGGTTTCTTCGCAGCACGGCGAACAATGGCCGAACGAATTGGCGGCGAATGAACAGAATCCAGGCGAGCCTGCTCCCTGCGAACACGATTCGCAGCGTTGTAGCATCTGCCAGTCGTTTTTCGCTTCGCGGACTGCGATTGTTCTGCCAAACGTATCGGTGGTATTCCAACCGGCCGATTTCTCCAGAGAATTGATTCCCGAAACTGTCCCTTGGGTAGGTTCGGTTGATTTAAGTGGGCTTTCCGTTCGCGGTCCTCCGCAAGCGTGAACTTCTTGACTTGTGCCTGCTGGCACATCGTGTCATTTGGAATTCTATCGGTGCCCGTGCGCTAACCGCGCATCGCAAACCGTTTCGATTTCTTGATCGGACGTCACGTCAGCAGTTTGTCCCACGTTTGATGTGTACTTTGGGAGTACTCCGTCATGGCAATCGCCCATGAAGTGCCCAAGAAGCAGAGTTGGTTGGCGAAGATCCTGACCACCGACTTTTGTCCTTGGGCGAATCGTTTTGTTTATTGGTTGAAAGAACCCATTGGTTGGTTCGTGGTTGCGACCGCAATTAGTTGCATCATCGGTTTGTATTTCAGCCCAGTTGGTTGGAGCTTGGCGGCTTCGCTGACTGCGATCATGTGCATCGGCATGATTTGGCCGCTGATCGCAATCCATGCGGCGAAGATGGAGCTGGCACCTGGAACGGACAAGGTTCATGAGGACGCTCCCTGCCGAATGGTCGTCCGAGCACGCAATCGGCTACCAATTCCGTTGTGGGGATTGGCAGTGGAAGGCTATCTGGAAAGCGATTATCGGGCTGACCGAAGCAACGAGAACGAGGAGTCGTTGACACCGCTTCCGACCGTTGGGCTCGCTTCGGTGCCGGCAATGAGCCAAGCCGAGTATGGCATCAACATTCATCCTGAACTTCGTGGTCGGTATCCCAAGCAGGTCCCGAGCATTGCTTGTTCTTTCCCGTTTGGGATTTGGACGGCACGACGCAAGATAGACGCCGTTTCGACGTTGGTGGTTTGGCCGCGGGTGTACGCGTCGCCGGGACTTGCTCGGTTTTCTGATCAAGTCGCCACTGACCTTGGCATTGGCAAACGAAGTGGCCGCGATGGTGACATGAACGGCGTACGCGAGTACCGGCGCGGTGATTCGGCAAAGCACGTTCACTGGGTCGCTTCGGCGCGAACAAACGCGCTGATGATTACCGAACGCAGCGCGCCCGAAACGGCGGCAATCGATATTCGACTGGATACCTCGCTAGGAAGTGCTGGCGTGGAAGAGTTATCGCGTCGCATCCGCATTGCAGCCAGCATTGCCGAATCGTTGCACAAACAAGACTTACCCCTGCGAGTCCATCTGGATCAGAACGTCATTCGAATCGATTCACACCGAACAACGATGGGTAAAGCAGCGTTTCGGTCGATGTTGGACCAAATGGCTTTCGTTGCTTTAGGTGGTACGACTGGATCAGAATTCCGCTGCAAGACATCCGTTGCGTCGATCGAGATCACGGGGGATCGTTTGGGCACGATCGTCAATGTTTGTAATCCGACTGCTTCGCGACGACTCGGTAGCGGAGTGCGTGAGTGGCGAGTGGATACGAAACAGGATTTGGCGATCGCCATGCAAGACTTCTGGACGGAGGTGGGACATGGCAAAGTCGCAGCTTAATCGCCAACAATGCGAAACGGCTCTGCTGGCAACCATCGGATTGTTTGGGATTCTGTGTTTGCGTTTCCCGATCGAACCACGGGTGATGCTGGCCGCCGAAGTCATCGGCATTGCGATCGGCTTTTGCGGTCTGGTGGTCGCGCGATCCAACGAAAATCGGCGATGGACTGGATTGTGTTGCGTTTTGGTAGTGGCAATGCCGGTTTTGAACGCCTTCGTTTCCAGAGTAATGGGATCGCCCATCGCATTTGAACTGACTGCGATGACGACCTTTGGAGCGATCGCATTAGCTCTGTCAGTGATGAATCAACGGCCACGGGCCATGTCACTGGTGGCTTCAGGATTCCTGACGCTGTTCGGAACGGTGATTTCGGACCATCCCAACGCCATTGGATTAGCGATTGTGTGGATGGCGGTTTGCGTCTGGCATTTGGTCGCCAATCACTGGGAAAGAATTGAATTGTGCGCAGCCGATAACGTTTCACGAAGCGGGTCGATGCGGCCTTTGACCGTGATCGCTGCCGTGTTCCTGTTCATTGTCGGAGGAATGTTCGCCAAAGATCGCTTCGGTGCTTCGAATCACTTGCAAGCCGGGTTCATGCCGACCAGCGGGGGATCGGAGTGGTCGGATCCCGCTGCGACGCACGGGATTGGCAGCGGTGATGCGGCTATCGCGGCAAAGGATCATGCTGAGTCGTTTGGTGCTGTGGAGAGCGATCTGTTTTTAGAGTCAACTGATTCAACGTTGTTCGATATGTTCAGCGACTCGATCGGTCAGCCGAAGAAGAAAACCAAGTGGGAACGTCGCCAGGGCATGTCATCTGAAAAGGTGATCGAGGCTCACACCCGCAGCTCACGCAGCGAACAAGGTAGCGCGTCATTTTCGACCGATCGGGATGTGCCTAAGAAACATCGGCACCTCGCGGACGTAGCGAAGAACGCGTTGGTGCAATGGTCCGGGCCAACGGGCATTCGTTTGGCGATGAATCGTTACAACACATTCGACGGTTTGGATTGGACGAACACCGCTAAACATCGTCAGAAGAAATTCGCTCGAAAGCAGCTTGGTGAGCAAATCTGGTTTTTCGAGCCCGAGACAGCGACGAAAATCCTTGGTTCTCCCGCTGAAAAAGTCGCACGTGGGGAGTTGAAGTTCATTCGCCTGAACACCACTCGGCTACCCGTTCCCATGATGACCAGCGGGGTGCATATCAAGCAGGTCGATCGCCAGGACTTCTTTTCGACAGAGGAAGACGGTTCGTTTTTTATGCCTGGCCGCGAAAGAGTGCCTCCCTTGACTGTCGTTCATGTCGCGGGCATGCGAGTTTTGGAAGACGAACTGATTGCCGGGCTGAACGGCGAAGAGCGGGCAGAGTCGATCGGAACCAATGAGACGGTGAATGCCGAAATCGCTGATTTGGTTCAGGCATGGACGGGAAATCGGAGTGCCGGGAACGAAACGCCTTATGAAAAACTGAAGACGATCGTTAAGCGTCTTCGTACTGACTTTCAGTTTGACCGCGACACGGAGTTTGATTCGGAACGACCAATCACTGAGTTCCTGTTGAAGCGTCGTGGTGGCGATCACTTGTTTGCGACCACAGCCGCGCTGATGGCTCGCGAGATCGGATTGCAGTCGCGATTGGTCACGGGGCTCTATGTGCGACCTTCGTCCGTCGATATCGCAGCCGGCCACAGCAACGTGCTACCTGATGATGTTCACTCTTGGGTGGAGATTCGACTGAAGGATGGACGTTGGTTTGAGATCGAACCCACACCGAGTTTTAGAGAACCTGTTTACGCAGCTTCTTGGTGGTTGCAATCGCGACGATTCGCGGCTCAGTTTTGGCCCATCGGACTCGCGGCAAGTGGATTGATCGCTCTGGTCTACGTCACGCGGCTTGTATGGCTGGAATTCCTGTTGACGTTCGCCTGGTGGGCTTCGGTCGTATGCGGCCCCCGCCGGCGATTTGCGTTCGCTGTTCGTATTGTTGAAACGCGTGCGGCGGCGCTTGGGCATTCTCGTCCTGCTGGTTCACCGCCGCGAGAATGGTTGCTTCATCGAGTTGCCGGACAAGTTGCCGGGCGAGTTGCCGGTCAAGGAAATTCGGACAATCAGGTCAATGCGGTTGTTAGGTCATTCTGTGATCTGGCTGATCGACTGTATTTCGGAAAGACAGACGTTGGAATGCTTGGCGAAAATCACTCTCGAATTGCCAGCGGCTTCGTAGGAGCGCTTCCAATCAGGACGCTCAAGACAATCTTTGGGGAGGACCCATCATGACAGCCACGCTTAACGAAACAAATTCTTCTGAGCACATGGAATCGTTGCAGGGGCTCAGGTCATCACTCAATCGCGTTTTGCTTGGTAAGTCCGAGCAAATCGAATTGGTGATTGCGTGCATGCTCTCCCGAGGTCACTTGCTGCTGGATGATCTGCCGGGAACAGGAAAGACGTCTTTGGCTAAGGCGCTCGCACAGTGCTTGGGTGGGCGATTGGCACGCATTCAATGCACTCCTGATTTGCTGCCGACTGATGTGACGGGATTCAGTCTTTTTAACCAAAAAACTCACGAGTTCGAGTTTCATCCTGGCCCGGTGTTTGCAGACGTATTGCTGGCTGATGAATTGAATCGAACGACGCCGCGAACGCAAAGTGCGTTGCTGGAAGCGATGGCCGAACGCCAGGTCACGATCGATGCTGTTCCCCACACGTTGTCAGAAACATTCTTTGTCATTGCAACGCAGAATCCAATTGATTCGCATGGTGCCTATCCGTTGCCAGAAGCTCAGTTGGATCGCTTCAGTATCAAGATGCAAATCGGTTACCCCGATCGTTCTGCTCAGGTCAGGATTTTGGAAGCCGCGGCGCAAGGCATCGACGAATCGCAAAACGATGAGCAGGCGTTGAGCTTGCAAGAACTCGAGTCGCTGCAGAAGTCCGTGGCAGCGATCTCTGTTCATCAGCGCGTGCAAGAGTATATTGTCGATTTGGTCGAAGCGACCCGAAATGAACCGGCCATTGAGCTGGGGGTGAGCCCACGCGGGATGCTGCTTTGGCAACGGATGGCTCAAGCTTGGGCCATGCTGCAAGGCCGTGACTTTGTGACTCCGAGTGATGTTTTGAAAGTGGCGTATCCCGTTTTGAGTGTGCGTCTGCTCGCCGCGAACGGTGATGTCGATTCAGCAATCGAAACAGTTTTGTCCGCTGTGTCTGCACCGGAGTACAAGTAATGCACCGATCAAGTTTTCTTTTCGGTTCCGGCCATTCACGCATCAGGCAATCATTCGGCTGGTTGCTGGTTGCAGTACTGGCGTCGCTGTCATTGACCGGGATTGGGTGCGGCGAAAAGAACGACAAAACGAGCTTGTTTGACCATGAACACGAGTTCCCCGCCCACACGCCGCTGTCGCTTTTGGATCTTGGGAAGAAGATTCGCGATCGAATCACCTTGCTGGAGCAATCGTCGGATGATTCAGTTGCCAAGTCTGAACTGAATGACTTGATTTCGTGGAGCGCCGAAATCGCCGCCGACACCAATATCGGCGAGGAACGATGGATGCCAATCTACGAATTAAGCGAAGCGATTCGCCTATCGATTAACGCGGATGCCGATCACTGGGACACGCAGCGTCGCGATCAAGCGATCCGACTTTGTCAGTTGACGGAAGACGCCTGGCGAAGCCTCCCGCCGGACCATCAAGTCATGCGATTGCTGGACCATGGTCACGAGCACGGCCACGGTGACCACGAGCACGGTGACCACGACCACGAGCATCACGACCACGAGCATCACGATCACGAACATGATGACCACGGGCACTCGCATGATGATCATGAGCATGAATCGATGGAGCAGGACTCATGATTGAATTCGTCATGCAAGCGTTGCTGGGAGGCTCCATTCGATTTGCCGAAGCCATTATGTCTTCCGGCCCGACGCTGTTGGTCGGGTTGTTCATCGCGGCTATCTTTCGGTACTTCCTTGGCACCGAGGGAACACGTCGTCTGTTTGGCGGAGACTCTTTGCGGGCTTTACCGCAATCGTGGGCCGTTGGGATGCTGTTGCCCGTCTGCAGTATCGGTGTGTTGCCGGTTCTTTTGGAAATGCGACGGAGTGGAATCAAGCCGGGGGCGATGTCCGCTTTTGCGCTTGCTGCTCCACTCTTCAATCCGCTTTCGCTCTTGTATGGACTGACTTTGTCGCGTCCCTACGTCATCGTGATGTTTGCGATGGGTTCACTGGCCGTTGTTACGCTGGTCGGACTGATTTGGGATAAGTTCTTTCTTCGGCAGACGGCGGACGAAATCACCGAATCCAATTTCCTTGAGATTGCGGGTGTCCAACGATTGGCGGCGACGTTCATCTTCATGTGCAGGCAGTTATGTGGTCCCGCCGGATTGTGGGCGTTGATTGCTGCTGTTGGGATGGCGACTTTGGCTGCGTTCTTGCCATGGGGCGGAATGCAGCACGGCGTGAATCGCGATGACTGGTGGGCGCCAGCCAGGATGACGATGATCGCCATCCCGGCGTACGCCACACCGAAGTTGATCATGAGTCAGCTAGGAATGATGTTTCAGCACGCCAACTCGCCCGGCGCGGCATTCATTCTTCTGGTCCTTGGCGCGGGCGTGAACTTCGGGACGATTGGTTGGCTGGGGCGTCAATTCGGAATCCGCAGCGTCGCCATGTGGCTTGGTTGCTTGGTTGTCATCGTGCTGGCAATTGCCTACGCGGTTAACAAGCCTCTGATCCCGCCGGGGGTTGATCCCTCAGACCATACACATGCCTTCGACATCTATTCCAATCCGATTCATCACCTCGACTCGGCGATGGGCAGTTTCGCGCTGCAAAAGTTGGAAGAGAAGATTGGCATTGCCGAGCGAATCACACTTTGGGCACTCGGCATTGGGCTTGTCCTGGGCGCCGTTTTTCGCATCTTTTCAATCACATGCGAAAAGCCAAGGCAGCGTTCAAAATCCGCAGCGACAGACGCACAGCCTTATGGTCGGTTTGATCGTGCCGTCAGTGAAAGGGCCGTGGGCGGGACGCTTTTAGCTGGGCTCGTCGCGCTAAGCGTCGTGATGTGTTACGCCTACTATCCATCGACGGATGAGTGCTTGAAGCAAATCAGTCATGTTCGCGCGGAGACCTTGTCGGCGGCGCGGAGTGGTGATTCGGGCCACGCCATGTTTTGGATTCCACGTTGGGACGAATGGAGTCGTCGTTTGGAAGTTGGCACGTTCATTCGCCGCGGAAAGGTGACTCCCTATCAGCGTATGCAAGGCTACCTGATTCGGAAAAAGCTGGAGACTTTGGAGCATGAGTTGGCCCACGATCACGATGATCCTGCGATGGTTCGTGCCGTCGTGGAGGACGTTTCTAGTACGAACTCCCGCTGGGTCAGAGCCTTTCGTAATCTGCCACCGATACAGAGCCCGTTTGGTTCCGCCGAACCCATCGTGGCTGATCCAAATGTTGATTCTGAGCATGATCACAGGCACTTTCATGACGATGGCCAATCACACGACCATGATCACGAAGATTTCGTGGGTGCCCACGATCATGATCATGCGCACGGGCATCGACACGATGAAGCACCGCACGGTGGAAAAATCGTTGACCTTGGTCATAACCAGCACGCTGGCGAGACGGGCAATTTTCATCTCGAGGTCATGCCGATTCGCGACGGCAAAATCGAGATTTATCCGCTTCAATACAAGATCGGTTTGTTTCGACCCGTCAAGGATCCGGACAGTTCGCTGACGCTGCGTTTGTCGTCATCCAACGCGTCGCAAACAAATCAAGACGTCAAGCTGGATCTTGAATTGGATACGTCGACCTGGGTGTTTCAAAAACCGCTACCCAATTCATTTTTATCATCAGAGAGCCGAGAGGTTCTTGCCACGTTTGAAAGCGCGGACAGGAAGCTTGAAGCATTCATTCAATTTGTAGGAGAGTAATCAATGTTGAATCCAACAAAAAGGCGACTAGCGTTCACGCTTGTTGAACTGCTGGTCGTGATCGCAATCATCGGCATCATGATCGGTTTGTTGCTACCGGCCGTCCAGTCGGCTCGTGAAGCGGCTAGACGAATGTCGTGCCAGAACAACATGAAAAATCTTGGCCTGGCGATGCACAACTACGAATCCGCATTCAAGGTTCTGCCCTCGGGCTACCTGCACAAATCCGGGCCGCGTGGTACTGCGTTGGAGCAAGCTAACCATATGGGACTGGCTTGGGGCGCCGCGATGTTGCCGCAGTTGGAGCAGCAAGGTTTGTACAGCGATATCGAATTCGATCGCCCCGTCTGGGACGTTGGTAACCGTCAACCCCGCGAGACGACGTTGCCGGTTTTTCTTTGCCCCAGCGACACCTACTCATCGGATCGCTTTGTTGTTCGCGATGATTCGGTCGATCCAATTGAACAATATGCATGCGCAAGCTACGCAGCGAACTGGGGGCCTGCATCGGAGACGGTGAACTTGGATGCAACGCCGACGCAAAGCTTGGGTGTCTTTTATCGCAACAGTCGCACGAAGGTACGCGGCATCTTGGACGGACTCAGCAACACGCTGGCATTTGGCGAACGACACAATGGTCCTATCTCGCAGAACGCGACAACAGCGGGCG
This sequence comes from uncultured Pirellulaceae bacterium, assembly GCA_964444105.1. Taxonomy (GTDB): domain Bacteria; phylum Planctomycetota; class Planctomycetia; order Pirellulales; family Pirellulaceae; genus K23-9. Next base: position 64,136 of record CAYUGI010000004.1, read on the forward strand.
GTCATGCTGAATTCGAGAACGCTTGGTTTGCGGCGGTTCGCGAGATTACAGAATACAGTGACGATCACGGTCACATGGTTTTGTTTGAGACTCAATTTCGCCCCAATCAGTTCGGTGGTGATGACAAAGGTCTGTCCGCACCCCATTCCGGACTCTGTCAGTTCACGCTTTGTGATGGATCGGTCAGAGCGATCACCGAGAGCATCGATGCGGAGGTGTACGACGCCTTGGCAACTCGCCGCGGCAACGAAGTCATTACGGAGTATTGATGGCAATGAGCGTGTTTGATAATCGATGGAGGTGTCGGCAATTTCGGCTGGCGTAGTTTGGGATGCTTCAGCACGCGTTGGAACAAAAAGGTGATGTCAAACGTCAATTAGGCCACCATCTCTCTACCAGTTTGGTGGTGGAAATATTTGGCCCGGCGACGTTACACTTTAGAGTCACTGATTCAGCGAAAAAGGATTCGAAAAGCATGGTTGGTAAGAGATCTCGTCGAAAGCGTCGTCGTTTGCGGGCAGAGAATTTGGAGGCGCGTCGCTGTCTCGCTGCCAGCCTGGGCTGGGATGGCCCTGGGCAGGGTGGGGCGGAGCTGACCTACCACATCGGCAGCGCTCCAGGTGGCGTCGATCAAGCCGCTTTCGAATCGGCGATTGAAACCGCTTTGGATGCTTGGAGCGATGTCGTCGATGTGCATTTCACCGAGGTGTCTCAGCCAGGATTGAGAGATTCGTTGGATTTTCGATCGACACGGCTTGATGGTGCGGGGGGAACACTGGCGCAGGCGTATCTTCCCGACGACGTTAATCCAGCTCGTATTGCCGGCGACATCGAATTTGATACCGACGAGGCCTGGGAGATCGGTAACGCACAAGGTCGGCGTGCCTTTGATTTGGTCCACGTTGCGGTGCACGAAATTGGCCACGCGTTGGGCATTGATCACCTGCATGAAGCGGATGCCACTTTGGCCCCCTTCGTATCGCCGACGCAGAGTTTTCGTGGGCTGAGCGATCACGATATCGAAGCCGCTTTGGCCATCTATGCGCCCGCGGAGAATTTATTTGGCGATTCCATCGCTAGCGATCACGACCATGTTGGCGATCACGACCATGATCATGGCAGCTCATCCTCGGAAAGTGACGAGCTGGCTGACGTTGTCTTCGACACGATGCCGACTGAAGACACGCCGGAGACGAATCAAGATTGGCGACCTTGGCTGCGCAACTGGTTTGTAAATGGAGGCTGGCGGCAGTTCGGTGGGCGAATGGTAGCAGCTCCGGCGCACCACAACGCTCTCTTGCCGTCCGACGTGGATGGTGACGGCAATGTGACGCCGAAGGATGTCTTGAATGTAATCAATTGGCTGGTTGATCCAAGCGTCGCTGAAACATCCACGGCTGCTGCGGACACCAACAACGATGGCTACGTCACTCCTGCTGATGTGTTGAAAACAATCAACGATCTGATTCGTCAAGCGTCGGGTGAATCGATCGGATCCGATTTGGCCGATCGCGTTGCCGGTGATGCCGATTCCGCATCAGGCGAGGAATTGGATGAGGGAGTTACCATCGGTCCTTCGGATGAAAATGACGATGATCCCGTCGTCGGACAAGCACCAGAGTCTCCGACCGGTGGTGAAGCGGATGATTCGGATGATGAGACTGCGACCGGTGAGGATGAGGACGAAACCGAAGACGAAACGTCCGAGGACGATGGTGAGATGACATCGGTGGATACGCCGATTGATGAAGAAGAAACCGAGGAGGATTCGCCCAGCGACGATGCGGACGACCAACCAGAGCAGGAAAATCCAGCAGCGGAGACGCCGCCGGTGAGCGACGAAGGCGGAGCATCGGATGACGCCCCGGATGCAGATGGCGGTTCGACAGACATGGCTGACGACAACCAGACAGATCCCGCCAGCCCAGCCGGCGATGAGTCGCCTTCTGAAGATGGCGTTGATTCATCCGAGGAGCATTGTCCGGAGGGTCACTTTGGTGGGTTTGCGAATTCGTTGATTGACCGGGCGTTTGCGACGCTGGATGCCAACAGCGATGGTGCTCTGACGGAGGCCGAAGTGGGTTCCGGAATCTGGGCATTGGTGCAGCCAATCGATGCTGACGAGGATGGCGCGGTCACGATGACCGAAGTTGGCGCGTTCCGTCCTAATGTTGAAGACAGACGTTTCAACAGACTAGACGACAATGGCGACGGTGCCATTACTGTCGATGAAGTCAACGAAGCGATATGGCAGCGCGTCTTGCCTGCCGATGCCGATAATAGCGAATCCGTCACACAGGAAGAGCTTCAGCAGTATCGCGACTCGCTTCCGTCACGCCTGTTCCGTCGACTCGATGACAACGGAGATCTGTCGATCACCCAAGATGAAGTCAACGAGAGAATCTGGGAGCGTCTATCTGACCGAGACGCTAACGAAGACGGAGTGATCTCGCCCGATGAACTATCGGAGTCGCGTCGCCCGCGCGTGCGGTTCGGCCATCGAGCACGTTTTTCATTTCCACGGCTAAGTGGAATGAGAGTTTTCCGGTTCTAGCGGATCGACGTAGCAAGCCCTTCACAGGATCTGGCGTTGCGTTTTCTTTTCATGGCTTGAGAACGAGCTTCAAACGGCCTCAGTTGGATGATAGGCCTGCGCCTTTCAAAGGCTCGTGGTCTGCCCCTGCAGATTCGCTTGACACCGCATCGCAACTGAACTACTGTACTATATGAACGCATACAGTAGGTGAGGTCGCGAAGGTGGTTCGCATACAAATTACGACCGGTGGCAAAGTGCCCATTTATCGCCAGGTGGTTGATCAGATTCGATCAGCCATCGCCGGGGGCGCTTTGGCTGTTGGGGATCCCTTGCCAAGCGTCAGAGCGTTGGCGACCGAGTTGGTCGTTAACCCCAATACGATTGCCAAGTCTTATTCGATGCTGGTGGCCGACGGCGTGGTGGAGAGCCAGCAAGGACGTGGTTTTTTCGTCACCCAGCGACGCGAGATCTTTACCAAGCGAGAACGTTCGCGGCGGCTGGATCAAGCCATTGCGCCACTTGTCGCCGAAGCGGTGACGCTGGGGTTTGACGAAGCAGAGGTAATTGCTGAGGTGACGAAGCAGTTTGCAAAAATGTTGCGCAAGTAAGGCGTTCTGTTGATTTGGGTTGGCCTGTATCTAAAGATTCAGTGAGTTGAAGTCATGAGTAATGCGGCAATTGAAGTGAAGCGGCTGACACGCTATTTCAGCGATCGGCCTGTCGTTCGCGATTTGGATTTCAGTGTTCCCAAGGGTAAGGTCACGGCGCTTTTGGGGCTCAATGGTGCCGGGAAGACGACCACGATTCGCATCATGATGGGGTTGCTGACGCCAACGCGTGGGCAGGCAATCACGTTAGGCGAAGATGCGACACAAATGTCGGTGAAAACACGTTCGCGGATCGGCTACCTGGTCGAAGGGCACTTTCTCTATCCTTCGATGCGAGTGACTGACTGCGAGGCTTATCAGCGAGTCGGCTACCAAACGTGGGATGACTCGATGTTCAAGGAAATCGTTCACCACTTCGGAATCGATCCTAGGGCTCGAATCAGTACGTTGTCGCGTGGGCAGCGCGCAGGCGTTTCGCTTGGACTGGTTCTAGCACCCAATCCGGAGCTATTGGTTTTGGATGATCCAGCGTTGGGGTTGGATCCGGTCAGTCGTCGCGCGTTGAATGAAACGTTGATCGAGTTCGCCGGGGGTGGAAAACGCACGGTGTTACTCAGCACGCATCTCTTGGATGACGTCGAACGCATCGCTGATCGTGTCGCCGTGATGGTCGGAGGTCGATTGAAGGTGGATGCAACGCTTGAAGCGTTTAGAGACCGCGTAACGATGTACACAGTCGCTGCCGAAAAGGTGGTCGACGTTTCGGGCAACCCTTTTGCGACTCTACCTGGATTGATCGAAGCAAGAAGACTGGGAAGTTCGTGGCAGTTGGCTGTCGCGGACGCGGATCAAGAAACGGACGCGGCCTTGGATCGAATTGCTACCGGAGAACATCCTCCCACCGACACAACGTTTAGCGACGCAGTGCTGGCATATCTAACTCGTGATCGTGGCGAATCGTCGTTCTTGTCGCCTGACCGTGCGGGAAGTGCACCGGCAGCCGAGAGTGCGTACCCCGTTTCCGATGACAATGTGTGAATTATCGAGGAGCTCAAGATGAAAAATTTGGTCTTTAAGGAACTGCGCGACGTGATTCGCTGGACGCCGTTGGGAATGCTGGTCGCCATTGTGATGGTATGGATGGCTCTTCCGACGGAAGTTTATGGTGCTGTCCGAATGGAAGATACTTTGATCGGATCGCTTGGAACTGCGGCGGGACTGATCGCGATCGCGTTGGGGGCGCTTCAATCGTTCTTTGATGTACGAAACGATTCGCGCGCCTTTTTGCTGCATCGTCCATGGACACAAAGTCAGATTTTTTGGGCCAAGGTCATCGCTGGTTTTGTCGCCTACGGAATCACGCTCGCCCCAGCGATTCTGCTTGGAGCTGTTTACCTCGAGTGGAAGGGCATTGAACGCCTGCCAACCAGCGCGTGGCAAGTGTTGCCATTTTGTGTTTTCGCGCCCGCGATCTTTTTGTTGCATCCTACGGTCGTTTGGATTGCCAACCGTGATGCCCGTTGGCTAAGAACACGGCTGCTCCCGGCGCCTGCAGTTGTGTTTGGAGTAATGCTGCTGTGGGCAGGCGCTAAAACACTAGACAACGGTCAGGCAGCGATAGGATTGACGATTTTGGGTGTCACGCTGACGATTTTGGTGCCAGCAGTTTTGTTGGGTAGTCGTCATGCGTTTGCGAACGAATCGCACTTACCTCCATCGTCTTCTTACAGGCATCGTTCGCCTTGGAGCATGTTGATGCTCACAATTTCCAGTGTCGTCTTGTTGGGAGTTGGTGGGGTTTTCTTGTTGGGAGCTTTGCAAACACATCCTGGGATCTTGACGAGTTATTCAGTGATCCTGGATGACGAGGGTCAATGGGCAGAGATGCGTAGCGTCCGGTCGCGGCGAGATTGGAATAACGTCACTCGCAGTACGCGCCCCGTGACGGGATCTGAAGCATTTGATCCCATGCCAAAGGAAAAACTCAATCGCCAAGGTCAGTTTGGTTGGGCGCTCTCGCCAGCCGGCGATTTTGCAGCAAGCACGTTTGTGAATCGTTTTATCTACTTGGGATCGTTTCAGTCCGACTCATTCGGTGGTGGTCAATTGGCCGTCGTTCGCGATGGTAGTCGACTGTTAGCGTATGGAATGGACGGTTTGGCGGCCGTGATCACTCCCGATGGTGTCTTTCGAGATCCGAAAGCGGCAACAGGCAGGTTTGCCGGTCCCGCGACTGGACCGCTCGCGATGGTGTCGCTGGATAGGAATTTCACTTCCAATGAGTCTCCTATCGTTTATGACAATGAAGGGCTCTATCAAATCGACTTGACTGAGATGACAACGCGCAGGTTGTTGGCAGGCAGCTTCGACCAAGTTGGACTGGCGTTGGGGGATTCCGCGGAAGAGGCAATCATCTGGACGATTTCTGGGGCCAAGATGACACGGCATCAGCTTTTGCTCTTATCTGAAGTCCCGGGCCAGGCTGGGAACAAAGAGGTGACGATGCCGGTTTTGAATGAAAAGTTGCTGGTGACGCAGGTGATTTCCTTGCCGCCGGTAAAACTGGAGTCAAAAGAGACGTTTGAGGTCGATCCGGTAACCTGGCGAGAGTCGGTCTGGGTGGTGTCTTCAGCCGACGGTGAATTTGGGCTTGTACGTCGAGTGCTGGCGAGGGAGGCGCGATTTGGAATGCTTGATGCGGCAAGAAAGGGCGAACTAGAGTCAATTTCTTTAACGCCTTCCACCACGGGTACTTCTGTCGAAACTTTCGCTACCGTGATGCCGCCAGTGCTAATGGGATCAGTTTTTGCAGCGATGGTTCTCACGGGAGACAACAGCGGGGAAATTCGCAGTTGGACGCTGGCAATTGGGTTGCTGGTGGTGCACAGTGTCATTTCTGTACTGTTCGTCTGGTGGCTGACCGGGACGCGTGGATTGACTTTGCAGCAGCGCGTCGTCTGGATTACGACAGCGACTCTGCTTGGTTTGGGAACGGTCATGGCAGTCCTTGCCGTTTATCCCAAGTTGGTAAAAGAATCGTGTACCCGATGCGGAAAGGAACGACGAGTGGACTTGGACGACTGCGAACATTGCAATCGTCCATGGGATGCACCGCCAAGCGAAGGCATCGAGATATTGGAAGGCGAGCTAGCCGAGGGTCGCGAATTGGCGCAGATGGCCTAACGTAGAAATAGGCACGCATTCTGAAGATGCGCGTTGAGCGACTAGTAGGCCTTGAGATCTAATTAGGCGCGGTGATTCGGGTAGTGGAAGCTGCAACGAGAAGACGGTAAAAAAATTGAGGGGCAAATGTATTGCTTTGCCGATCTCAGATCAGATGGCCAAAGTTCAGAGTGCGTTACGTCGAAGCCGCGCTTATTGCGAACGCTCGAAATGACCAAAGCGTCCTTGCGCTAGAGGGCGACAGTGCTTTGAGCGCCCGGAACTTTCAGCTGTTTGCGATATCATTGTTTTTGCCCGTCAATTTTTCTGCCCCTTTTCCATCCTGGTTCCAGGCATCCGCCAGGCTAGCGGATGAGAGAAATCAGTTTCCAGGTAGTCCAGGGAATCCACCGGCGCCGCCTGGCATTTGGAAGCTTGGACCTGCTGAGCCAGCGTTGCCTGCATCGCCTTCCGTCTCAAACAACTCGTTTCGTTTGATGGTCAGCTTGCTGTAGGTCTCTTCTGGGATCACATAGTACCAATCAGCAAAGCGAGCGTTCAAGTCGCGGACGCGGTTCTTGGCTTTGGCCAAGTTGTCTTTTCGCTCGTCCATTTTTCGTTGGTTCTCTTTGGTGATCTTCTCTTGAAGACCTTCAAGGCGTTCCTGCTTCTCTTCTTCTGTTTCCTCAGGTTCAGCAGCCTCGGCTTTCTCTTCCGTTTCGGACTTCATGTCTTTGCCAGCGTCATCGGTTGACGTTTCTTCTTCTGCCGCAGTGTCGCTTGCTTTTTCGGCGCCGTCCTCATTCGCCACTTCTTCTTTTTTCTGATCGGCATCGGCGTCTTTGCCGCTCTCTTTGTCGTCGGACTCTTCCTTCTCGTCATCGACTTCTTGCAATGCCTGTCCGGTCGCGGTGGCTGATTCGGAGCCTTCTGTTTCGGTTTCGCCCGATGCTTTTTCGTTAGCTTCGTCGATGGGTGTTTCCTCTGACTTTGGCTTTTCCTCAGACGCTGGTTTAGTCTTGGCGTCTTCTTGGGCTGGTTTTTCCTCAGCTGGTTTCGTTTCGACAGCACTCTCCTCGGACATCTCGGCCTTCTTCTCTTCTGTGTCGCTTGACTCTTTTTCGGCAGGCTTCTCTTCGTCCGACTCCGCAGCCTCTTCACTCTTCATTTCTTCCTTTGGCTCGCTGCCAGCGTCTTCTTTTGCAGCGTCTTCGGTTACTGCTTCGGCAGGCTTGTCTTCGGCGGCCGTTTCTGGCGGCGCGTTTTTCTTGGCTTCGGCGTCGTCCAGCTTCTGCAGGTCGTCGAGTGTTTGAGGAACTTCTTGCAGTTCCGGAGCGGGGAACTTTTTCTCGTCTACTCGCGTGGTCAGTAGCAGGTAACGATTGACGCCCGCGGTTGATTTTTTCTCTTCGCCGTCCTCTTTTTCGGAAGACTCGTCATCGGAATCCTCTTCGCCTAGCCCAGCGATATTGCCGAAACGCAATACGTATTCAACGCCGTCTTTTAGGCCGACGGTCATTTCACCGTTGGCGGACAAAATTTCGGTGCCACCATCGGCAGTTAGTTGCACGGGATAGAACCCGCGTCCGGCAAGCGAGGCGACAGCTTTTTGATCGGACAGAAAGTCCTCGCTGGCACGCAGGTTGGCGCTCATGCCGTCAGGTTTGCGTAGCACGTTGACGATTTTCAAATCGTCCAAGGCGTTCTCGATTTCCTTCAGCTTCGTCGCGTTGACCTTTTGATCTGCCTCGACCGCGACTTCTTTCGGCTCAGCTGTGGGGCGTTTCGGGTCAAACTCAAGCAGCTTGGCAAGTTCCCATTGGGCACCTTCTTTGGCAAACTGAGCAGTGAAATTGCGTTGCAGTGCGATCTGGCCTCCGTTCCCCAAGCTAGCTGAGTAATCTTTGGTGACTACTTCACTGACATCGATCGTGCTGAGTTTCAGGAGGTCTTCTTCGATCCAATCTTGAAATTTGGTCGTTAACGGTTTGTCATCCAAGGCGACGATGTAAACCGGATCTTGACCGGGGATGCGAACATTGATTTGTTCGTCAGAATCCTTGACGCGATCACCGATAATGATCGACGCGATCGATTGTTTGTCGGCGTCTTTGAAAGTGACGAGGCGACCAACACCTTCGTCGCCAATTTTCAGGTCTTCCAGTTTCGGTTCGATGACACCCAGGTCGTCGTGGTCTTCACGCGTGCACGGAACGACGTCCAGGACCTTCAGGTCGATCAACGAGTTGGCAGCATTAGTGACCTGCTCGACAGCGTCTGCTGGGTAGCCTTTGCGACTGACAATCGTCCAGTCACCCGAATCGGATTCCTTGGCGACTTCAAAGTTGCTGAGTGTTCCCTCGTTTTCGTCGAAGCTGACGATTTTCATGCTGGCCACAGCCAACGGATCCTTGAACGACCCGATCAGCGACGTGCCAACCAGTTCGCTGAGGCTGCCCGAGTCGGTATTGTCGGCGGTTGGCCAAGCAATGACGGTGGCAATTAACAACATGACAGCGGTCACTGCCCAGAAGATGCCGGTTTTCTTCAGTTCGTTCACCAGATTTCTCTTGTTGCTTCGACGTTTTTGGGAAACTGTTTGGAGTGTGCCGCTGCAGGGCGGCGAGGCGGTTTAGCGTCTTGAAGTCGCTACTTGAGTCGTGCTTTGGAAATGTTCTCGCGTTCACGCAATCGACGTGATGCGAAGACAATGATGCCAACGATCAAGGGTGGAATGCACGGCAAAGCCGCCGCAAATCCTTTGACCTTGTTTTGGATC
>CAYUGI010000005.1:0-8497 GCA_964444105.1 uncultured Pirellulaceae bacterium
AAATGCGTCAGGGTTTTGAACAAGCCATGGCTCAACAGGGCGGAGACGACGAAGAGTCAACGCGTGAAATGGCCGAAGGCACTCTCGATCAGTTGCAGATGATGATCGAAGAGAGCGATGAAATCAATTTCGGCATCAATGTCGACCAAACTGCGAAAGAGATTGCCGCCGACTTCTCCTACACGGCGTTGGCGGGCAGCAAACTTGCGTCGCTTTACGGAAATCAGAAATCGATTCCTTCGGCGTTCGCATCAGTGGTGCGAGAAAACGCGGCCGCTTACTTGCACGTTGCTTCATCGATCAGCCCTGACGCGGTAGAGATGACGCGATCCAGCATCAACAGTTCGCTGGGTGTGATTCGTAATGGAATCGACAATTCGGATGACATGTCACCCGAACAAAAAGCAAAGTTCAACGAATTAGTTGAGCGGCTCATTGACCTCTATGTCGATTCGGTTTCAGAAGGCAAGGCGGACATGGGTGGTATGCTGCTGGCCAACGAAGACGACTTTCGATTTGTTTTCGGCGGTTTCGTTTCTGACGGAAACGAAGCAGCACAAATCGTCAAAGACTTGGCGGCTGAAGTCGAAAAGGAAACAGCTGGCAAACCCGATGCCCCGCGATTCTTGTTCGACCAAGGGAACTACAACGGCGTCACAATGCACGTGGTCGAAGCTGACGTGCCGGAGCGCGAAGAAGAAGCCCGCCGAATGTTCGGCGAGACGTTGCAGGTTCATATCGGAACCGGACCCAAGGCAGTTTATTTGGCTGTCGGAAAAGAAAGCGAAACAACGCTGAAAGAACTGATTGACGCTGGCGGACAAGACACCGGTGGCGGTAATCGCCCAATCGGTCAAGCGCGGCTCAAGCTGTTGCCTATCTTGCAGTTCGCTCAGACCATTGATGACAACGAGGCTGTTGCCGCGATGATCACATCGCTCAGTGGCGCTGCCGATCCTGGTGTCGTTAGCATTGTCAGTGACAGTATTCCCAATGGGTCGAAGGGACGCTTTAGCATTGGCGAAGGCCTGATCAAAGCGATCGGTGCCGCCGCGACGCAGGCTCAACGACAGAAGGCCGGCGCACGCGGATTCTAGTTCGCTACTCGCTCTTCATTCGACCGCTCGGCTTGTCCATCAAGCCGAGCGGTTTTCGTTTCCGCCTCTCTCTTTTTTGACTCTTGTTTCATTGATCGGATCACGACAAGCATGAAACGAAACAAAAAACGCACCGCAGTCCTGGCAATTTGCGCGATGATTGCCGGAGGTTACTTGGCGGTCCGATTACAGCGTGGCACAAGCGTCGCCAACAGCTCAGTTGGCCCGATTGATGTCTCCGCCGACATGGTCGCGGACAGACAGCCAACGATGGCTGACGTCTTGGACATGGCGATCGCCGCGCGACAACACATCGCGACAACGCTAGACGACTACACAGCTACCTTCGTTAAGCAGGAAGCCGACGACAACGGTGTCCTGGGCGAAGAGACTATCATCGAGATGAAAATTCAAACGCGGCTTCGCAACGAAACAGACGACGCTCCGATGCGTGTGTACCTAAAATTTGTCCAGCCCGAAGCAAACAAAGGTCGCGAAGTCTTGTGGGGCGAAGACCTTTACGACGGAAAAATGGGCGTCCACGAAGTTGGCTTCTTGGTTGGGCTAAAGTCCGCTTGGATTGACCCCAACGGATTGATTGCCATGCAAGGCCAACGCTATCCCATCAGTGAAATTGGCTTAACGCGACTGGTTGAAAAACTTATTGAGCGAGGCGAATTGGACCGCAACAATGCCGACGTCAGTGTCGCGATAAAGCAAGACCACAAAATCGACGGCACTGAAGCAACGCTGATTCAAGTGCGCCGCGCGAAACCGGGAGGCGATCCGGAAGATGATTTCTCACTAGCTGAAATTTCGATTGATTCTGAACGCCAGGTGATTCTGCAGTACCGAAGTTTTGGATGGCCTGCTGATAAAGATGCCCCACCACCGCTACAAGAGTCTTACACTTACAAAAACTTGAAAACCAACGTCGGGCTAACCGATGCCGACTTTGACTACCAAAACCCCGCTTACACGTTTCCCTGAGATCCTTCTCATCCTCCTTTCGTCTGGAGATACCATGCGTTGTGCTGTTTCGATGTTCATCCTCGCACTTTTTGCCCCTATCGCTGTTGCGGAAGAAACGCTGCTGGAGGATTTCCAGTATGGCGGTTGTTTTTCCGTCGCCGACTGGGCGAATACTTTTGCAGATCCCGATGGACGCGAGAACGAGTCAGTCGTTTCCTCCAAAGTCGGTCGAGTGTCCTGGGGCACGAAATGGAGTGGCATTCCATCGACCGGTGAAAGCAAAGACTTCTCGAAGTTCAAGACCTACGTCGTGGACGTGATGGTCGAGAAAGGCCAGCCTGTCGAAGAGAATGCAAACTTCTACTTCCAACTAATCAACCAGTCCGACATTGGCTATTCCTACTGGGAAGTGTTTGTTCCCCAAACGATGGTCCCAGCGGATGGACGGTGGCACCAGGTTCGCGTGCCGATCAACACAATGGTCAAAGGTAGCGGTGACGGTGGCGAAGACCCAGAAGATTTCACAACGATCATCGGAACCTGCAATGGGATGACATTCGACGAAACCGGAGACAAATTCAAATTCAAACAGGCTTTCTTCGACAACGTCAAACTGTCAACCGAAAGTGTCGATAAAGCGAAAGTTAGCCAAGTCGCGAAGTCGAAGAATGAGTCCAAGGAAGTTTCGCTTTCGAAATAACAGCGTTGTTGCTTAGGGCTTCGCGAAAATGAACTACAATGGCGGGTCACGCAGTTTCGCGTGCCCCGCCATCTTTATGCAAACTTCGATTTGATGTTCCCTCCCTCTAAGCGAATCATCGGCTGGCCGCTGATACTCTGTGTCTGGCTTGGGCAACTGTTAGCCCACCACGCCACGGGCAGCGAGATCAATTTCAACCGCGAAATTCGTCCCATCCTTTCGGAAACTTGCTTTCACTGCCACGGTCCAGACAGCGCCACTCGTGAAGCAGGGCTAAGGCTGGACCAGAAAGAATCGGCGATGTCTGTCATCGTAGCTGGCAAAGTTGACGTCAGCGAATTGGTGACTCGGATAAACTCGAAGGATCCCGATTCGCAAATGCCACCTCCAGATTGTGGCAAAGAGCTAACAACGCAACAGAAAGATCTTTTGCAGCGATGGGTGGCAAGCGGTGCGCCGTATGATCGACACTGGTCTTTCGTCGCCCCCAAAAAAGTTATCCCGCCCATCACTGAAATCGACCGTGCCGCCAACCCGATCGATGAATTCGTGTTGCAGCGAATCGCGTCGGAAGGCCTTTCGCCAGCACCGCCAGCGGACCGTGCCGAGCTGATTCGTCGACTTAGCTTTGACCTGACCGGGTTGCCGCCAACACCAAGCCAAACGGCTGCATTCTTAGACGACCAATCTCCGGCAGCTTTGTCCAACGTGATCGACGGGTTCATGGCGTCGCCACGCTACGGAGAGCACAAGGCTTTGCCTTGGCTAGAAGCGGCAAGGTACGCCGACACAGATGGCTACCAGAATGATCGCTATCGCTACCAGCACGTTTGGCGAGATTGGGTCATTGATGCGTTCAATACAAATATGCCGTATGACGAGTTTGTCATTCAGCAGATTGCCGGCGACATGCTGCCGGGCGCTACATTGCGACAACAAATCGCCAGCGGATTTGGACGCAATCACCGTATCAATAGCGAAGATGGATCAATTCCCGAAGAGTGGCGAATCGCAAACGTGGTCGACCGAGTCGATACATTTGGAACGGTATTCTTAGGTCTAACCGTCGAATGCTCCCGTTGTCACGATCACAAATACGATCCAATTTCGCAGCAAGAGTATTACCAGCTGTTCGCTTACTTCAACAACATCGCTGAATGGGGAGTTGGACCGAACAACGGAAACAGCCCACCGTTTATCGAAGTTCCAAGCAGTTGGCCAAATCTTGCTGAGGGTGAAGATCGCAAAATCACCCCAGATCCTGTCAAACTCTCAAGTGCTCGAAAAACGGAGGGCAACGGTTTACAACGGCCACAAGCCGGTTCGCCATCCACGCTAATGGTGATGCATGAGTTGGACAAACCTCGTAAAACGTTCGTGCTGTTGCGTGGTGAATACAACATGCCGGACAAATCCAACCCGCTGTCGCCTAGCGTACCGATGGCATTAAACAGCAGTGTTTCGGGAGCAAACGCGCCAAGCAATCGGTTGGAACTTGCACGCTGGCTTACTCGTCACGATCACCCACTGACGGCGCGGGTAGCTGTCAATCGCATCTGGCAACAGTTTTTTGGACGCGGACTTGTCGAATCAAGCGAGAACTTTGGGTCCCAAGGAACACCACCGACACACCCCGAATTGCTGGACTATCTAGCGATCGAATTAGTCAATCACGACTGGGATTTGCGGGCGATCGAGAAGTTGATTTTGACTAGCAACACCTATCGGCAGTCTTCAGCGGTCACGCCGGAAATGTTTCAGCGTGATCCCAAGAACGAGTTTCTTGCGCGCGGTCCGAGAATGCGTTTACCAGGATTCACGCTACGCGACCAAGCACTCCAGCTAAGCGGATTGCTAACCAATCGCGTTGGCGGGCCATCGGCCAAGCCATACATGCCGCCAAAGATCTGGAGTGCAATTTCCAACAATAAATACACGCAGGACAAAGGCGAAAATCTGTTTCGTCGCAGTGTTTACACGTATTGGCGGCGCACGATTCCGCCGCCAACGATGATGAACTTCAACGCGGCCGCTCGCGAAGTTTGCATCGTGCGCACTCAGCGGACCAACACGCCGCTTCAAGCACTCACGTTGATGAACAACAAGTTGTTTGTCGAAGCTGCACGCGGTTTGGCACAGCGGATGATTTTGGAATCAAAAAGTGACACGGTCGCTGATCGAATCACTTTCGGATTCCAGCATTCCTGCGGACGCGAGCCAACCGTATCAGAACGCAGGGTATTGATCCAATCGTACAGAGAATTCGCAAGACAATTCCGCAAGCAACCTAGCCAAGCAAAAATGCTGCTGGAAGTTGGCGAATCAACACGCGATGCTTCCGTTCCGATCAACACACATGCTGCCATGACGATGACGGCTTCCCTGCTACTGAACCTGGACGAAACGATTACCAAGGAATAGTCGATGAATCAAAGTACATTCTCGCGTAGATCGTTCATCCATCGTGCCACCGCTGCTGGGATCCCGTTTTTGGGTTCGGTGGGTCTTTCCTCTCTCCTGCACCGATCAGCCGGCGCGGCAACAACCGACCAGCACTCACTTCCACACTATGCGCCGAAAGTAAAGCGTGTCATCTACCTGTTTCAGTCGGGCGGACCAGCTCAAATGGATTTGTTTGATTACAAACCCAATTTGACGTCACAGTTTGGCAAGGAAGTTCCTCGCAGCGTCTATCCGGATGATCGTAAAACGACAATGAGTTCGGCGCAAGCGTCTTTCCCAGTCGCTCCATCAACCTTCAAGTTCCATCAGGCGGGCCAAGCCGGCACGTGGATCACGGAGTCCCTTCCGCATCTTGCCGGCGTGGCCGATGACATGTGCGTGATTCGGTCAATGCACACCGACGCGATCAACCACGATCCGGCGATCACCTTTCAACAAACCGGATCACAGATCCCTGGTCGCCCCAGCATTGGCTCGTGGCTTAGCTATGGCCTGGGAAGCGAAAACGAAAACCTTCCTGCATTCGTTGCCATGAGTTCCAAGGGTAGCGCCAAACAAGGGCAACCGCTGTATGACCGACTCTGGGGTAGCGGTTTCCTGCCAACACGATTTCAAGGCGTTAAATTCCGCAATCAGGGCGACCCTGTTTTGGACATCAGCGATCCTGGCGGCGTCTCACGTTCGATACGTCGCACCATGTTGGATTCGCTGACCGAATTGAACCAGCAGAAGTACCAAGCGGTCGGTGACCCCGAAATCCAAACCCGCATCGCACAGTACGAATTGGCGTACCGAATGCAAATGTCCGTTCCTGACTTGCTGGACTTATCCGACGAACCGCAGCACGTGCTGGATCATTACGGTGACGACGTCACCAAACCGGGCAAGTACGCGTTTAACTGTCTCATTGCCCGACGTTTGGTCGAACGCGGTGTCCGGTTCGTGCAATTGTTTCATCAAGGCTGGGATTCGCACAACAATTTGCCAGGCCAGATTGTCAAACAATGCAAAGATACTGACCAAGCCACAGCAGGTTTGATCAATGATCTACGTCAGCGCGGCATGCTGGACGACACCCTGATCATCTGGGGCGGTGAATTCGGCCGAACGATCTACTCGCAAGGCAAGCTGACGGATAAGGTCTACGGCCGTGATCATCATCCCGGTTGTTTCACCATGTGGATGGCCGGTGGCGGCGTAAGAGGCGGAACAAATTACGGACGCACCGATGACTACAGCGTCAACGTGGCCGAAAATCCGGTGAGCGTTCATGACCTTCACGCTACTGTGATGCACTTGCTTGGCATCGACCACGAACGTTTCATCTACAAACACCAAGGCCGCGACTTCCGCTTGACCGACGTGCATGGCGAAGTCGTCAAGCCTCTGCTTGCCTGAGAGAAAAGCTTGCAGAGCTCTGCAGCAAGCCTCTCACACTCAACGCAGTTCATCAACGATTGAACGGGTTGTACTTGTCCAGTTTGTCAAAGCTCTTCTTTAGATCGTCGTCTAGATTCTTGAACTTGTCGAACCCCTTGATGCTCTTTCCCAACTGCTCTTGAATGAAGTTCGCGCCTTCTTGCTTTGCTATCTGCGTCCCCAACTGTATCGATAGCTCGCGAACAGCTTGAGCGTCCACCGCAGGTCGACTGAGTGTTCCCCGGATTGGTAACGACACAGAGTTACCTGCTAGGCCTTTCAAGTCGTTTCCGAGCCAGCGTTCATCCAACTCCACTTGTGCCGTCAGATTGATCTGTGAATCCAAGCTTACTTGCCCGCTCGACATCATCTGAGCGCGATCAATGTCGAAGAACAATCTTTGGTGGCTAACGACTCCATGATCCAACGCGAAGTCGATTGTCTGCGGTGGCATCGTGATCAATGTAGAAGCTTCGCGGTCCGCAGGTGGCGGTCCCATCCGTGCGAGCGACTTGAGACTATCCAGTCTTCCGATGATCTGCGAGGTCATGGGCCCGGATGACATGCGTGCCGATTCCAGATTGATGCGGCCCTTCACGCGGCTTTGCTCCGGTGTATCGATCACCACGATCGCTTCATCCAGTTCGACGCCCATTGTGCCATCGACCTCCGCTGCGTCCGCGGCCAACGGTGCCAGGTATTTCATCCAGCGGCGAGTCATATCCGGTGTAAGCCGCAAATTGCTGGCGACAGTTCCCGGTTGGACTCTAAGCCAAATCGGTCCGGGGCGATAGAAAACTTCGCCAGCCAAATTCACTTGGCCTTGGCCTACTGGCACCGTCGCAGGAGAAATTTCGACCGTCGTTTCGGTCAGCCGTACCGGTACGGTCGCACCTCCGAATCGGACACCCGCGATTTCGCCTAAGTCCCAACCAAGATTTCCTTGAACAGTGAATGCAACATTTCCAACTTGATCGCGAGCGGCGTGAATTTCTAAGGGAGTCTTTTGGACGCCTTCCACGGTGATGTCTGTTCCGGTCAACGTCGTTAAACGCTTGGAGACTTCGTCCATTTTCAGGCTAGCTGGCCCCTTCAGTACCACGTCGCCGAGGACATCATTCCAAATGGCGTGCCCGGTCAGCGTCGTGACGAACCAGTCGCCGATGATCTGGACTCCATCGGCGTTAACCTTTCCGCTCTTGCGGTCGTAAGAGATTGGACCACTAAGCGACACATTCGGTTCGGACCAGACAACGCGAGAGCTGTAAGGATTGGCGCTAACGAGCGAACGATTTCTGGCAGACCCACGTGGCATGGGTCCCACCGTGTACGACTGGGCGCTGGCGTCAGGCGGTTGAATAATCGCAACGTTCTTGCCAGTTGAATTGGAGTCGATTTTTAGAATATCTCCCACGCTTTTGACACGGAAGCTTCCTTCGCAGTCTCCGGTTACCAACCAGTCATCAGACTGCGCTACGTCGCGAGCCGAATTGGTTTGATAACCAACATGGCGAAAGACGCTTTTGTTTTGCGAGTTGCGTGCGGTTGATTCCACGCGATTGTCACGTCGCCAATTCGCGACTCGTTTACGCACGCTGCCTTGAATTCGATCCAGTTTTGCGCGCCAGGCAACTTCAAGATCGACGTTCTCAGCGGTTGCTTGGCCTTTCATCGCCAAAGACACCGCATCACCAGCAACCGTCAGGGAGCGACTCACAAAATCGCCGGAAGGCCAGGCATACTCGCCATCGAAGTTGATTCTCACGTCCTTCTGACTAAACCAGCGATCTCCGTACGCAACCCGCGGGTCAACAAAATGCGCCGTGGTCGTGCCCAGTCGCATGGC
>CAYUGI010000005.1:8597-25020 GCA_964444105.1 uncultured Pirellulaceae bacterium
CCGCGAAGAGAATTGCGTTTCAGACTTTGACCGCCAGGAAGCGTCACCAATAGATTGGCGGCCTCTGCGTTTCCGGTCAGTCGCCATACATCCTGCGTCGAGGCATTCCAACGAAAGCTGCCTTTCGCGTTGCCACCCAGGCTGGTGTCCGACATGTCGATGATAGGACGCAAGATATTCGACAAACGTCCGAAGTCGACTTGGAAGTCAGCATGACCAGCCTGCAAATCACCATCGCCAACGGCGTTGGCAAACGAGCTAACCAACTCGAATGACTCGGCGCGGACATTGCCTTGATCATCCAAAACCGTGGTTTTGATTTGGATTGGCTCCAAGACCACAGCACGTCCACGAGCCCGCGCGTGCAACGCGTCGCTTTGGATTGTCAGTTTGCTGCGGCGACCGTGATTCGAGGGGAGCGACTTGATGCTGGCGCTTGCCTTGCCCGAGATGATCCGCGTTTCATCACGCAGTGGCAAGAGTCCTGGCATGGCTTCGTCTAGCAGCGCAAGATCCACTTCGGCTCGTGCGGTTCCGTCCAAGGCTTCTAACCAACGTAGCGGATTATTGTTCTCGCCGGCCAAAGTAATCGACCGCGCGAACGCACCGTTTAGTGTGGCGGTTGCAAAGTCAGCTTGTGCGGTTAGATCATGACCAATCACGCGTGGTCCGTCCAACACTAAGTCACCATCGAATGTCGCCAAACGGTTGGTCCATGTGCGTGCCGGCTTGCCGCCTGGAGCGTCTTTGGTCGCAGCGTTTTCAGGTTCCGTCGCACTCAAATCGCGAATCTGCAGCGTGCGTAGTTGAACATTGACAACACCATTTGCTTTACCAACGGCCTGGATGGATCCCGTCGCGTCGCCGCTCAAATCACGAGGCATGCCTGCTGTTTGCTCAGGAAATCGGCGATGGACCAACGTCACCACCGAAAGCGGCAGCGATTCACTGTCCAGATTCAAGTCCCAAGTCGAAGCAGTATTGGGTGCTTGACCAAGGCTGTAAGCCATGCTGCCCTGAAGCGCGCCTCCGTTTCCAGCTGGCTCATGAAGCACACCTGCAAACGTTGTGCGTATCTCTTGGGGTGTCATCGCGACCGTGGCGTTGGACTGGGCCAATTGCCAAGCTTCACCGCTGGCAGCATCCGTCACTGTGATCGTCGCATCTTGAACTTCGACGGAGCCTTCTGTCGCCGCTCCGGGCGTATCGGACGGTTCCAGGATCGCTGCCAAATCGTCTTCCAAGCTACAGCGTCCCTCGGCGACACTGCACTTCACGTCGACTCCACGCACGATGACGTCACCAAAATTCGATGCATTCGCTGACATCAAGTCGCGGACAGTCAGTGTCGTATCGATGTTTGCCAACGTAATTTCGCTGCCTGCTTGCTGGCCTTTGACTTGGACGCCTTGAATGCTCAGCGGAGTGATCCAGCCAACGCGCATCGATTCCACTTCGACGTCCATTCCGTAGCTAGACGCGGCACGCTTGACCATGGATCGGCCGACCGGCGAATGACTCAGAAAACTCGGCGCGCCAACGACCACTAAACCAAGTAGGAATAACGCCAGCAGAAGATAGATACGGCGTCGATGTGTACGCCCCCGTCGGCGTCGACGTGTTTGGTGGCGTTGAGTGCGTTCGACTTCGTCGAGCAGGTAGTCGTCTTTAGGCACAGTCACATCCTTGTCAAACTGTTCCAGCGGAGAGCATCCCCGCGTATCGCGGATGCCAAGTCTTCGGTTGCGGCCTGCCCTATGATCGTCTTCTCGCGACGTATCGAGTTGATCGAATGGGGGTTTTGGAATCCCTGCGATCGCAAGCCATCGCCGATGAGTGTACTGATAAGCAGGGAATGGCCCCAAGATGAATTCTGCGACGATCCGCCGCCATTTCACGTTCGTCGGGCTTACCGCTTGAAGTTTTTTGAAAATGCAAGCAAGCTTTCAAAGCGCCAAGCTGCTGCGTTTCACATGCACCACGCCACACCTTTCCCAAGTTTTCTCCGCTCAGATTCATGAAAGTATTCGTCACCGGCAGCACAGGACTGTTGGGAAACACGATCGCGCGTCAGTTGGTCGACCAGGGACACCAATGTGTCGCCTTGGTACGCGACCTTTCCGATACCCAGCCATTTGATGATTTGAAGACAGAGCGAGTCGAAGGCAGTTTGAGCAGGATTGATGTGATCGATCAGGCCATCGCCCATTGTGATGCCGTGATTCATTCCGCTGCGATGATTCATTTGGGTTGGCGGCGACTGAACGAATCAATGCAAGTCAACCGCGACGGTACGCGGACGATCGTGCAAGCGTGTTTGAAACACGATCGTAAATTGGTTGCGGTTGGCACCGTGAACTCAATTGCCGTTGGTTCTCGCGAATCCGTGGCCAATGAAGAGACTCCCCTGGAGAATGCAGGTGGACAGGTTCCATGTTCTTACGTGCAAAGCAAACGCGCGGCGATGGATGAAGTAAGACAAGGCGTTGCAAAAGGCTTACGTGCCAGCATCGTGCATCCCGGATTCATGCTCGGCCCGTGGGATTGGAAACCCAGCAGCGGAAGAATGATATTGGAGTTGGCTCGAAACTGGACGCCGATCGCACCTTCGGGTGGATGCAGTGTCTGTGACTCACGCGATGTAGCGGCAGGTGCTATCGCGGCGATCGATCGCGGCGACGACGACGGGCGACAATATATCTTGGCAGGCCACAACTGGATGTATCGCAAGCTATGGGACGAGATGAGCGAGCGAATAGGTACGCAAAAGACAATCATGCGTGCCGGTCCGCTACAGCGTTGGATCGGCGGTGCCGCAGGTGACTTATGTGCCAAAGTGACCGGCAAGGAAGGTGACATGAATAGCGCGGCGGTGAAAATCAGCAGTCAGTATCATTGGTACGACAGTTCACGGGCGATTAACGAACTGGGCTATCAGATTCGCCCTGCTGAAGAGAGCTTAGACGCTGCAACGGCTTGGATCAAAGAGCGACATCTCCAAAGTTAAACGACCTCCAGTCAAGTCAAACGAATTCAAAAACGCAGACGTATTCCGTAAATCATACCGTCTAGCTTGGTGCCGCCGATATCGAAGCGGTTGTATCCCGCGAACCATTCGACACCCTCTACATTCAATCCCATCGTGATTTGTGCATGAGAGTAGTCGGCCGAACCAATCGAGCCGAAATCGTATTCACCGCTGGTCACCATGAAGTCGCCCAGGTGGAAATCAAAACCGGCAGTCAGGTTCAAACCAGCTTCAAAAGTTTCTGAATCGGCAAGCCAATTCATCCCGATGCCTACGCGTGTTCGCAGATCGCCGAAGACCGGCTCTAAAACTAAGTTGGCGTCACCCAGCCAAAGCGAGTCATGAAATTCAGCTTCGTCTTCGCGAAACATCAACCCACTGACGTCGAGCCCGAGACCACCGGGTTGCTGTGCCAACCAAGCAAATTGCAGTTGCTCCAGATCGTCGAAGTCGTTCCCGCCAAAAAAGGTGATCCGTTGACTCCAAGCATCCAGCTGTTGGCTGATCGGCGCCGGAGCGGATTGGGGAGCTGGTGTGACGATAGGCTCAGCATAGATCACGTCAGAAGGCATGCCCTGAATCACGATCGGACGGGGGCTGGTCTGGCGACGCGTGGGTTTGTTTTGTCGACAAGTTGATGATCGTGAATCAGAGGAACTCAGCACGATGCTCAACCATCCGAAATCTGAGTCGCAGTCACGATCGCGGTCTCGCTTGCTAGATTTTCGGTTGCTGGATTTCTTCTTGCTGGAACTTGGCTTTGATGCAGACTTTCGAGCCTGATCGAGCTTTCCGGCGTGCGAAGTCGACGAGGGCAATGATGCCACCAAGGTGATCAACAAGATCGTAAGGAAGCAAATAAATCGTCTCATCGTTGCCAATCCTTGGCTTACTAAATTGTTTCTTGAAACGCTGATCGCTTCCTTGTGCATTGCTCTATGTCCTTCGCATGTAGCGTGCCAAAAAACCTCGGCTGATCGAATTTGATTGGTTCATTGCTCCTTTCGTTGCCAATCGCACGTATCGATTGCTAGCAGCGTCGTCGACGTGATTGCGCCTTAACAAAGTGACGACAAAGCCGGTGTCGCTCGTTAGATCACGTGACATTTGGCTTGCCGTAGCTCCCAACGCACTGCTTGAGGGGTTCCGTGATGCTTCCGCTGGCCGAAGGAAGATGCCGCGAATCCAAAAGAACGGACAAAAAATCTAACGGTGGCAAGTACTCCCTTGGCTCGTGTTGCATCACCTAGAACACGGATTCTGCATGATCGCGAGTGGAATAACGCACCTCCCCAACGGGGGGCATGCAGAAAACCGTCGATTGACAAGTCGGGGGCTCGCTAACAACGCTACGTGCCTGCTGAACCGACCAGGTTTGGAGTTTGAACGGATTTGAAACGTTGGCGACGCCGTTGGTGTTTGCTCGACAAGTTATGACTCGATGGAAAACCACTGCATGTCGCAAGACAAGCTACAAACGATCCGCGATGCCGCCCCAGCAGTGCTGCCCAGCCTGTTGATGTGCGACTTTGGTGATTTAAAAACGGAAGTGCAGCGTCTGGATGATGCGGGCACGGGCGTTTTGCACCTGGATGTGATGGACGGGCACTTCGTACCGAACCTGACGTACGGTATGCCAATCGTGAAAGGACTGCGGCGGCACACCAACATGCCGTTGGACGTTCATCTGATGATTAGCGACCCGATGAAGTATGCCAAACCGATGGTCGATGCCGGAGCGGACTTGCTGACCTTTCACGTAGAAGCAGTGGATGACGCCGCGGCGGTTGCGGGTCAAATCCGAGATCTTGGCGTGGCGGTTGGCGTTGCTTTGAACCCAGACACTCCGCTGGAATCACTTTCCGGATGCGTCGATGACGTGGATATGGTGTTGGTGATGAGCGTCAATGCGGGCTTCGGTGGCCAGTCGTTTAACCCCGTTGCCTTGGATAAACTTCGCTCCCTCCGTGCTGCTCACCCGGACTTGCTACTCCAAATCGATGGTGGCATGAATGATCAGACCATTGGATCCGCCGCAGCAGCCGGCTGTGATTTGTTCGTCGTTGGCTCAGCGATTTTTGGCAAAGACGACTACCAAGCCGCGATTAATGGCTTGGATCAGGCGATCGCTGCTGGAAAAGGCCAAGACAGCGGGGGCACCCAATCATGATCTTGAAATCACCTGCACTTTCGCACGTGCTGATCGTGCGTCCTGGTTCCACCGAGTTCGATGATCAACAGCGAATCAAAGGTTCGCTGGACATGCCGCTTAGCCAGCAAGGCGAATCACAAGTCGATCGAACCGCAGAGGAACTTGCCGACGTTCGTATTGACGTGATCTTTTGTGCTCCCGACGAATCGGCCCAACAAACCGCACAGCGTCTGGCTGAGGGTCGCGAGACGCGTGTGAAAGTGATTGATGCTTTTCGTAACATCGATCACGGCCTTTGGCATGGAAAGTTGATTGACGAAGTTCGCCGGAACCATCCCCGCATTTATCGATTGGGCATCGATTCACCTGAAGAAGTGTGTCCTCCCGAAGGCGAACCGATTCACGAAGCCCGTGATCGAGTGATGAAGGCCCTGAAGAAGTGCTTGCGTCGAAGCCGCGAAGGTGTCATCGCCATCATCGCCGCCGATCCAATGGCTGCCGTCCTGGACAGCGTGATCAGTGGCAAAGAGCTTCATGATTTGTGGTCGTCGGAGCTGGATGACGGCAGTTGGAACCTGATCGACCGCGGCGACTGAGTCGCCGTTCTTGCCTGAAAACAGCCACGTTTTGGGCAGTTCTACGCGGATTGGTTCTGGGCCGGCAAAATATGCTTTGGCCTCCCCAACCCTTCGATCGTCGAGTGAATTGATGGTGATCAGCCGGTTTTGCGGCCAAGATCGCTCTTGGAGCGTCTAAAATCGACTCGATAGACTCTTGGGCGGGTACATTTCGCGATCGTGCCCGTTCATCTACCAGACGATTCGTCTCAAACCGTGATCTCCAGGAAAACGCTCGTCATGACGCGATTTGCGCCTTCACTGCCCTTACTTCTCACATGTTGCACCGCTTTCTTGGTGGGAAATCTCCTTTCAGGACAAGCCGCTGCTATCGGTCCGTCGCTACCGTCCCAGGTTGAAAAAATCAATCAAGCGATTGAGCAGGGCTGGGCGGACTATGAGATTCGGCCCGCAAAAGAAGCGGACGATTTGACTTGGTGTCGCCGCGTTTATCTGGACATCATTGGCCGCATTCCAACTTCGGAAGAATTGAAGGATTTTTCGGACACTCGTGGAATCGACAAGCGGGCCAATCTGGTTGAAACACTTCTGTACGACGATCGCTATACCGAAGAGTACGCCAACCACTGGTCGACCGTTTGGACGAATTTGCTAATCGGGCGCTCGGGCGGAAACGATCGGCGAGACCTGACCAGTCGCTCTGGCATGCAAAAGTTTCTTCGCGACTCGTTCGCGCGAAACAAGCCGTACAACAACATGGTATTCGAACTCGTCAGTGCGACGGGATCGACCAAACCAGGCTCAGAGAACTTCAATGGCGCTGTGAATTTCTTGGTCAACAAGGTCAACGAAGAGAAGGCCGTGCTTGCCGCCAGCAGCACGTCACGCATCTTCCTGGGCCAGCAAGTGCAATGCACGCAGTGTCACAACCACCCGTTCAATCAGTGGAAGCAACAAAAGTTTTGGGAGTTCAATTCGTTCTTTCGTCAGACACGTGCCTTAAGGCGATTTGTTGATGGCACGCGTGACATTCAGTCGGCGGAGTTAGTCAACGAAGATTTTGGAGGTGAGGCGAACGACCCCGAAGACGCTCTGGTCTTTTACGAACTGCGAAACGGTTTGACCAAGGTTGCTTACCCCGTTTTCACGGACGGCACACCCATTGAAGTCAGCGGCTTTGTCACCGACGTGAATCGTCGCGAAGAGCTGGGACGCTTGATGTTGGAGAGCGAGTACTTGGACAAGATGATTGTCAATCGCATGTGGTCGCTGTTCCTGGGTCACGGATTCACCAAACCGATCGATGACCTGGGGCCACACAATCCCGCGTCGCATCCCGAACTGCTGGCAGCGATGGGACAAGAGTTCCGCAAGTCTAGCTACGATCTGAAACAGCTCATTACTTGGATCACACTTAGCAAGCCGTACAACTTGGCTCCCGTTTTGAGCGGCAGTAACAAGATCGACGATCCTTCTGTCGGTGAAATGCCCAAGTTTTCGCGTTTTTATTTGCGGCAGATGAGCGCCGAGCAGCTTTATCAGTCGCTGGTTGCTGCGACCAATGCGACAGCAGCAGGCAGCTACGAGCAACAAGAACAGAAGCGTCGAAGTTGGTTGCAACAATTCGTCGTTGCTTTTGGAACAGACGAAGGCGACGAGGCGACAACTTTCAATGGTTCGATTCCACAAGCGTTGATGTTATTCAATGGCGAATTAAGCAAGAACGCGATCGACACCAAGACGGGCGGTTTCATTGACCGTGTCTACAAAGGTGGTAAGTCACCAAACGATCGCGTCACCGGGTTGTTCTTGGCCGGACTGGCTCGACGCCCAACGAGCAAGGAAATGGGCATCGCACGTCAATTGCTGATGGCACGCAAAGGCAATGAAAAGGAAATGATGCAGGACCTGTGGTGGGCCGTCATTAACAGCAATGAATTCATCATGCAGCACTAACCAAGACTGTTCGCCCCAAACTATTCATCATTGCACGCTGGTGTCCCGCCTTTAGGCGGTGTGTGCTTGATCGAAGCCGGCTGAAGCCGGTACACCAACATTCGCAGGCTGGCATCACCGACGATTTCGCAAACCAGACACAACCAAACACTCGTCGCCTACAAAGGTAATTCAAATATGATTTCAACTTGGCAAACTCCTGCTGGCATGACTCGTCGGCACTTCATGAACCATCTTGCCGGATCTTCCGCTGCGGTGGGTGCCTCGGCGCTGTTGGGCAGTTCGATTCAAGCGAATGCCGAAACGCTTCGCAAGAATCGCAAGAGCGCCATCCTTTTGTGGATGGGCGGTGGACCGCCAACGATTGATCTTTGGGACTTGAAACCCGGAGCACCGACAGGCGGCCCGTTCAAGCCCATCTCGACGACCGGCGACATGCAGATTTGCGAGCACCTGCCACAGGTCGCTCAGCAAATGAAGCACTTGTCGATTGTTCGCAGCATGTCGACGCGTGAAGCGGATCACAATCGCGGTCGCTACTACATGCACACAGGTTATGTTCCCAATCCAAACATCGAACACCCCAGTTACGGCAGTGTGATTTCCCACGAGTTGATGAGCCAACGTCCGGACTTGGACATTCCGCCGTTTGTTTCCATTGGTGGTGCAAGCGCCGGGCCTGGATTCTTGGGCATGGCGTGGGCTCCGTTTTCGGTGACCAGCAATGGTCGTATTCGCAACTTGGACATGAAACTGGACGACCGCCGTTTGATGCAGCGGATGGCTGCTTTGCAAACGATCGAGTCGGGCTTCGCGGCCAAGACTCGGGACACCCCAGCGGCCGAGCACGCCAAGGTTCTGGACAAGACTTTGGCGTTGATGACAAGCGACCAGATGAAAGCTTTCAAGGTCGACCAAGAACCGCAGGAAGTCAAAGAGCGTTATGGGACTAACGGGTTTGGGCAAGGTTGTCTGCTTGCTCGCCGATTGGTCGAATCGGGAGTGCCATTTATCGAAGTCGACTTGGGCGGCTGGGACCTGCACCAGAACGTCCACGCAACATTGGCGGACACCAAATTGCCGCAACTGGACAAAGCGATGAGTGCCCTAGTGGAAGATCTAGAGCAACGTGGTTTGCTCCAAGACACGGTAGTGATGTGGATGGGCGAATTTGGCCGCACACCTCGGATCAACGCGAACGCGGGTCGAGACCACTGGGCGCGAAGCTGGTCGTGCGTCGTTGGCGGTGGGGGCATTAACGGCGGCATCGCAGTAGGTGACACCGGACGCGATGGAACGGCAGTCGAATCGGAGCCGTTCAGCAGCGAGGACCTGATGACGACCGTGTGCAAAGGTCTTGGCATCTCCACCGAAACCACCTTCACCAGTAAGAGCGGTCGCCCGATGAAGATCGCCGGTGGCGGCAAGCTAATCAGCGAACTGGTTGCCTAGGGATAAGACAACGAATGGAGATAGGAGCCTCCACGCCAGTGCAGCAAGCGAATTTCAACGGAGCATCGGTTGCCTGAGTCAACTCCCACGCGAGGCGAAAACGATGGCCCGGAGGTAAATCCTGCCGTCCACGGAGAGGCTCAGCCAAGTGTTCAATTGACGCCCGGCGAGTTGATCGTGCGACACCAGCACGGCATTTGGCGATACCTGCGCATGCTTGGGTGTGATGATGCAACAGCTGACGATCTAACGCAGGAGACTTTTCTACGAGTACTTCGCCACAAAAACTTCGTTCAACACAATGACGCCGCCACTTCAGGGTACTTAAGACGAACAGCCTACAACCTGTTGGTTTCGCAACATCGAAAAAGTGGTCGAACAACGACGATCGCCGAGCCGTCCATGCTGGATGAAATCTGGGATCGTTGGGCGGGCAAGGATCTGACAGGGGATACCGCCGTTGAAGCACTCCGCGATTGCCTAGGAAAGCTAACTGACCGCGCCAGCTTGGCCTTGCGAATGCGGTTTGCTGATCAAGCAAGCCGCGTCGAAATTGGTAAAGCGTTGGAGATCACCGAACACGGCGCGAGAAACTTGATGCAGCGAGCAAAGCAACAATTGCGAACTTGCGTAGAAGAAAAGTTAAAAATCGAACCCGAGCTATGAATTCTCACACTCCATCGTCAAACGACTCTGATCCCGAGCAGGCATTCGATGCTTTACTGGCTGAAGCATTCGATGCCGCATCGCCGCCTGATCTAAGCAGCGTGATTCTGTCACGGTTAGATGAGCCAGTGTCCAATCTGGAGCAGACAATCCGAGTCTCTTCCAAGGCAAGTGCGCACGGGGCATCGAATCGGTCTTCGAATCGCAAGCGATCCTTCGGAGTCCTTGCTGGGATTGCGGCAATGGCTGCCTCGATCGCGATCGTTGCCTTTGTTCGCCATTCAAAAGAATCAGGCCCATCGGTGGATCAGGTGGCGGGCGTTGACCGCGGGTCGGTGGTGACTGGCCAGGATGAAATCGACACATCGGTAGCCGCGAACGATGCGTCATCGCCAGACGCTGGCATCGAGCCTTTGAATTTGAGGCCAAGAAAAGTTGCCAAAGGCACTCCGATGGTCGTTTCAAACGATCCCAAGCCCCTGTTCAGCGATGACGGCCAGACGACCAGACATCCGGAAAACGTCAGCGTGCCGCGAGACAATACCGCCGAAGCGATTACCAAGGTTGCTGCGAAGTTCGGCAAAAAATGGCAACAGTACTGGCAAGCCATCGGCGTGACGCCAAGTGACCCTGCCGGCCCCGATCAGGTTGCGCAGCGGTTTGAGCAAGCTCTGGGCATCAAGATTTCGCCCGAAGCAACCCGTAACGCACAATTACTGCGTGAATCGTTAACGACTGATTCAATGTCGCGACTGCTTGCCTCACGTTGGCTAGACCAAGTCACCAACAGTGGTATTGGAAAACTGAAACAAGACCAGCGTGATGCGATGCTTGATGAAGCGGCAGTTGCTTTTCGTGGCGAGCAGCCTTTGAACGAAAAGCTAGTTAGCTGGATCAGCGGCAGCAGCCCACAGTCATCCGCTTTCTACAAGGCTTCGGCTGCTTCAGGTCACGATGCAATGGTCAGCCGGTTGGCGTCTATCACGATGGATGTCGATCTACGATGCACAAGGTGTCACGATGCCTTGATTGAAGGAAACGGACGCCAGGAATCGTATTGGTCGTTTGCGAACTTCTTGCGGAATGGAGTAAAGCGTTCACGAGAGGGGACGTGGTCGGTTGTTTCGGCTGACCAACTTTCGTCAAAGCCATCTTTCTACGAATTGCCTG
The DNA here is from genome assembly GCA_964444105.1 of uncultured Pirellulaceae bacterium. GTDB lineage: Bacteria > Planctomycetota > Planctomycetia > Pirellulales > Pirellulaceae > K23-9. Next base: position 19,600 of record CAYUGI010000005.1, read on the forward strand.
ACGGACGACAGCGTTTGGTTCAACCCAAGGTTGATGAGTCATGGGTTTCAAACCGGCCAGCCGATACCGTTGCTCTCTGGGCGACGAATTTGGAAAAATCTCCCGAGCTTGCCCGAGGGATCGTTCATTCGGTTTGGCAAATGGTTCACGGTCGGCCCTTGCGAGCTCATGTGGTCGATACAGTCACTGCACCACACCATCGCCTGCTGGACGAATTGCAACAACAACTTGCTGACGATTTAGTCCGATCGAATTTTGACATCGCCCGGACCATTGCATTGGTTCTGACATCGCCGCCATCACATCGGAGTATTCCTGCGCCCTTGCTAACTGAGAATCAGTTGATGGCATCGACCGATGACGTTCGCATTGCGATGCACGCCGTGGATGCGTTTGCCGCCGCGCAGCCAACCAATCAACGAATGTCGTTAGGAAACCGATTGGCGATCGCGATGAAATTCTCTGGTCGGAGCTTGAACGATCTGGATGGATCGGATCAATTGCTGGCGAACATAGCGTCAGACGAAGTTGGATCGAAAAAGCGAAAGAACACAGATCCCGCTAATCAGGCTATCGAGGGTTTTGACTTTCCCGCCAAAGCGCACGAGCTGCCCGCTCAATGGCTGTCGTCGATCAAATCCTATGATTCGCGTGTTGCACATCTGGGGTATCTAGCGAACCAAACACAGTTGCCACGAGCTGTGACAGAAGCGTCAGCGGTTCTGCGCGAAACGAATCGCGACGATCAATTGACATTGCAGCGAGTTTGGTGGCTGATTCGGCCGTAGAGCAGGAAGTCCTCTGCGTTCTCCTGAGCTGAAGGGATCGACTATAGTGTTAAGTACTGGCTGAATCGCTTCGGCTCAGTTCTTATCAACTTATCGCTCTGCTCCCAGCAATTCAGGACTCATTCGATGGGCGTTCGCTTTGCATGCCACGCTTGTGGTAAGCAACTGAATATCAAGCAAGACCTTGCGGGACGGCGCGGCGTCTGCCCCAGCTGCTCGGCGCGGTTTCGAATTCCGTTGCAGGACACAGCGCAGTCCGCGCCAATCGAAAATGCCTCCGCCGTCGCCGCGCCCCAATCGGCCAATTCAACCACCAGCAATGTAGTCAGTACGCCAGAGGTACACTCAGCGAATAGTGCAGTCGCTCCTGCTGCAACCATTTCTTCGCTCGAATTGTTGGTCGGCGATTCGGACGCGACTTGGTACGTTCGCCCTCCCACGGGAGGTCAGTACGGCCCGGCAAACGGTGACGTGTTGCGTCAGTGGATCACTGAAGGACGAGTCGCGGCAACCGCTTTGCTCTGGCGCGATGGCTGGCCGCAGTGGCGAGAAGCGTCGGAAGCTCTTCCTGAGTTGACTTTGAAAGGCACGTCGCCAAAAGAAATTACGTCGCCAAAAAGCACGTCACCCGAAGTGGCGATCACGAAATCCGCTGAGCCGAAAGCAAAGAAACAGTCACTGCCAGCCTCTTCAAGAGCAAGCACCAAACAGGTTCCAACAAAATCAGATAGTGAGAACTTCGGTTACGAAGACTCTGATTTCGCTGGAAACACGACCTACACGGCAGTCAAAAATGAGTCACCTCGATTCACAGGTAGCGACGACGTGGGGGCCAAGCGTCGCAATCGATCGAATCGAAAAACGCTTTCGATCGTTTTCATGACAATCATCACTCTGCTGCTGATCGCCGCGATCGGGTACTTGATCACCCGCTAATGGCCCGATGTCTTCCTATGGACGGATTTAGTTGCGGGGTCGACCGCTCCTGCATCCGACCCTTCCGTGATGAGATCGAATTACGGTAGATTATTCACAAGACAACAACGCTTCACCAACTGACTCTAGTCCCTTTGGAGACAAACCATGTCGAAACAATCACCGTGGTTAAATGCTTTCTTAGTCGTCCCGTTCCTGGGCTTATTAGTGACCAATGTCAACGCCGATGAAGCTGCAACGGCTCCAAAGACTGAGTCGGTCAATGTATTCGGTGCTGGAACATTGACAGTTCCGGCCGCCTTTGCGCGAACCAAACCAAAATCATCGATCATTCAACACGAGTTTGTTGCTAAGGCTGGTGAAGGAGACGACGCCAAAACAGCGCGGCTAACAATGATGGGCGCAAGCGGTGGTGTTGATGCGAATATCAAACGCTGGAAAGGCCAATTCAAGGACGGAGACAAAGATGCTCAGAAAGTCGAGAAGATGGACTTGGGCGATTGGAAAACTCATATCGTTGATGTCAGCGGCACTTACGCAGAAAGCATGCGAGGCGGTCCATTTGCGCCCGGCAAGACCATCCAGCGTGAAGACTACGCAATGGCAGGTGCGATTCTGGTTCACCCCGAAGGTCGCACGTTCTTTGTCAAGATGATTGGCCCCAAAGTTGTCATCGACAAAAACCGTGATGCGTTCGTAAAGATGATCAAGAGCATCGACAAGTAGTTTGACCCGACTCGACTTACCTCGTTCCGTCTCACCTTGATCCGATTTCTCTGGGATCGTTGCTTCCTAAAAAGACTCTACGACACAACAATAGCTGATGAACATTCAAACGTTTTTGGAACACCACGGAATTGTCCGCAACCCTTTCGCCGAAGAGGATGCGCAGACCGACCAAGTGTTCAAAGAGTATTGCATCAGCAGCGCGTATCATCCTGTCTGGGACAAGGTCTATGGTGATCCCAAGGATCCGTCGACGGCCATCGTCTTCGGCCCCAAGGGTTCCGGAAAAACAGCGATGCGTTTGCAGGTGGATCAGCACCTGCAAAAGTTCAACAAGGACAATCCCAATCAACAAGTCTTTATCATTCGCTACGACGACTTCAATCCGTTCTTGGATCACTTCTGCGAAAGGATGAGTCGGCGAACCACACGCAAGCCAGAGAAAGTTCTTGATGCTTGGAAGCTGTGGGATCACATGGATTCGATCCTGTGCCTCGGCGTGACCAACTTCGTCGACAGCGTGGTGACGTCAGACCAAGAGAATTCCAATAGTTCGGTCGATTCCGGGAAACTGAAAAAGTTGGATCGCACTGCTGCTCGCGACATGCTGCTGCTAGCGTCGTGCTACGACCAATCGACCGACTCTGCCTTCGTAACACGCTGGAATTTGCTTCGCAAGAAACTGCGGTACGGAAATCTAGCCTCAAAATGGAGCTGCATTTTCGCGTGGGCTTGGTCGATTCTGGTCATCCTGTTCTTTGCTCTGCTATTCTTGCGGCCTGCCGCGGAACCGGTCGCTGATGGCTCTGACGAAGCAAGGGTCGAGGCGCAGCAGCAATTTTTCGCCAACACATCAAATAGGCTTTTTAATGAGCCACCCGAAGCTTTTTCGCAATCGCTCTTTGCAGAAGCAGCCACCGCAGAAACATTTGTCACTGAAACATTTGTCGCTGAGCAGGCAGACGAGACCGTCGCCGAAGAAAATGGCGGCTTTTTCAACTGGTTCAACTCGGTTTTTGAAACACGACCGGCCTGGAAATGGCTGTGGCTGGCCCCGTTCGTGATTCTTGCAGGATGCCTGCCGTACCTGATTCGCTGGATAAAGTGCCACGTGATGGCGATGGGCATTCGCAAACACATGCGTGTCGGCAAACGAGAGATTGGCTCCATTCGCCGAGTCCTGCTTAGCATCCCTGCCAAGGAACTTGCCTCACAACCGCTGCCGCGATTCGATCGCACGGATGATCGCTACGAACTGCTGAACAAATTTCAGGCTGTCTTGGAACAGCTGGGGTACACCGGAACGATTGTGTTGATGGACCGGGTCGATGAACCGCATCTAACGGGCGGCAAACCGGAATTGATGCGTCGATTTGTTTGGCCGCTTTTGGACAACAAGCTGCTAAAGCATCCTGGACTGGGCTTCAAAATGATGTTGCCCCAAGAATTGCATCGCGACATGGAACGTGAGTCACGCGAATTTCACGAGCGAGCTCGAATGGACAAGCAAAACGTGATCCCCGCCTTCCAGTGGACTGGCGAGTCACTCTATGACTTGGCCCGCGCTCGAATGATGGCGTGCGCTGCCGATGGGACTTCGCCTGAGCCAAAGTATCTCTTTGCCGACGACCTGGACTACCAACGACTCATGTCCGCTTTTCGATCGCTGCGAGTTCCACGCCATTTGTTCCGATTCCTGTACCGGGTGCTCGTCGACCACTGCAATCGCTACACAGACGCGGAACCTGAGTTCCAAATCAAAGCGGAAACGTTTGAAACCGTTCACGCGGTCTACGATCGTGAAGCCAACCCAACTGCTGGCTAAGCCAGATCTAGGTCCATCAACAATTCATGCAGTTCTGGGTACAACATCGACTGACAATTGCGTTGGTCGCACCGTTGGTCGCATTTTTCGCACTGGGTTCGCTTTTCAGCAATCTGCTGCCCTACGAAATCCTGCAAGCTGACAGCCCGGTGGAAATCGACGGCAACCGATACCTTGCCCTGGTCGCTGCACGCGTAGTGACCATGGGAATTTTAATCGGGCTGTTCTTTCGGCTGATCACCAAGTCATTCCCGTTTCGCGTGGATGCCTGGGGTGCGCTCGCTGGCGTACTCGGAGTGATTCTTTGGATCGGTTTTTGCGAACTGAAAATCGAAACGATGATCGTGTCACTCTTTGGCATGGCAGACGATGCACTGGGAGCGCGAGACGCCGTGAATCCGTTTGAGATTTACCAAGACTCGGGACTGGGCACATTCTTGACGTTTCGGTTCGCGTTGCTGGTGATGATGGTTCCGATCGCCGAAGAGCTTTTCTTGCGCGGTTTTTTGATGCGAGCAGTCGATTGCCAAGGTTGGCAGCGGTTGCCGTTGACACAAATTGGCTCGGCCGGACTGATCGCTGGCACGATTTACGGCGTCGCCGCACACCCCAGCGAAGCCATCGCAGCTGCCGCCTGGTTTTCCCTGATCACGCTGCTGATGGTAAAAACCGGGAAATTCTGGAACTGCGTCCTGGCACACGCGGTCACGAACCTGCTGCTGGGGGTCTACGTCTGCGTCACCGGCAGCTGGCATCTTTGGTAGGCCTCCGAGCCCACTTTGCCGCGCCCTCAGCGGAGCTAAACTGCCTCCTGACACGATTATTCGCGAGCGCCCGCAGCTCTCCATGGAGCCGGCGGCAAGCAATTCGACTTGCTCGATTCTGAGGTTCTGGTAGGGTAAGCAGTCCGCGGAGGGTGTCGCTAATGCGACCCCCGCCCCGCTACAACCCAACACATTAACATTTCGCACTTTCGCAACTCGAATGTTGGATGCCTCAACGCGCCCAACTCAATGACTGGAGAGAACATTAGGTGGGTACCAAACGAACAGGCAAGGGAAGACGCAAGGTAGGACGAAAGAAACGACGTATGCGAGCAAAGATTCGCCACCGTAAGAAGTAAACGGTCGCTTTGTTGTAAGAAGC
>CAYUGI010000005.1:25120-69423 GCA_964444105.1 uncultured Pirellulaceae bacterium
GGCAAGGTCAACTTCGCGGGCGAGCCTAACTTCGCGGGCAAGGTCATCACGCGGTGAGAAAGCTACAACGCGGTTACAAGGCCAACACGGTCGAGTGAACTCTCGACCGTTTTTCATGCGCCGACGTCCGTCTTGTTCGCCGAGCTTTTTTCAATCTTCGCTCAAGCCCAACATGGCGAGCCAGCGTCTGGAACCTTTACCGCCTGATTTCAGATCCGCCTCGTTCTCGCGCCGAACGTGAATCAGCTGCTCTTCTAACTCGGCGTTTTGGCGGGCCAACTCACGTCGTTCGCGAGACAGCTTTGCGCGTTCAAGTGACGTGGCGATTTCAGATTCACGGAGCCGCTCCTCGCACTCTTGTTGCTGCGTCTGCAAACGCTCTCGCTCACCTTTTAACAGTGAGTCAACATCGACGAGATCCTCGATCGCTGTTTCGGCTGTTAGCGATCCTGAGGTTCCCGAAGATTGGTTTTGCAATTGGTTCTGAAGCTGAGCGACTTCCTCATCGCGACGTTTCAGCTCGCTTTTCGCACGATCGAATTCCAGGTTCAACTGCACGACGTACTCTTGAGGATCTAGATCCAAAAGCTCTGCTTCAACGGCAGTCGTCGCGGAAGCCTGGATCGTTTCGACGAACGACTCTGCGTCGAATGAGTCCTCTTCCATCTCTTTGAGCATTTGCTCTTTTCGTTGCTCCCAGGTCAGCGGCCCGCTCGCGTCTGACGCCGCAACGGTTTCCACTGGTTGGACAACGGCAGTTCTGGCCTCTGCAAGCTCTGTTTTCAACTGACTGTTCGCCGATTGAGCGTCGTCAAGCTGTGTATAAAGGTCATCGATCTGTTGACCAAGTTTTTCGATTTCGGCGATCAAGTCGGCATTATTGTCAGTGGGTACGATCCGCGATGCATCAGCATTCCCCAGCTCGCTGAACGACTCAGTGCGAACTTGGCTCATGTGCTCGACGACTTGCTGTAAGACAGCGGTGTTGGTCGCGATGATTTCTTCCAACAATGCTGGCGAACTTCCGCTCGTGGCGGCCGATGCCCACTGATGCTCAGGTGCATCAGATTCTCCCGGACCGGACAGACACGCGGTCGCTTCTTCAATGGCAACTTGGTCAACGACTGATTCCGCATTCGTTGTTGCCCCCGTTATTTTTTCGGCCACTAACTCTTCGGTCTCGATTGCATCAGCCGATGCAGTCGCTAGCTCCTCAACGTAACCGTCTTGCTCGGTTTCCTGAGCCGCTACGCTGTCCGACACCGGATCGGCAATACAGCTCTCGATCGCGTCCGAGACATTGTCCAACGTCGCGTCCATGCTTTCGCCTGACGGATCGACGACTGCAACACAAGCACTAGCGGAATCTTCGACCACCGTCCCTGACTGGCTTGGCTCGCTTGTTTCTGCCGCGGCAACCAAATTGCAACTTTGCGCAGGAACTGTCGACGATTGGCTCTGACCCTTGGCTTTGCGACGACGATTCCGTTTTCGAGATTTGCGTGCCATAGGATCGGCTTTACGTTTGACTGAGGCGTTACGAAAGGACAAATCGTTACAGGCCGTACTTAAACACTGTAGACTTGTCCAAGAAAATGCTGTGACGCCGGTTAACAACGCCACTAGTATTCCCTAGGTTGCCAACAAGGGATTGTCAAAGTTTTAGCCCGCTGGACGGCCTGAAAACTCTCCGCCAAAAACCTGGGCGTCACTTCTCCTGCACTCCGACATCAAGCCGCTCGAAACTACAATGGCAAAGAAGAAACGAAGCAGTTCAACGAAGGGCTCTAATGATGAGACGGATCTTATGGCGGAGTTGAACTTCGAGTCTGCTTTGGCTGAGGTAGAAGAGATCGTTGAATCGCTGGAAAGTGGCGACACGGATCTAACCCAATCGTTGACCCAGTACGAAGTTGGCATTAAACGTCTAAAGCAATGCCACAGTCTTTTGCAGAAAGCGGAGCGTCGAATCACGTTGCTTTCCGGCTTTGATGCCGATGGAAATCCCGTGACAGAGCCATTCGAGACAGATGATGCCCCTCCCTTGGAGGCGAAGCGAAAGTCTCGCAGTTCAAAGCAGGGGGCAAGAAAAAGCCGCAGTCGGTCTGCGAGGGAAACCACTTCGTCAGAAACCGATGCTAGCGAACCCTCGGGAGAAGAGCCTGACTCCGTCGTGGACGATTCCCCCGGCCTTTTCTAAACTAACGAACTCGGTTTTCGCCGAAAATTGGTCCTTTCGTTAGCCAGCAGGTCATGTGTGCCTCAGTCTTCTTCCGCGTCAACATCTCCCGATGAGTCTCCGCGCGAGCAATCGCCGGCGGATGCCAAGGCCGCCATGGATGATTTGCGTCAACCGATCGAAGCTGCTCTTGATCAGGCGACAGCGTTCGGTAGCGGTTGCCCCGAAAACCTCGCATCCGCGATTCGTTATGCCCTGCTTGCTCCCGGCAAACGATTGCGGCCCGCTCTTGTGTTGATGGCAGCCGAAGCGTGCGGCGGATCGATCGACGAGGCGATGCCAGGAGCCGTAGCGGTCGAGATGATACATGCGTATTCGCTGATCCACGATGACCTGCCAGCAATGGACGACGATGACTTGCGACGTGGACGACCGACGGTGCACATCGCGTTCGATGAAGCCACCGCAATTCTCGCCGGCGACGCGTTGCAGCCGCAAGCCTTTCTGCATCTAAGCGAATCGGTGCAGGATCCCCGCCGCGCCATCGAAGCCGTACGAATCCTGGGGCAAGCAGCCAGCGCTGAACGCCTGGTCGGAGGCCAAGCTGATGATTTGGCCGCAGAGTCACGCACGGAAGATGCGATGACTGAACCCAAAGACGACAGCAGCCGTAACCTGGAGAAATTGGAGTCCATTCACCGGCGAAAAACCGGTGCTCTCTTTGCTGCCTCGCTGGAACTGGGCGCCGTTCTATCAGGAGCGTCTCCCGAGGGCCGCGCCGCGGTGGTGGCCTACGCCAATGACCTTGGCTTGGCTTTCCAGGTAGTCGATGATTTGCTCGACTTCGAAGCCGATGAAAGCCGTCTGGGCAAACGCGCCGGTAAGGACGCCGAGCGAGGAAAACTCACCTATCCAGGCCTGCTGGGCATCGATGCGGCACGGGAAAAAGCCCGAGAATTGGTCGAATCTGCCAAGTCGCACGTAGTGTTGTTTGGCGATGCTGCGTGGCGGTTAAATATTCTGGCGAACTTCGTTCTTCGGCGAACGCACTGAACCTCTGTTTCGTAGTGGACCCCAATCTGACTAAGATGCACTACGCAACGCTCTTTACAACGCGACGAACATCCGGACACCGTTTTGAATAAGTCACCCCAACATCCGCTGCTGGCTAGTCTTGATAACGCTATGCCGCTGCGAGACTTTTCGCTCGATCAACTCGAGTCGACGGCGGCGGAAATACGCGACGTGCTTTGCAACCTTTTGGCAACTCGCACGGCTCACTTCGCGTCCAACTTGGGTGTCGTCGAACTCTGCTTGGCACTGCACTGCGAATTTGATTTCCGCACCGATCGCCTGATCTGGGACACGGGTCACCAAATCTATCCCCACAAATTGGTTACCGGACGCTATCACCGATTCGAAACGATTCGCACTGCTGGCGGACTGATGGGCTACCCCAATCCGAACGAAAGCGAATACGACTTGTTCATGACCGGTCACGCCGGGTGCAGCGTCAGTACCGCAGTGGGCCTGCGAAGCGGCGATGTCGTGGGCGGACAAGCAGACCGGCGCACGGTTGCCGTGATTGGCGACGGCGCTTTTCCCAGCGGCATTGTGTTCGAGGCGATGAACAATGCAGGCGAGTTGGAAGACGACCTGACGATCGTGCTGAACGACAACAAAATGTCGATCTGCCCGCGTGTCGGTGGCGTTGCGAGTTACTTGGACCGCTTGCGCAGCAATCCGTTTTACACGGGACTGAAGCACGAAGTCGTCAGGCTGCTTGATAAAGTTCCGATGTTCGGCGACCCGGCCGAGCGTCTTCTCGCACAGATGAAAGAAGGTGTCAAAGCTGGCTTGCTCGGTGGCATGCTGTTCGAAGAATTAAACATTCACTACGTTGGCCCCATCGACGGCCACGACATCGCGCTGGTACGAAAGTACTTGGCAATGGTGCGCGACATGAAAGGGCCGGTTCTGCTGCACGTCGTGACCGAGAAAGGTCACGGTTACAAACCGGCCGCGGCCGATCCGGTGTTCTTTCACACACCGCCAGCATTTGAAGACAATGACGGGCAGCCGATCACTCAAAGTAGCGATGGCTTGCCGCCGTTCACCGTCCACGCACGTGACGCCATCCGACACGAGATGGCAGCGGATGATCGAGTCACCGTCATCACAGCGGCAATGTGCCAAGGCAACAAGTTGGAGCCCGTCCGCGAGCAATTCCCTGATCGTTTCTTCGATGTTGGCATTTGCGAATCGCACGCCGTCGCCTTCGCGGCCGGTCAATGCAAAACCGGCTTGCGTCCGATCGTCGACATCTACAGCACGTTCCTGCAACGTAGCTACGATCAAATTTTCCAAGAAGTCTCCCTGCAAGATCTACCTGTCGTCTTCATGCTTGACCGCGCCGGACTGACGGGGCCGGACGGACCAACACACCATGGCCTTTACGACATCGGGTACATGCGATTGTTCCCGAACATCGTCATGATGGCCCCCGGTTACGCCGGAGAAGTCGCTCCGATGCTGACGGCCGCTTTGGCCCACGATCATCCATCGGGTATTCGCTATCCCAAAGCATCAGCGATGCAGCTAGATCGCCAGCCAAAGCCCATCGAAATCGGTAAGAGCGAAATCATCCGTAGCGGAGCCGATGGAACGATCGTTGCCTTCGGTGTGATGCTGGAGCAGGCCCTGGCTGCCGCCGAACTACTGGCCGCCGATGGAATGGATGTCGGTGTCGTAAACGCAAGATTCGTCAAGCCAATCGATCACGAAATGGTGCGGCGAACAGTCGAAGAAGGCCGTTTTGTTGTCACGCTTGAAGAGGGCGCAAAGATGGGCGGATTTGGGTCCGCATTTTTGGAAAACGCCAATGAACAGCGTTTGGACACACGTGTGATCACCACCTTGGCTTTACCCGACGAGTTCGTCCAACATGGCGATCGTGCTCAGTTGTTGCATGAGAATGGGCTTTCTCCCCAAGCAATCGCCCAGACTTGCCGTGACGCTGCCGGCGTCACTGTATGAGCTGAGCATCTCTCCTCTAAGCAGATCATCTCACCATCGGCTGACCTCGGTGGGATAGGCCACCGGGACATCAGAAACTACGATGGTTCGAGCTGACTAGCCCGTAGCCGCTCGAATTCGTAAAGCTGACCCATGAGCCCGTCTGATGATTCGCAAACGCATGGTGGAGGCTCTACTTCTCGCTGGATCTTGGGCGAACGAGAAACTCCTCGCGTCGCCATCTTGGGTGCTCCGAATCGGGATCGCGTCCGAACCGAGCTAGAAAGACTGCGTCCAGTGATCGCAGCGAACGCAGAAATTGTTGTCGAAGACTTGGACTTTGCTCACGATTTTCAGACTACTGATCAAGACTTGGTGATCGTGCTTGGAGGTGATGGCTCCATTTTGCAATCAGCCAGGCAAATGGGTGAAAAGCAAACACCTGTTCTGGGAATCAACTGCGGGAACCTGGGCTTCTTGGCAGCTTTGTCGCCTGACGACTTTATCAATGCTTGGCCAAGTGTTTGCTGCGGCGGTTTCGATGTTGTTGATCACTTAATGCTCGATGCACGGCTTATTCGTGGTGGCGAGGAAATTCGCCAACAACTGGCGCTGAACGAGATCGCGATCCTGGGCGGACCTCCCTACACAATCCTGGACATCGATCTGTATGCCGACGGAAATCTGGCAACGCGGTATCGCTGCGATGGGCTGATCGTGGCGACGCCTGTTGGCTCCACCGCGCACAACCTTTCCGCTGGTGGCCCGATCTTGCGGCGCAACTTGGACGCAATGGTTATCTCGCCAATCAGCCCCCACACGCTGACCTACCGTCCGCTAGTCGATTCTGGCGACACCAAACTGGAACTGGCCGTCAACGAGCCACTGGAATCGACAAGCGTGGTCGCCGATGGCCGGATCATTGATAGCCTTCAGCAAGGTGACCGCGTCAAAATCCAACGGGCACCTAGCAGTTTCCGAATGCTATCGGTTCCTGGGCAAAACGACTACCGAACGCTTCGAGACAAACTGGGTTGGGGTGGAAGCGTGGCGCCAAAACAAAAGCCCTAGAAGCCCGCAGCTGTCTCAAACAGTTGCCTGGAGCTTCAGAACTTCTCTTGCCACCAATCGGTGATTCTGCGAGTTTCACACTCCCAAGTCGTTTTTGAACCATGCGTAGGGAGACCCTGATTGTGAACCGACTGATACTGCCGATGATTGCGGCGTTTGTTCTGGCAATGCCAACGATTGCCGACGAGGCCAGCAAGCTGACAAGCGATCAGGCTACCTACTTGCTGCGTTATAACCTTCAGCCCGCACAGCAATTGCACTACGAAGTGACGCATGTTGCGAAGACGAAAACTCGCGTCAACGGCAGCGAAGAAATCACTCAGGTTCACACCGTAAGCCATCGACACTGGGACGTCACCAAAGTCGAGGGAGACGAAGCGACGTTCAACCATATCATCGACAGCGTCAACATGACGCAGCAACAAGGCGACAAAGAAGAGGCTCGCTGGAATAGCGATAGCGGCGAAGAAGCACCTGCAATTTTCCAACGAGTCGCCGAACAGATCGGCGAGAAGCTGTCTACATTGACGGTCAACCCACGCGGTCAGGAGACGACGCGAGAAAACCATGGCGGCACAAAGGCTTCACTGGGAATGGGCTCATTGACGTTGGCCCTCCCTGAGAAAGCCATCGCGATTGGTGACTCTTGGGCAGTACCACGCGAAATCAAAACGCGAACCGAAGATGGTTTGGTCAAGCCGATCAAAATCCGCGAACTTTACACGCTGGAAAAAGTAAAAACGGGCGTTGCCACGCTTTCGATCCGCAGCGAACCGTTGACACCAATCGACGACGAATCCGTCAAAGCCCAGGTGGTTCAGCAGCTGAGCAATGGTGAAATCCGTTTCGATATCGACAACGGCCACATGCTCAGCAAACAACTTGACTGGGACGAAACCGTGGTTGGATTCCAAGGCGCAACCAGCTTGATGGAGTACCGTGCTCGTATGACCGAAAAACTCATCGACGGTGTTCAGCGAACTGCGAAGCTAACCAAATAGTCTGTTGGGACGTCTGGAAACAAATTGTCTTTCAGGCACGCAAATTCTTGGCATCCACGATTGGGCAGATCGATGCGTGTTGTAATTGTCGGCGGTGGCACAGCCGGTCACATGGCCGTGGCTCACCTCTCCCACCACTGGCCTGACGCAAAATTAGTTCACCTTTTCGACAGCAGCCGCCCAACGATCGGCGTGGGCGAAGGCACGACGCCGGACTTCTTGAAATGGCTCGCCTCGGTAGGCGTTTCGCAGAACGATCTGACCGAATACTGCCGCGCAACACCAAAACGAGGCCTTCAATTTGAAGGCTGGGGATCGTCTGAGCCAAAATTCGAGCACGAGTTTCTCCCGCGTTCACAGCAAGCGGTTCATTTTTCCGCCGCTAGGCTACCCGAGTTGCTCAGCAGCGTGAGTCAGTGTGAGCGGGTCGATGATTCGCTGGAGTGCATTCACGAACTTGATGACCGTGTCGAAGTCGTCACCGCATGTATGGAGAAAATCGAAGCCGACTTAGTGATTGATGCACGCGGATTTCCCGCTGACGCCCAGATCGAACGGCACAGCTTCGACTGGATCACAACGACTAGTGCTTTGGTGACGAAGTCTCCTGTGGTCGTCGATTCCAATGTCACCCGAGCGGTGGCACGTCCGCTGGGCTGGATTTTCAGCATCCCGCTGCAAAATGAAACTTCGTACGGCTACGTTTACAACAATCAGACCTCTACAGAAACCGAAACAGAACGCGACTTCAGTCACTTTCTCAGGCAAGAAAAGACGGGGGATGTCACGCCACTTCGCAACCTGTCGTTTCCAAATTTTTGCAGACGCAATGTCTTCGTCGGGCGCGTACTGCATATTGGAAACACCGCTTCGTTCATGGAACCGCTCGAAGCGACCGCGATCGGCGTCATCACACTGCAGTTGCAACTTCTCTCGCATTGGCGACGTTTGATCCAGCAAGGCATGCCGACTCCGTTGGCATCGGACCGCATCAATCGAATTCACGAAGACACGCTCGTCAAAGTATCGATCTTCATCGCTTGGCACTACGCTGCTGGCTCACAGTTTGACACAGCCTTCTGGCGCAATGCACGCGACCAATTCTTGCGTCTGAAACAGCAGCCTGCCCTCAACAAAATTTTGGCCGATTTCAATACGATGCAGGAACAGACCGGTACAGTGTCTATCGGAATGTTGGATCAACTGAACTTATCTAGTGACCTTACCCGAGTGGGTTTACAGGAGGCGATGGGCAAGAACTTCGGCGGGTACTCGGTACTGAGTTTTGTCCAAATCGCACGAGGCCTCGGCCAACATGCCGCCGCAAACCAGTCCAGTTTCTTGAGTACAACTGCATCACCCAACGACTTTCCCCACTTAGATTTCCCATCTTTGCCTGGCGGAACGTCGTAATCGCCCGATCGCCATGCGATACAATCTTGTCCCTATTGGACGAGAATTTCTATGAGGGCGAATCGATGAGAAATAAACGCCAGAGCCAAATCGGCGCTGCCGCAATTGTGACGACGCTGATGTTGGCAAGCGTGCAGTTTTTAGTCGCACAAGAACCGGCCAAGCTCGATCTGGATCGCCAGAATTTCAGTCGCATGGTGTTACACGTGTGCGATGCTGATGGCACACCCATCCGTCCGCTCGTGGCCGACGATCAGCTGCGTCAAAAATTTGATCGGCAAGGCACGCCCGATGTCTCGATGGACGGAAAACTGGTTGCCTACGACGCTTGGACAGCCGGCGCAGACTGGCAGACCGCACGCATCATCGTGGTCAATTTTGATGGAACGGGTGCGCGAAACGTCAGTGATGGCGTGATGCCCAGTTTCTCGCCCGATGCAAAACAGATGGTTGTCAGCCGGCCTCAAAAGACAGCCAAGGCTGACGGCGCCAAAGGACAATCCATTTGGGTCATGAATGTTGATGGAACGAACAAACGAATGATTGCCGATCAAGGAGCCTGGGGAGCCAGGTGGTCACCTGATGGGAAGTCCCTCGTTTTTTTCGGCGGCATGGACGCGGATGGAACGAAGGTCGAGAAGAATTGCCTGCGTCTGTATGACTTCGATACAGGCAAAACACGCACTGTCTTCTCCAGCCAGCAATCACCATTTAAGTCGCTGGTCCACCATTTCGATTGGTGTAAAACCAAAGAACGTAAGGTTGCGTTCGGTGGTCAATTGAAACGAGGCGGCTCCGCTTCTGCCATTGTCAACGTTGATGAAGGCGCAAGGTTCAAGCTGATCTCTGACAAAGAAACGACACAAGTCGCCCACGGGCTTTCATTCGACTGGCATCCCGATGGCTTGCACCTGTTGGTCACGGGTGTCGAGGGTGGCCGCACCATTCCCGCTTGGATTGGTGTCAGCGCAGAAGCCGAAGTGATGGAGTTCGCGCGGTTCCCCGATGACGTGGGAGCGCGAGATCCAGTCGTCACGCCTGACGGCAAGCACCTTATCGCGTCGTTGACCGCCGTAAGGTAGTCAAATTGCCTGAAGCCACTGGTTCATTTCGGCGATGACGTTTTCTCGCCCAATGTCGTTGAGCAGATCATGACGCATGCCTGGGAAGTCAATTGAACTCGCTGCATTCCCCATTCTTAGAGCCAAGTTACCGCAGGCGCTGGTGTCAATCAGCGAATCGTCCGTGCCAGCCAAAACCAAAGTCGGAAGCACGCAGCCGCGTGCGTGGTCCAGGGCCCAGCGTCCCTGAGACAAAATCTGTGTTGCCAAATAGAGAGAGACGCGACTGTGACGCAGCGAGTCGGCCTGTATCGCTTCGACCATTTGCGGGTCTCTGGTCAGTTTTTCTACGGGCACTGTTTTCGTCAGGCAAAATCCACGTAGCACGAGTCCGGTAATCCATGCCGCGAAAATCTGTGGTCGCGCAGGTGGATTCTTTGGCAACAAGATGGGAGCACAGAGGACTTGGCCAATCAGATCGGAATCGCAACTAACAAATTCGTCCGCTCGCAGCGCGTAGTTCAGCACCAAGTTGCCTCCCATGCTGTGACCAAGTAGCAGCTGAGGCAGACCTGGATCGCTTTCGCTCAAGCAGACGCGGAAGTGAGCGATATCATCTAGCAGGCTGTCGTAGGATTCGACTTTGCCTCGTGGGCCAGGCGACTCGCCATGCCCAGGAAGATCCATTGCCGCTACGAGACAACCTTGGGTGGTGAAATGCTCGGCAACACGTGCAAAACTTCCACCGTGGTCCCCCAACCCGTGCACGCACAGCAAGACACGCCGGACCGGCACGGTCTTGCTCCGCCAAATCTGGCCATGAAGGCGACCGGATCGCCCCGTCGATATACGCGTTGGAAGCAACAGCGTTTTCTGCCTTTGTTCGTTTGCTGAACTACTACTGCGCGGGCATTTTTAACGCCCACTTCCAACCACCAGCTAAGACTGACTGATAAGTCTCGTCTTCCATCGTCTCATTGTGGTGTCCCAGTGAGATTCCGAACACGCGAACGCCCTCGATTTCATTTTTCCAAATCACGGGTTCGTCTTTCTTTGTCTCTTCGCTGTATACCGTTGCAAGAACTGTCGTCGCTGGCCAGACCTTTTCGATGATATAAAGTTCTCCGTTGGGGGTCATCCATTGGTCAGAGATGGCAGCGAGAATCGGGTCAGACTTGCCAGCTTCGGTCGGTGTGACTTTCAAGGGATGCTTCTTCTTTTCGTGACGCACGCTGGTGACACCCAGCAGTGATCGCCATGCGTCGGCCGTGGGAGCCTTGCGGTAAGAGTGCATCGAACAGTGAATCACAATCGCTGGTACTTTGCTCTTCAGATGCGCATCCACGATGCCGCTAACGAATTCGCCATCGGTGACACCACCAAAACACTCGTTGTGAACAACGATGTCAAACTCTTCGATCCAATCGCCACTCTTGTAGACATCAGGTTGGATTTCTCGTTTGTCACCGTATTGGAGAATCGTCCATTGGATATTGCCAACGTGGGTCGACAGCATTTCGCTGATGATGCGTTTTTGATTTTGGTAGTCATGGCAACATCCGCCAGTGACTAGCAGGGCTCGCGTTTTTTTGACGGGTGAATCAGCGCCCTCGGTTTGGTCGCTTTCGGCCTGCTTTTCGGTGCCGTCCTGCCCAGCACTTTCAGGCATCAAGGCTGTACTGAATGTGAGGGCGAACAAGGCCGTGATTATCACGAATCCCGTGAATAAGCGATTGTTGGCGTGTTTCTGCGGCATAATTTGATTCTCAAGGGCTCTTACTGATTGGCACAAAATCTGCGTCAGTGTTAGTTTACCTGGGTCGGAGATGCCAGGTTGGCGTAACCATCAAGCGATTCCTCCGACAATACGAAACTGGAAAAAAATATGTTCTTTCGGCTCTTAGCGGCCTTCATCGTCATTCCACTCGCTGAGTTGTATCTGTTGCTACAAGTAGCGCAGGCGACCAGTGTGGGCGCTACGATTCTGCTTGTCATCGGCACGGGAATTTTGGGGTCCTGGCTGGCACGCCGCGAAGGTGCGATGGCTTGGTTTCGATTTCAAGAAGCGCTCAGCCAAGGCCGCGCCCCCAGCAAAGAAATTCAAGATGGCCTGATGATCGTTTTCGCCGCTGCACTATTGTTGACACCGGGTTTGATCACCGATGTCCTGGGATTCGCTTTGTTGATTCCTCCCAGCAGGGCTCTGATTCGACGCTTTGTCCTATCGCGATTCGTGCGTGGATTTCAGGTCAACGTGGGCGGCGCGAGTCCTGCTAGCGTTTTTGGCTCAGGAACAAATGAGCAGTCAGGTGGGTTTCATAACGACGCTCGCCCCGGTGACGATGGCTTCACGATTGACGCGAAAGCGGTTCATCGAAATTAGCGGAATCCACTTGCCGATGTTGCCCCCAACGGAGGTGTCGTGCCAATGCGCCCAAACTCAACGGCCAACCGAATTCTCGGACTCTGTGGGCATTCTTCCCCATCGCACTAGGTTGCAACCTCGTTCGAAGAAGTAGAACAAGACAAACCCGGTGACATTCATCGCAATCGCGTAGATGATGGGTCGGCTCTCGGGCATCCAAGTCAGTATCGTGAAGCTATTCAACACTGCCATGCACCGCCAAAGAACGGTCTTGGACAAACTGCGGGCTCGGGTTTCAACAAAGTGGCTGGGCACGGCATGCTTCCGGGGATTCTGATTCAATGGTTCGGCTCGGACTCCTTCAAGGTCGGACATTCTAAGTCGGCCTGTGCATCACAAAAGCGTGGAGCGGTTTCTTTGGTTGCGAATAAAAGGCTTGACTTCGCCCTCGGGCGAGTGTACTTTGCAATGCAAAGCATTGCGTTTTTGTCACGCCAGAGCCAACGAAATGAAACTTGACGAAGCACTCGAGCATCTTGATGCGATCTCTGCTGCCGCGGATCGCACCAATACGTTTGACGGCCTGCGGTCATTTCCAACTGGACTGACCAGCGCAGTCGCGTTGGCCGCTGCGGCGTTGCAAAATCGCCTGACGTCGCATTCCGCAAATCCTGAGGCGGCCTTTCTGACGCTTTGGATCGGAGTCGCGGGTCTCGCTTTGGCAATCGTCTTGGCTGATATGACATTGCGGTATTACCGTGATCGAACCGTCAGGACTCGGCGTTTGACGCTCGACGTTCTCTCACGACTTTCGCCAGCGATATGCGTTGGAGCCGGCCTAACAGCCATCATCTATTTCACTGCCAGAGAAATCACCTGGGTGCTGCCCGGGCTGTGGTCCGTCATCTTGGGATTGGGGATCTATTCGGCATCGACACTTCTTCCGCGTTCTCTTCAGTTGGCGGGACTTTGGTACGTCGCGTGTGGGCTGGCGGTTTTGATGCTTGGTCAAGGTCCTTGGGAGTTGCACGCGATGACGATGGCCATTCCGTTTGGCGTCGGACAAGGCTTGGCAGCCGTTTTGATGCTTGGCACTCACTCAGTGACAGATCGGAGCACCAACTGATGGCAAAGAAATCCAAGGCACCGAGCCCTCAAGGCTCCTCGGGACGTTTTTCTTACGACGGGCTGGATCGTGTCATGCACGAAAAAGCCAGGCTCGGTTTACTGACGTGCTTGGCTGGCGCAGAAGAAGGCTTGTCATTTGGTGAACTCAAGCAACTGTGCGACCTGACCGACGGCAATTTGAATCGTCACTTAAAACACCTTACCGATGCTCGGCTAGTGCGATTGCAGCGGGACGAATCCGGTGGTCGCCCTCAAACCACCTGTTTCTTGACCGCGGCAGGTCGCGACCGTTTTTTGAGCTATCTCAGCGAACTACAGCGGGTGATCGGTGACGCGCAGAATCAGATGGGAACAGAAGTTGGCAAGAAGCAGCGACGCACGAATCGTCTTGCTGGCGAGTAACGAATTTTTTTAGCCCTTAGCTTTGCGTTGCAAAGCTTTTTACAAGCGAGGAATACCATGGTGCAGATCATACGCGCAGAACACATGGGGTTTTGTTTCGGAGTCAGGGACGCGGTCGCTGTGGCCCAGGCGTTGCCAAATCCGCAAGACACATCCATCTACGGTGAACTCGTCCACAACACCGACGTGACGGATTCTCTTCGTCGCCTCGAATACCAACTCATCGACGAAACTCATCGGCACTCGGTGCCCGATCGCCCAGCTGTGATGGTGACGGCACACGGGATCAGCGATCGGCGTCGCACTCTTTTGGAGGAAGCAGGCAAGCAGTTGATCGACACGACTTGCCCACTGGTGCGTCGTGTTCATCAAGCTGCGATGGGGCTGATCGATCGATCCTACTACGTCGTTGTGATCGGCAATCCGCAGCACGTCGAGGTGCAGGGCATCGTCGAAGATCTACCCAAAGATCGCTGCGCGGTAGTACGTACGGCTACGGATGTCATCGATTACGAAGCAACAAACATTGGGATCATTAGTCAGACGACCATCCCAGATGACTTAGCCGAGCAGTGCCGCACCGAGATTGCCAATCAAAACCCAGAGGCGACGATTCGATGGATCAATACCATTTGCCGTCCCACAAGACAGCGACAAAACGCAATCGACAAACTTTGCCAGCAGGTCAATTTAGTGATCGTCGTTGGCGGAAAGAACTCCAACAATACGCGGCGACTCGTGCAGCGATGCCTAACAAACGATGTCCAGGCGTATCACGTTCAATCGCCAGCGGACCTGGACCGTGCTTGGTTGGTTGGCCACGATCGAATTGGGCTCACAGCTGGCACCTCAACCCCCGACGACACGATCGACGCAGTTCAACAGGAATTGAACCGTCTAACAACCTTGCGCCAAAAACGAATGCACCGCGACAAGACATGGTGCCATGAGTGGAGCAATCGCCAATGGTCCGAGTATTTTCGTGATAACATGGACCATCCGCCCACGATTCCCTGGTCGGACACTTCAGAATTGAGCCAGGCGGAGAAAAAGTCCGTGATTGCTTCGATCCAAACTTTCCAGTTGGGTGAAAGCGGTCAGGGACGCCACATCTGTTGGGCTGCGCAAAACTGGATCGACCAAGGAGGCGATGCTGAGTACCTCGTTGCATTAAAGCTATTTCTACAGGAGGAAAACTGCCACGCGGCGTGGCTGGGAAAATTCCTTCAGCAAGAAGGCGAACCGTTACTGAAAAAACAATGGTCCAACCAGTGGTTCCGCCGTGTCCGCCAGTTGGCTGGCCTACGAACTTCGGTGATGGTTTTGTTGACCGCCGAAATCTTGGCACAGGTTTACTACCTTGCATTGATGCGATCGACCGATTCACCGACGTTGCAAGCGATCTGCCAACGAATCTTGCGTGATGAGCGATCACACGTCGTCTTTCAGCAGAATCAAGCAAACGATCTTTCCGACAGTTGGAGTGGCCCACGCAAGGCGATCGCCAATGTTGCCGAAACCACGGGGTTTCAAATCGCAAGGCGAATTGTCTGGCACGACCACCGAAGTGTGTTTGAATCGGCGGGAATGAGTTGGAAGGTGTATCGGGACCGAACGACTCGCCGTTGGTTGGCTGCGAGACGGCGTCGCGGCGAACTGGCGTGATATCGTTCTCTCGTTGCAGCGAGTTTGTGAAGATGCTGGTCGCGTTTCTTTGTCTGGAGGCTAACGCTCTCGCGTTTCCTTTGTATCGGCCAACCCTTTCCTTACTCAGATAAAGCCAACTCGATGAATTACGCCGCAAAACACGGGCAACTTCGTCCACTCATTCACTTGATCGCAATAACGCTCGTTCTGGCGGCGTCAACATCGCTGACAGCACAAGAATCGACGCGGTCGGCAGATGACCTTCGCCGTGACCGACTGAATGCCGCCAAGCTGGCGTACAAGCACGCATTCAAGAAGGCCGGTGAAACAAGTGAAGCGAAACGCCTGAACAAGAAGATCGACGACAATGAGTTTCTGATGAAAGCCGCAGAGAGTCGTGCCAGGGAACCTGAGTACCAGCCGAGATATAGCCGTGGTATTGGTCTTGGGGGTTTTGGAATCGGGGGAGTCGCACGCCGCATAGGCGAGGGTGCTGGCAGAGCGACCGCTGCGAAACATGCCGAACAACATCGTCGAGCCATGGAAATCGCAGAGAATGATTTGGATGCG
This sequence comes from uncultured Pirellulaceae bacterium, assembly GCA_964444105.1. Taxonomy (GTDB): domain Bacteria; phylum Planctomycetota; class Planctomycetia; order Pirellulales; family Pirellulaceae; genus K23-9. The sequence continues at coordinate 40,973 of CAYUGI010000005.1, forward strand.
CACCTCAAAAAGTCCACCTGGAGCTTCCTGAACAACGAAGAGCAAGATCTCTTCATCGAGTTTTTCCCCGATTTCGTTCGCGAAGCCGGTGCCGGATCCCGCTTGCCCAAAGGCGCCGAGGGAAGCCGGCCGAACAGCTGGGTGAAATTCACTCCACCAGGGATGCCCTTTGCATACTGGGCTCCGGTCAAGCCGGAACGTGATGGCGGTCCTGGCATCGCTTACCGCGCGGTCGTGTCCAAAGGGAACACGGAATACCTGATGGTTTCACTTGACTTGGGGCCAGCGGCTCGACCTTCGGACGACCCGAAGTTCATCAAGAGAATGGTCGAAGGGCTCGCTAAGCCAGTCGACGGAAACGTGGTTCATTCATCCACATGTACTTTGCTGGGAAAACCAGCGCATCAAGCAACCATCGAATTTTTGGATGTTGGAATCCCTCGCCACCTCAGCGCAAAATGCGTCGCGGAGGGAACGAAAATCTATCTGTTTTCAGTTCTGCAAGCTCAGGATCAAGCAGGCGAGCCGCTTAAAGACTGGTTCTTTGACTCCATCGAAGCAAACTAAACGGCGGCGATTGCTAGGACTCAGGCGGCTGATAGGGGTTGCCTGTTTCGACAGGCGCCCTTGTTGAGTCAAAATTCGATTCCGAAATTTCTGGATGCGATATTTGCCGGCGTTTCGAGGGGGCAGGCCCCAGGGCATAGCCCAGCAGAGAGGCCACCCAGGCAAGAACAAACACAACGACCAGAACCGCAACCCCCAGAACGGTGTATCCATAAAGCAAGAAGAATGGAATCACGAGGGCAGACAACACAGCGGCAATCTGGCTTGGACGTCTGAACGGTCGGAACAAACCTTGCGACGCGTCGATCCACGACCAGATGACACCTGGAACGCCAGCAACCAAAATTGCGACAATCAAGACTTCAATTGGCCCCAACGAAAACACCGGCATCTTCCAATTCAATTAGTCGTGTCCGAGGAAACTAACGACGCAAGCGGTCGAAATGCTTGCCGATCCCATCGATCTCTTCGTGCTTCACCGCCAAGCCAACGGGTCGAGTAAGATGAGTGGCGTCAGTCGATCGATTGACGCCTTCTCATCTTATCATCCAGCCGCGACTTCGATGCCAATTCATCTACCCGAGCGGATTATGTTCTGCTTGCTGCTCGTCGTGTGCGGCGACTTCAGTCCCTGCCTGGCCGAGGACTCGCGGTACGAAGCAGCGTTTCAACAACAGTTAGTTCCGCTTCTACGCGTTTACTGTTTTGACTGCCATGATTCGGGCAGTGACATTTCCCTGGAAGATGATAATTCAGCCGTCGCGGTGCTGAAAAATCGCAAGCTCTGGGTTACCGCGCTGAACCATGTGCGCGCCGGGTCGATGCCGCCCGAGGATGGTGAGACGATGGATGCCGCATCGCGAAAGCGAATGGAGCAATTGATCGATGGCTTGGCCAATGCGGTCAACTGCGTGCAAAACCCCAATGCGGGTAAGGTAGCCCTGCGACGTCTCAATCGTCACGAATACCGCAACACGATCCGCGATTTGACCGGAGTCGATTACGAGCCGGCTGAAGGATTTCCTGGCGATGACGTTGGCTACGGTTTCGATAACATCGGCGACGTGATGTCTTTGCCACCCATTTTGTTTGAAAAATACCTGGACGCTGCTGAGTACATCACGGGCCAAGCAATCTACACGCCACCGCCGCCTGAGATTTTTGAAACCAGTTTCGCAGCAAGCTCGTTAGTGGGTGCAGAGGATTACGTTGGTGATGGCCGTTTGACGATGGCCAGCAATGGCACGGTCGGCATGGAAGTCCAGGTGCCTTTTGGAGGCATGTATCGGTTGTCGCTGACCGCGGCAGGCGATCAAGGCGGTGACGACCCCGTCAAAATCGAAATCAAGACCGGCATTACCAAGAAGGTAGTCGAGATTCCTTCGAGCACCGAAGAAGAATACGAAATCGAGTTTCACTTGGGACGCGGTAAACGCAAAATCGAGATCTCGTTCTTAAACGACTTTTACGTCGCCAACAAAGTCGATCGCAACTTTCACCTCTACCACGTGTATCTTCATGGCGAAGAACGTAAGTTGCTCCAACGCAGCGAGAGTGATTTGCCGGACAGTCATCGGAAACTGATATTCGTTGAACCTAGCGAAAAGGTAACGGTCCAGTCCGCCACCGCGCAAGTGTTGGCGAGACTGACAAGCCGCGCCTTTCGACGGCCCGCCACCAACGATGAAGTCAAAAGGTTAGTGGACTTGGCTGCGTCGGTTCGCAGTGATGGGGGCACCTATGAGGAATCGATCCAAGTAGCACTGCAAGCGATTTTGGTTTCTCCGCACTTTCTGTTTCGCGTCGAACAGCCGCGATCACCCGACAGCACGGGAAGGCTACCAGTCGTCAACGACTATGAACTGGCGACACGCATCTCCTACTTTCTTTGGAGCAGCATGCCGGACGCTGAATTGCTACAGATGGCAAGGCACGGCCACCTTCGCGATCCGAAATTATTGCTTAACAAAGTAGGTCGCATGATCGTCGACCGACGCTCCAGTCGTTTTGTGGAGAGTTTTGCTTCTCAGTGGCTGCAACTTCGTAACCTTGATATCGTCGATCCTGACACTCGGATTTATCACACGTTCAACGACGAAATCCGCCAGTTGATGCGGCGTGAAACGTTGAACTTTGTTCTTGGAGTGATGCGAGACAACCGTCCTGTCACTGAGTTACTTGACGCCGACTTTACCTACCTCAATGAACCGCTAGCGAAGTACTATGGAATTCGCGGAGTCCAGGGGAAGGACTTTCGTCGGGTTTCGCTTAAGGGAACTCAGCGTGGCGGACTGTTGACACACGCGAGTGTCTTAACAGTCACTAGCAACCCGACACGCACCAGTCCGGTGAAACGTGGCAAGTGGATATTGGACAACTTGTTGAACCTGCCACCGCCACCCGCTCCGGCCGACGTGCCAGAATTGGAAAAGAGCAAGTTGGTTGGCACTTTGCGTGAACGAATGGAGCAACATCGCGAGAACCCAGCGTGTGCGGCCTGTCACAATGTCATGGACCCGCTTGGTTTTGCATTGGAGAACTTTAACGCGGTCGGGCTCTGGCGTGATCACGATGGCAAGGATGCGGTCGATGCAAGCGGCAAGCTCCCTGACGGGACTCAGTTTAAGGGTGCGGCCGACTTACGCCGTGTGCTCTCAACCACCCGTCGTGAACAATTCGTGCGCTGCTTGACAGAAAAAATGCTGATCTATTCGCTCGGTCGCGGCACGGAGTATTACGACAAGTGCGCTATCGATAAGATCGTCGCCAATATTAAACGCTACGACTATAAATTCGCCTATCTGATCGCTGCGATTATTCAAAGTGATCCCTTCCAGAAACAAGGATTCCGGGAATAGCAATGAACTGCAAAACACTCTCCCGAAGAACCCTACTGCGCGGGCTTGGCACCACCTTGGCCCTGCCGCTGTTGAACGTCATGTCGCCAACGCGATTGTTAGCCGCCGCTGCTGGCGAAGATGCGACACCGCTGCGAATGGGTTTTTTCTATGTCCCCAACGGAGCACACATGCCCGATTGGACTCCCAAAGACGAAGGCGGTGGTTACAAGCTCTCTAAGACGATCGAGCGATTGAAGGATCACCAAGACAAGTTCAACGTCTTGAGCGGCTTGACGCTTGATGGTGCCAGAGCGCACGGTGACGGCGGTGGTGATCACGCGCGAAGCGTTGCGGCCTTCTTAACGGGAGCCCATCCGCGAAAAACAAACGGGGCGGATATCGAAAACGGGATCTCTGTCGACCAGGCGACGGCCCAGCAGGTGGGCAGCGCGACTCGGTTTGCCTCGCTGGAGTTGGGACTCGAAACGAGTTCCCAGGCGGGAAACTGTGACAGTGGCTATAGCTGTGCCTATGCGTCGAACATGTCTTGGCGAGGCCCCAACAACCCGATGGCCAAAGAGATCGACCCTGGAGCGCTTTTCGACCGGCTCTTTGGTGGCGATAGCGTCAAGCAAACGCGCCAAGCAAAGTCTGTCCGCGAGAAGTATCGCAAGAGCGTTCTGGACTTTGTGCTTGACGACGCCAAGCGTTTGCACAGCGTCCTACCAGCGGTCGATCGACGTAAGCTGGACGAATACCTTTACTCAGTGCGCGATGTTGAACGACGTTTTGGTACCACAGAGATGCTACGCGTGGGTGAAGACGGCGTGCCTGACTACCCCCGTCCCAAAGGCGTGCCCAGGCAATTGGACAAGCACAGCGAATTGATGATGGACCTGATCGCACTTGCCATGCAGACCGATAGCACGCGAATTGTTTCGTTCATGTTCGCCAACGCGGGGAGCAACCGCAGCTACGGTGACATTGGTGTGAGCGAAGGCCACCACGAACTTTCGCATCACGGTAAAAGTGAACACAAACAAGAGCAGATCGCCAAAATCAACCGCTACCAGATTGATCAATTCGCCTACTTGCTGGAACGACTGAGTGCGATTCGAGAAGGCGACGGCACGGTCTTGCAAAACAGCATGATCATCTACGGCAGCGGAATCAGCGACGGCGACCGCCACAACCATGACGACTTGCCGATACTGCTGGCAGGCAATGCGGGCGGCAAAGTGAAGACGGGACGACACGTGCGGTACAAGAATGGAACCCCTCTTTGCAACTTGTACTTATGGATGATGCAGCAGATGGGAGCGCAGACCGATCGATTCGGCGATAGTAGTGCCGCGTTGGACAAGCTGAATTAAGCCGCGCGATCGAAGGCAAAAAAAGTAGGGCAGCAGCAATGTTGCAGGCACAATCCCTGGTGCCGCCCGCCTCAAGCACACTCTCTTTTTCAGCCAACTTCTCAGCACCGCAGGCGGGCGGCACACGGACTGTGCCTGCTACCCTCTAAATCCGCATTCGATCTACCACGCGAGTTTGATACCGGGAGCTTCTTGGGCGACCTGCAGGCCAAACGCCTTGGCTTTGCTTGGAACGATGCTGAACTGCAATTTTCCGCGTCCGAGCCGAATGACCCATCCGAGACGTTTCATGCCAAGATATTCAAACGCACGAATCGAACTTTGGTTCGTCCAGTCGATCATCGTCAAGCAAGATCTTGCACCGCAAACGCGATGCTGAGTGGTCCAACGAAGCAGAGCGGCAATCAACCGTTTGCCGCGATGCTCGGGCATCGTCCAAGCGTTGTAAAGAAACACCGTTCCATCGGGCATGCCGATCGACGTGCCCAAGTGCTCGGAGCGACTGTAGTTGTCTCGACTATCAACCGCTTCATCGGCGATCCACAAAAACGAAACAACTTGCTCACCGTAAAACGCAGCGACCAAAACGCGGCGAGGATCACGCAGCGAATTCGGATCTCCCACCGCTTTGTCGACACGATTTTCCTCCAACAGCAAAGTCAGTTCGTCTTCTTGGACGGTTCGGATGCTGTAGCCCGACGAAGACATCGATTCTGCGACGCCAACCTTATCACTGTCATCGGCAGCTAGGTGCATCAACTGAGTCACATCGATGACCTGCAGACGACGGACGACCGAGTAGAAGAGTGAGGCAACGCGAAGCATCGGAACCGAATGCGAAGTGGGCAGAAAACAATGAACGGGCAAAAGATGCGAGTCAGGGCCTCAAGCTACTTCGCAAATCTCTGGTCGCAGACAATGCCACCAGAGAAAGTCGATGACTTTGACGTTCACTCGCCACTCATAGCGATACTAACGCCTGTAGGACATGACAGTTCATGACCGCAAAGACATCCAGCTTTTGCCACCGCCACTCCCGCAAGTCTCCTAAGCCGCTGGCATCACCGCAGAATGGGGGCAATGCGGGGTTTGGTTATCCTCTGGCCAGGTACCTAACACCCGTACACTAATTATGTCGGATTTAATTGCGGTAATCCCTGGCAGTGTACGCATACTCACATTATGTAGGAGATTTCCCTGTTGGGGGGATAGTCGACTCTGCAGAGCGGCGCGAGCGCGTGTATTTGTTGGCGGAAGTAGCTCGACGGCGTTTTCCTATCAAAACAGCAGATACGAGTCGCAAAATGCGGACGATTCCCGAAGGCACGCAATCGATTTTCAAAGGCACACAGTGCCATGAGCCGTCTTACGTCGTCGGTATAGGCGCGTCAGCTGGTGGCCTGGAGTCTCTGGAGCAGCTTTTCGCGGCTGTTTCAGGCGATACCAAAATGGCATTTGTGGTCGCGCAGCATCTTTCGCCAGACTTCAAGACGATGATGGGTGAGCTGCTTGCACGACAGACGACACTTCCCATCATTCTGGCCGAGCAAGACACTGCGATCCGCCCAGGTCACATCTATTTGCTGCCACCGCGAAAGCAAATGATCGTGGCCGAAGGCCGATTGCTGGTAACGGACAAAGACACCAGCGAAGAGTTCTTTCTGCCCATCGATCTCCTATTTCGCTCGCTCGGGCAAGATAGGTTGGGGCGGTCGATCGGCATCATCCTGTCGGGTACCGGGGGTGACGGATCTCGAGGTATCGAACACATTCATCGCGCCGGTGGTCTGGTAATCAGTCAGTCCGAGGAAAGCGCTGCGTTCGACGGAATGATCCGTTCTGCGCAAGCAACTGGATTCGTCGATGTAATTCTGTCACCCGACGAAATGGCTGAGACGATTGATGCGTATGCCGAAGATCCTTCTTCTTGGCGATCTAGCCATCAACTGACACTTGACAAAGAGAGTCCAAAGGCAGATCTCAGCTCAGTTATCGAGCTATTGCGCCGAGAATATGAGATCGATTTTTCTCAATACAAAACGGACATGCTTCAAAGACGAGTCCAGCGCCGAGTCCAGCTGACCGAATCCTCAGGGTTGCAAGCGTACATTTCCAACTTGGAAAACGACTCCAAAGAACTCTCGCTACTTCATCAAGATCTGCTGATTGGAGTCACTGGCTTCTTTCGGGATAGTGAAGCCTACGACAAGTTTGAGCAAACACTGATCCCCGAGTTAATGGAGCAACTAAGCGAAGACGAGGAGTTACGAATCTGGGTCGCAGCAACCGCTACGGGTGAGGAAGCATTTTCGATCGCAATGTTGATCGATGAGTACTGCACAGCACACGGCAAACCGACGCGATGCCGAATTTTTGCGACCGATGTAAACCAAGCGTCACTCGATATTGCCAGCCAGGGTTTCTACCCCGAATCACGAGTCAGCAATGTCTCGGCGACCCGCTTGGCTCGATACTTCAAGAAGGAAGCGGACGGATACCGGGTTTCTCCCAAGATCAGAAGTTTCGTCGTCTTTGCAAATCACAATGTAATGAGCGACGCGCCGTTTACAAAGTTGCACTTGGTAACGTGTAGGAATTTGTTCATCTACTTCAAGCCAAGCGTGCAACATCGCGTCTTGAGCCTTTTTCATTTTTCGTTAAAGGTAGGCGGTGGGCTCTGGCTTGGGAGCAGCGAAGTGCCTGCCGAGCTAAGTGACGAATTCGAGGTGATCGATACACAGTGGAAGCTCTACACCAAACGCCGTGACATTCGCCTTGCCCATCGCCTTCGCTTTCCTCAGCCGAGGCCATCGGGATCGACCAGCAGGGTAGATCGTGGGACCGAGGCGGCACCGGCCGATCGCGATCTGATTGCGACCTATGACCAACTCCTCGACATCTACATGCCTCCCGGAATTCTGATCACGGAGTCCCGTCGACTGCTTCAGACACTGGGTGGCGGCAGCCGATTCCTTCATCCAATCGAAGGCAGAGTGACCCAAGACGTTGCCGACCAACTGGATCCATCGCTCCGTGTGCCACTGACCACGTCGATCCGAAAAGCAAAACGCAGCAAGGCGACCGTAGAGTTCGGCGGAATCGTCTATCCCACGCCGGAGGGCTCCCGACCCATGTTGCTCCGCGTGCGTCCCCTGGAAAAAGCCAAAGAGTCCGCTCAAGTCTTTCTCGTTGAATTCAATCTTGACGAGTCCCAGAACGCCATCGAACCGAAGCAGTCCGTTTTGGATGCGCAGGCAGATTCGAACGAACAATTGGAATGCTTAGAGCGTGAATTGGCTTTCGCCAGAGAAAGTCTCAATTCAAGCATCGAAGAGCTGCAAATAGCCAACGAAGAAATGCAGAGCACGAACGAAGAACTCGTTGCGTCAAACGAACAACTGCAAAGTACGAACGAAGAACTCCACAGCGTGAATGAGGAACTTTTCACAGTCAATGCAGAGCATCAGCGGAAGATTTCGGAACTGACCGAAGTGACCGATGACATGGACAATCTGCTCAACAGCACGCATGTCGACACGGTGTTCTTGGATCGCGATTTGAAAGTCAGGAAATTCACGCCCGACGTCGCCAAAATATTCAACTTGTTACCACAGGACATTGGCCGTGAATTTGACAGTTTCACGTACCAGCTTGACGATAGCGATCTGATTGATGAAATCCGCGAGGTCCTTGATTCCGAGAAGCCCTTTGAACGCGAGGTCAGGGACAGAGAGGGCAGTGTTTACTTGATGCGAATACTCCCCTATGTCTCGCGTGACAACGTGGAAGGGGCGGTAGTGACGCTGATCGACATTACTAGCTTGAAGCAAGCTCAGGTCCGCCTGGACGAGCTTTCAGAAATCGTTCAACAATCCGACGATGCGATCTTCCGAGTCGATCGCGATGGTCTCATCCGCACTTGGAACGACGGGGCTCAAAAACTCTATGGCCTTCGGGACGATGTCATCGGAAATCGGATCGCTTGTTTGATACCGGACGTGTTGCATGATGAACTCGATGACATTGTCGGCCGCTTGTCCACAGACTCGGGCGTACAGCATCTGCCAACGCACGTCATCCAGATCGAGGAGCAGAGCAAGCATGTATCGATGTCCATTTCGCCTGTCCGCAACGAAAGGGGGCAATTGGTTGCCGGTTCTGTAGTCGCTCGCGATGTCACGACACAAGCCGCTGCGGAAGCCAAAATTCAAGAGAGCATCGAGCGACGCGATCAATTTTTGGCGATGCTGTCGCACGAACTTCGCAACCCTCTGGGCGCAATCGTCAATGCAGCGAGATTAATCGAAACCGCGCCAAACGATCCCGCAACCCGTGGGCAAGCAACTGACATCCTGATCCGTCAATCATCACAAATGTCTCGACTGCTAGATGACTTACTAGACGTGTCTCGCATTACACTCGGAAAAATCGAACTCAAACGAGAAGTCTTCGACCTTGGGAAAACGATCGCCGAAGCCGTCGTGGTGACCAGCGCCGCGATGAAAGATGGCCAGATTGATTTTCAGCTTCAAAGCTGTGAAGAGTGCCTGGCTGTCAATGGTGACCCTGTTCGACTACAGCAAGTGATCGTCAATCTGCTTCGTAATGCCGTCAAATACACGCCGCCCCACGGCACCATTCGCCTTGCTGTCACGCGTGATGGTGACACGGCCGAAATAAGTGTGAGCGACACCGGAGTAGGAATTTCTCAAGAGATGTTGAGCAAGGTCTTTGACATGTTTGTGCAAGCCCCACGATCCTTGGAACGAAGCCAAGGTGGGATTGGCCTCGGGCTGACACTTGTCAAAGCCGTCACAGCGATGCATGACGGCACGATCCATGCCGCAAGCGAGGGCATTGGTCAAGGAAGTCAATTCTTGCTTCGTCTACCGTTGGCCGACCAAGTGCCCGTTCCTAAACGCACCCTGCAAGTCAGCAACAACATCAAAAAGGTCGTGATTATCGAAGATATCGACGATGCCAGAGAAATGCTCAGCAAGCTGTTGGAATTGGAAGGCTACGACGTTCTTTCTGCCGCGGACGGCAAGTCGGGGCTAAAGCTAATCGGTCAACAGCAACCCGACCTCGCCTTGATCGACATTGGGCTGCCTGAACTAAACGGCTACCAAGTCGCAAAGCAACTGCGCGCATCTCCGGAAACCGAGAGGCTGTTTCTGGTCGCTTTGACAGGGTACGGCCAGACAAATGATCGCGAGCTAGTGAAGAAGGCAGGTTTTGACGGGCACCTTGTCAAACCCTTGAACATGAACCAATTCCGAGGAATGTTAAGCGAGCGATAACACACTACGAGTCCGTCGAAAACATCAACCCTACGCGATGAAGTTGGTGAAACCCTTCCAACTCCTGTTCAAGAGCCAACATCAAAGCTGAGGGAATTTCAGGTAGGCTCGTTTGAAGCTCTTCCAGTTCTGCGGTGGCCGCATACCGTCGCACGACCTGATGCAGCGAATCTTGGTAAAGCTGACTGAGAAAATTCGGGTCGTTATTACGGCCGCAATCGCGCCGATGGCCACGTATTTTTTTTGCAAACCTTCCTTCTGATCTTCCGACAACACCCTTTCTCGCCGATGTGGTTCCACGACGCTTGGCGACTTGGCTCGGAAACTGACTTGATACCGAGGCGGCCGGCGGATCAGGCAAGGTCCCGAACGGATCATCGTGAGGATCACGGCGCGCCTCGCTTGCTGCCGTGTGCTGCAGTGCGGGGATCTGCAGGAGCTTCTCGCATTTCGGACACTTCACCCGTGTCGTCACGCCATTTCCAATCCCTTCATCGTTCCGGTGCTGCTGGCGAACCGATCGGTTTCAATGCCCAAACGCTGTAGCATGCTGACGAATAGATTTGGCAGTGGATAATTATTGGAGTTGTCAAACGCCAGGTGCTGACCATGTTTGAATCCACCGCCAGCCAAGATCACAGGCAGGTTTCGATTGTCGTGACTACTGGCGTTGCCCATGTTGCTGCCGTACATCACCATCGTGCGATCTAGCAACGATTCTCCCTGCTCCTGAGAACGGCTTAGCTTTGCCAGCAGCCCGCCAAACGCTTTCATGTGTTCCGTTTCAATCTTGGCAAGTTGCTCCAGTTTTTTGGGGTTTTGGCCATGATGCGAAACCGTGTGGTAACCTTCTTCCACACCATCGATGGGCGGCACGACAAAGAACCCTTCCGTCATGATCGTGATCAGTCGTGTTGAATCAGTCTGCAAAGCCAAGGCGGTCAAGTCGAACATCAATTTCGCACGACCAATCACGTCCGCTTGGTCACGAATGTCTTTGGGTCGTTTTGCCTTGATCTTGGGCTTAGGTTTTCGCTCCCATTCTTGCTGGCGAATCATCTGCTTTTCTACCTCGCGAACCGACGTGACGTATTCGTCGAACTTCGCGCGATCGCCACCTGCCAGTTGTTTTTCAATCGTTCGAGCCTGGTCCATCACGGTATCCATGATGCTCTGCCCATGACGCAATTTGCGGACTTGGGCGTCGACCTGCGATGCGTCGCCCGTCAAAAACAGCTTTGCAAAGACTTGGGAAGGCCGGGTCGCGCCGGGAATGGGCACTCCGGCTCGGGTCCACGAAAGCGTGTCGTTTCCATTGGCACACAGCGCCAATGACGGAAATCGTGTCTCGCGACCGATGAAATCGACGGCATATTGATCCAGTGAAATCGTGTTCTTGAAACTACTTCCGCCGGGATGGGGGGCGCACGTCAAAAAACTCTTCTGTGCTGGGTGACCACCATCAACTTCTGGGTGCGACACACCACTGATCACGGTCATCTGTTCGCGAAACGCTTCCAGCTCTTTGAGATAACGTGACGGTTTCCAATCGTACCCAGCTCCTTCGGGAACAAAGTTTGGCAGATGCAAACCCAGGTTGTTGCAAATGCAGACCATCCGCCTGGGGACACCGTCTTCTCGAAACGGAGTTTCAGCGCCATGTAATTTGCCGCCATACGATTCAGTTGTACCGATCGACTCGAGCAAAGGCAGCGCGAGGGTCACACCAGCGGCGCTGAGCAGGTTTCGACGTTTCATCTGAGCAAGTCCTGGCGTTATCGCGAGCGAAAGAGATCACTTTGGACGATCGCATGGATTAAGGATCTTAGTCCGTGCTGCGATGACCGTGTCTGTTCAAGAATGTCGTCCACCGTAGAGCGGTCCGCAAATGAGACCGAAGCCCCCGTCGCGTAGACAACCAATTTTTCGATCAGATTTCGAGACACCTGATCCGGCTCGGACATCAAGAGTTTCTTGAACTCCCGAACATCATCAAACCGACGTCCATCGGCCAACTGGTCTGACGCATCGACCGGCAAGCCGAGCGTGTACTTGATCGGCAGCGATTTATTGGGAAGGAAGCTGACTTTCACGTCGGCTTTGTCCGGATCGAGTGCGCGGTACCGCGAGCGCCAGCCACCGATGACATCAAAATTCTCGAGCGCCACACCGGGTGGATCAATCTTCTTATGACAAGCCGCGCAGCTGTCGACGCTTCGGTGCTGGTCAAGTTGCTGCCGCACCGTCGTGGCACCACGGATGTCGGGTTCAATCGCTGGAATGCCGGGTGGCGGTGGGTTGGCTGGCTTGCCGATGATCCGATCCAAAACCCAGGCTCCCCGAACAACAGGCGAAGTCGTCGTGCCGTTGGCAGTCACTTTCAGGACGCTCCCCTGCGTCAGCATTCCGCCGCGAACCGAATCCTTGGGTAGCGTGACCGAGCGGAATACCATGTCATCTACGCCTGATATCCCGTAGTGCTCGGCAAGGCGACTGTTTAAGATCGCGAAGTCAGAATCAACGATATTCCTAGCACTCAGATCCTTGTCCAAGAGTTCACGGAAGAAACGTCGCGTTTCCTCAGCAAGTGACCACTGCAAAACGGGATCGTGTTCAGGGTAGAGTGCGGAATCGGGAGACGTAAAGTCGAGCTGCCGGAGATCCAGCCATTGATCAAGGAAGTTCTCGACAAAACGATCGGACTTCGGATCGTCCAGCATCCGTTCGACTTGAGCATGCAACGTTGGCACTTGAGCAAGCTTTCGAGCGTCAGCCAATTCGCGTAGCTCCTGATCGGCAACGCTATTCCAAAGAAAGAACGACAAACGTTCGGCCAGCGCGTGGTCGTCCACTCTCGTGATCGAATCGCGTGACCCTGTCTCCTTTGGTAAAGCAACTGTGTCCTTCGGCAAACTAGCGTTGTGATACAAGAAACCCGGGGCAGCCAGCACTGCTTTGTATCCGGCTCGCATGGCTGTTTGAAAATCGTCCCCGTCATCAAGCCAACGGTGAACGAGCGAAACAAAGGGTTCAACTTCGTGGCTATCGACGGGGCGTCGGAAAGCCAACGGCACGAACCGCTGCAGCAACCGCTTCGCTTCCGCTTTAGGATCGTCCACAACAAACCGTTTTGTTGCGTGCAGCGGTAGCGGAATGCGGGCACGTCGATAAATCGGTTCGCCACCAGCCTCTTGCTTCGGATCGTAATGCCATTGACCAACAGGGCCATTTGGATCCCGTTTGTTCGGTTTGACTCGCGTCAGTTTTGGCTTGGCAGTTTGCGTCGGCGGCTTCGTTAGATGCTCATTGGGATCCGCGTTGGGTTTTGCATCGGCGATGGGTTCTGTGGACAGTCCTCTCCAGAGCATCTGATGAGATTCCGGTGGCCATTGCTGGATGATTGGACCATCGATTTCGATCGACTGAACCACGACCCCCGGCCCACGATAGTCTTTTTGGCGTTCTTCCAATTGTGGAATGAATCGCATGTGGGGAAGCGATGCCGGATAAATGCGAAAGAACTGCCCGCGCTCGAGTCGTTGTTCAAATTCAAAGACCTCAGGCTCACCCGTACGAGTCGTGACATGACCGAGCAAGGTCTTTGGAACTTCATCGCTTTCGCTGTGCCCTGGGCCGCCGGTTCGAATGGTCAACGTGACCGGGCCATCCGAACGAATCGCGTAAGCCTTCACCTTGACGCGGTAAATCGCCGAATACGGAATCGTAAAATGGTCCAGCACTGCATTTAGGTGCGCGTGCTTTTCGGGTGCGAAGAAAACGACGCCATCAGGCAGGATATGAAACGGCCCCGTCCGTCGGTATTCCTGCATGATACCGGTGGTGTCTCGGTAATCGAGTTTCCATTGGCGCCGTTCTGGTTTTTCGTAGAGAACGGTCGCTTGATCCAACACCGTATCAAGCGAATCCAACCACGCCTCCATCTGCACAGACGACACGTTGAGCGCCGCCCCGACCGTGTCGAACCCGTCTTTCCGTCCGTCGGTTGGGAGTTGTTCTTGAATTTGAAGCGGAAGTGCAAGGAGATCACTCAACGCCGTTTCGTACTCGACACGATTTAGTCGGCGAACGACACCGCGCCCCGTGGAATCCTGCCTCGCTTGGACAGCGGCTGATAGTGGCACCGCAAGCGAATTCAGGAAGGATGATCGATCGGTCTTCCCGACGTCGCCGTGATCATTCGGCGGCATTTCCCCATTCGCGACGCGATCGTGAATTTGAATCCAGCGATCTTGAATCGTCTGGTCGTCTAAGTCGATCGGTAGCGTTTCCAGGTCTAACCCCGCCTCCGCTTCGCCGCCTTCATGACAATCGACACAGTTCGCTTCGATAAAACTGCGGATACCGCTTTGGACTTCGTTTTCGGACGCGTGGGTTTGTCTAGCAGACCCGGCAAGCACGAGGAAAGAAGAGGTGATCAAGAGAGACGCGATCTTTGCGACCATTCGCCTAGCGTTCTTCCGACATACCGACTGCTGGCACACCGGCTGCTGGCACACCGACTGCTGGCACACCGACTGCTGCCACGCTACGAAAGTCAATCGTTCCCCTTCCATCTTCAAGAGTCCAAGAGCAAGCCGCACTTGGTTTCTTGCCTCACGGATCTAGCAGCGGCATTTAGATCACGGCATATAGTCGAACGCCACTATATCTCAGATCATTGCAGCTTGCTTTCCAAATCAACCCTCTTTGTCGCCGATAATTTTCACGTCGGTGATCATGATCGGTTCGACCGGAACGTCACGCATCAGCATGGCGGGGAACATCGGGTTGGATTGAACCTGCGTTGGCACTGAATTGATCTTGTCGACCACTTCCTTTCCTTTGATGACTCTGCCAAACACCGTGTAACCGTAGCCGTCTTCGGCCTCGTCACGATTCAGAAAACTATTGTCGCCGGTGTTGATAAAGAACTGACTCGTCGCGCTATTCGGGTCGCTGGTTCGCGCCATCGCAACGGTGTACTTGTCGTTCTTCAGTCCGTTGCTGGCTTCATTGATAATCGGTTCCAACGTTGGCTTTTCTTTTAAGTGCTTGTCCAATCCGCCACACTGGATCATAAAGCCCTCGATGACTCGGTGGAAAACCGTTTCCTTGTAGTGCCCCTTTCGCGCGTAGCTGACGAAGTTCTTGACAGAGACCGGAGCGCGCTGAGCGTCTAGTTCCATCACGATCGCGCCGACGTTGGTGGTCATTTCAACGGTGACGGTTTTGGAAGCGGTGTCGTTTTCGCTCGCAGCTTCCGCCAAGGCGATGACACTGCCAAGTACAATTGCGCCTGTTGCAAATAGGGCTCGGTAATTCATAGCTTGAACACTTCTCCTGAATTCGTACCGCGACCGGAATCGCGGCGGTGAGTGGCGAAATGGCGTCAGCCAGTACTTCGCGTGAACAGTCCGTCAGGTTGCATTTGACGCGACGACCGAACTATCGGGTCAGCGTTTGCTGCAACTCATGAAGCTGCGGTGTAAGCTATTGCCTGCGGCAACGTAAAGTGCGTCTACGCGGGCCTGCATGCCTGGGGCGAACTAGGGGATCTACACAAAGCCCCCAGCCTGTTTTCCATTTTTGCTAGCGTTTTCTCGAAGCGGATTGACTGCTGATGTATCGATTGATGTTTGTTGAACGAGCGATAGTGTGTGTGACGATTTTGTTGGCAATGAGTGCCAGCCAAGCGGCCCATGCACAAGTTGAGACCAGCAAAAAGCCAGGCCGAGCGATTCCGTCAGGACAATGGATTTGGCATACCGAGACGTCAAACGATCAAACGGTTTACCTACGACGAGACTGGGACATTGAAGGCAGCGTTCAATCGGCGAAAGTCGCGGCTTCGGCCGACAACGGCTTTACGCTCTTCGTCAATGGACAGCTTGCTTTGGAAGGGACCGCTTGGGAGGAAGTCGTCGTCGCGGACATCAAGGGGCTTTTGAAGCCGGGCGGCAACGTGTTTGCAGTAGAGGCCAAGAACCAAGGGGGCATCGCGGCGTTTACACTACGAGCCGAAATCACCAATGCGAACGGCAAAACGTCACGGCTAATAACCGACAAGACCTGGAAGTCATCTCCAAAACCAAAACGTGGATGGAAAACGACCGATTTCAAAGACGACTCCTGGAAGGTCGTCAAGTCGCTAGGAAAAGTCGGAGCCGCTGACTTACCTTGGTCGCGACACGTGACGCCAGCGACGCTTGCGAAAGCCCCCACCAAACTGGGCGATGACTTGCTTCCGCAAAGCGTCGAAAACGCCGTAGTCAAAGATGGCTTCCAATTGGAAAAGCTCGTTCACGTGCCACGAGCGATGGGCTCATGGGTGGCACTGACGACAGCGCCAAACGGCACGTTGATTGCTTCGGATCAGGGCAAAGCAGGTCTGTATCGAATCACACCCAGCAATGATGGTGGCGAGACGAAGGTCCAGAAACTTCCGGTGGATCTAAGTGGAGCACAGGGACTGCTGTGGGCATTCGATTCTCTCTACGCTGTCGTCAACGGCGGCGACAAATCAGGACTGCACCGGATCACGGACACCGATGGCGATGGAGAATTGGATACCGCCGTGCATTTGAAATTCATCAAAGGAGGAGGTGAACACGGGCCGCACGCTGTGATCCTTTCACCTGACAAAAAATCACTGTTCGTTTGTTGCGGAAACCACACCGAGCTGCCGGAGGATATTTCCGATAGCAAGATTCCACGCAATTGGGGCGAAGACCATCTGCTTCCGCGTCGCTGGGATGCCAACGGGCATGCCGCCGGTAAGCTGGCACCCGGTGGTTGGATCTGCCAGGTCGATCCGGACGGAAACGACTGGACGGTTTATAGCATGGGCTACCGCAACCAATACGACATTGCGATCAACGCCGATGGCGAGCTATTTAGCTACGACGCGGACATGGAATGGGATTTAGGTTCGCCTTGGTATCGACCAACTCGCGTCGTTCACGCAACCAGCGGCAGCGAATTTGGCTGGCGCAGCGGCACGGGTAAGTGGCCAACTTACTACGAAGACTCTTTGCCGCCAGCAGTCGACATTGGCCCGGGTTCGCCCGTGGGAATCGTGTTTGGCTACGGCGCGAAATTCCCCGCCAAGTATCAAAAAGCACTGTTCATTTTGGATTGGACCTATAGCACGATTTACGCCGTCCACCTGACGCCTGATGGATCGTCTTACCAGGGTGAAAAGGAAGACTTTGTTTCGGGCCAACCATTGCAAGTCACCGACGCGACGATTGGAACCGACGGTGCTTTGTATTTCACGGCCGGTGGTCGTGGCACCCAGTCGTCGCTTTACCGAGTCACGTACACTGGCGACGAATCGACAGCCCCCGTTGATGCAAACGACAGCGTGGGACAAGACGATCGGCAATTGCGTCAACAACTCGAATCGTGGCATGGCGAGACTCAAGCATCTAACTTGGAACCGCTTGATCAGATCATCGCACAACTTGGCAACGAAGACCGATTCATTCGCTACGCGGCACGCATCGCCCTGGAAACGCGGCCAGTCGAAAGCTGGCGGGATCGGCTTGGCGAAGCTGATAGCGCATGGGGCATCATCAACGAAGTCATTGCGTTGGCCCGTCAAGGATCCGAAAGTGACCGTGAACCGGCGCTGACGATGCTGATGCGGCTGGCGAATATGAATCTCAGTCCGGCAGAAGAACTGGGGGCATTGCGCTCACTTCAACTGATTTTCACACGACTTGGTGAGCCATCCGAGGTTGAACGTAGAGCTGTCCTGGCAGCTCTTAGCCCGCTGTATCCAGCCGAGTCGGACGAAGCTAATGCTGAGTTGGTTCAGCTGTTGGTGTTCTTAGACGATCCGACGGTTGTCGACAAAACGCTCGCTTTGATGGACGAGCTTGGCGACGAACCCGCTCCCGACTGGGGTTACCTGGTCGAGCGACACAAGAGTTACGGCGGCACGGTTGGCAAGCTGCTGGAGAACATGCCTCCGACACGCGGCATTCATCTGGCGTTCATGCTTCGCAACCAAAAGAGCGGCTGGACACTCGACAGCCGACGCAAGTACCTGCAGTTTTTCATCGATGCGTCGAAGTTTCCCGGAGGCAACAGCTACGGAAAATTTCTTTCGCAGTTCCGCGACGACGCTTTGCTACTCTGCTCGCCCACGGAACGAGTTCAGCTGGAGGACCTCGTCAGCGTGTCGCTGATGCAGGCGGCTCCGAAGGTAGACCCACCGCAGGGTCCCGGCCGCAAATGGACACGAGACGAAGCGTTGCCGCTCGTGACGAACCTACGGAAACGCGACTTGGCGAAAGGACGGAATCTGTTTCACGCGACTTCGTGTGCGAAATGCCATCGCCTGAGCGGCGAAGGCGGCGCGATCGGGCCCGATCTTTCCACCGCTGGTCGCAAATACCCGCTGCCCGATTTGCTGGACGCGATCATCGAACCCAGCAAAGCGATTTCGGACCAGTACGGCAGCGAGAAAATCCTAACGATCGATGGTGACACGCTTGTCGGTCGCGTCGTGCGTATTGACGACAAGCTCCATGTCTACACGATCGACGCCGACGCGAAACCCAAGGTGATCGACGAAGACGACGTCGAGCAGATCGCGCCGTCCAAACTATCGCAAATGCCCACCGGCTTGATCGACACCCTCAATGAGGAAGAACTCAAGGATCTGGTGGCGTACCTGCTTTCAGGTGGAAACCGCAAAGACAAGGTTTACAAGTAGCGGTGTAGCCGTTCCTGATCAACGCCTTGCTCTCCCTTTAGGTATAGGTCTACACAAATTTCTCTGGCTCCCTTCTCCCCCAACTTGTTGGGGGAGAAGGGCTGGGGATGAGGGGGCGGGAGCGTCAAAAGGCCAACAAGTCACGTTTCGCTTACGCGAACTCGACCTTCACATCCTGCCTTTCCACTGATGTCTCGCTTGGAACTTCAATCCCAAGCTTCTGAGCGATTTCGGCCAGTGAGGCATCGTATCGTCGGCTGATCTTGAAGTCTTGCTGTTGGTCACCTTCGGCAAAAGTGATTGTGTGCATCACCCAACCACGTCGCAGGGTTGGCGACGTGTTGCTTTTTGCGATCGTATGGTTGCTTGATGGCATCCACCAGTTCGCTTCTTTCAGTTGCCAGCCGTCTCCATCGCGACAGATTCGCAAGCGGCTTTTGGCGGCAAACGGACCACAGGCATCTTTGGGAAAAACGACCACGGACCCGTCAGGACACTGGCCGTAGCTTTTCCAAAATTTCGCAACCACGGGGTCCATCACCATCGTTCGGTAGTAACGGACTTGACGACTGACCCAGCGAAAAACAACCAATGCACAAAGCAATATGACGACATTAATCATCGTGGCGATCGTCGGACTGAACGCGTACACCGCCATCAGCGCGGCGCAGATGGCTTTGTTGCAGACTTCAAAAATCGCATCAAGGGCCGGGATCGGCGTCAACCAAACCAAGAATTCAAAGAAGAACTTCACGGTATTGACCACAACGATATTGATCGCCATCGCGATCATCAAAAGCGTGTCAGCAGCGACACTGAATACCCCTAGCTGAACCATCGCAACCTGCGTGCCTTCGTCCGCGCCCGAACCATAGTCCGACATGACTTTGATGGTCAGGAGAATGATGATGACGCTGTAAGTCTCCAGCTGATCCATCGCTTGCGCGAACGGTTTACTGACCTTGCTCAACCGCGGCAAACTGGTCAGCAACGTCAACACGATGAAGATGACAAACAGCCATTCGTTTTGCAGCGGCCCAGACGATCCCAGCAGTGCGTTGTTCGTCACCCAGTCAGGTCCATAGAGTGCCAAGCCGGACAAACACGCCATCCCGAAGAAAGGCGATAGTGCAACGGGTGCGAGCGGCCCCAACCAATCGGCCAACTGTAGAGACTGCGCCCAAGTATTCGCCGCAGTGATATCCTCGGCGCGAAAGTCGCCTTCGAGGTTATCTTGGACGCTTTGAAGATTGAGGCTCGATGAGGTGTCGCTCGTCTGAGCAAGCGACGTAGAGCCAAGGCAGCAGAGAAGAATCGTTAAGCAGACAAGTTGTTTCATTGTGTATCCAAAGTGTTCCTGATTAAGCACGCGTTCGTTCCTATCTCTCAACGCGAAGCGCCAGCGAGCGACCGTTGCCCTGGCCGCTCGCTGGTTCTTCGCGTTAACGAATCAGAGCAGATCCGCGACACCCATTCTACCGGATCATTGCGTTTCGTTCTTTGTGCCCAACTGTCCGGCTCGACCGGTTGCCCAGCGGTGGAGGCCTTCGAGTCGCTGTTTTCCACGCGCGTAATAACTTTCGTCCAGCGATTCGAGATGCTGTTGAGCAAGTCTCTGATACGCGGATTCGGGGTCTTTCACGCTGGGACGCCAATGCTTATCCGCCAGACGCGATGCAATTTCCTTGGCAAGAAGCTGATGAGCTGCGATGGTTGGATGCAGGTGGTCAGTGAATCGACTTGGATCGGGGATTTTGTCGGGAAGCGACTGGCCAGTTGGTCCCCGTTGGTCGAACAACGCCTCCGAGTCAACGTACAACACGTCATACGATTCCGCTGCTTGTCGCACGGTGCCAATGATCGCCGTCGTCGCTCGAAGCGGACAGACGTCCCAATCTCGCGCTGCGACTAGATGCGTCCGAGCGGACAATATTTCGTTCGATTGGTACAACAGTCGGCCTAGAATATAGTGAGCACCACAATGCTGGTCGTCCATAGCCAAGCACTCATTTGCCGCAGCCATTCGGTCTGACGCGCCGGCTGTGTTGTCGCTCGCAATGTCCAACATCGCCTGGAAATCTTCACGCTGCTCTTTGTTGAAGCCGGGCTTCAGTTGCGTCTTGATCGGCGGCGTGTCAACGATGTCGGATGCGGGTGTGCAAAGGACTAATGGCACACCTGCTTGTGAAGTCGCATCGACCATGTCCGACAACTTCGATTGAAAATGTCGCTCGATTGCCAGACGCCAATTCGGATCACGCTGGTAGCTTTCCAAGCCGCCGACGTGGTCAAGTTTTGCATCGACTTCGGATGCCATGACGGGCTTAGCCAGATCCGCGCTGACTTGCCGCTTGAGCCAACCAACGGTTTTCAGATTAGCAGTCAGTCGATTGGCCAAACGGGTTGGCCAACTTCCGTCACGAACCGTCGCGTAGGTGCGATCCTCCAGAAATTCGTTGTGCCCGGTATAGATCACGATGGCGTCGGGCTGATGCTGCAGAACTTCCTGCACAATTTTTGCGACTCGATAGCTGGCGTATGAAACGCCTCCGCAATTGACGACTTCGTAGTTCCACTCTGGGCTGGCGGCTTGCAAACGAAGTCGCAACCAAGTCGAAAAAGCAGTCTCGGCGCTGTAGGGGCGTCCTTGCACCGTCGATCCACCCAGCACAAAAACACGTCGCGTGTCAGAGCTTTTGTCGGCAGCGAATGACGCGGGGCGAAAAAAGTTGTAGCGACTTGGTGGGATCTTCCATTGACCGGTCGATTCGTCATGCTCGAACAGCGGACGCAGTTGATGCAAGTCGACGTAAGGATCAAAGTCAACATTTTCGACGCTAGCTGGCTGGTGGTGCAACAACTGCATCCCCAACTCCAACGCGACGAAAGGCAGACAAGCCAAGACGATGGCACCTAGCCGAAATTTCCAGGCTCGCGATTTGCTGGCCCGGTTCGCTCGTGGCGGGGTGACGACTGTGTTACGCTCGTGTTTCAAATGGAAACTTCTTGACGAAAAGATCGATCTGATTGCCGATGAATCAGCCATCCCACCAGCATATTTACTTGACCGGATACCGTGGAACGGGAAAGTCATCGGTCGGTCGGATTCTAGCGAACCAACTGACGCGAACGTTGGTCGATTTGGACGATCGCATCGAATCGGCCGCGGGCATGACCATCCGCGAGATCTTTGACGATGGCGGTGAGCCGTTGTTTCGTGATTGGGAAACCAAGTGCTTGGAATTGGTCATTGCCGAAGCGAACGAGGTCGTCGCATTGGGAGGGGGTGCGATTCTGCGGGAACAAAATCGCGAATTGATTTCGGGCAGTGGTGTCTGCGTTTGGCTGGACGCTGACGCCGATACCTTGGCAGAACGTATTTTTGGCGACGAAACAACCTCAGAACGACGGCCTTCGCTGACCAAGCTGAGTCCTGTTGACGAGATTCGCCAGCTGCTTCAGCAGCGAGAACCTCTGTACCGCCAAGCCTCACAGTATCGCGTCGACACGGGTGGAAAGTCTCCCGAAGAAATCGCCGACGAGATCATTCGTTTGTTATCCGCCTAGCCGGGCAAGAATTGCATCAAACCGCACTACGCTTGGGACGCGCATCTCGGTAAGCTGTGCGTTCTAAGTTAAGTAGGTGGCCCGGAAGATCGGTGTCACGAAATGATTGCAAATAGAGAAAGGACGCATCGTGTTTGTTGCAGCTTCGACAGAGTGTTGGCCCGAGATGGAGTTGCAGGAGTCGATCGAGGCTTTGTCAGACCTCGAATTCACTGCCGTCGAAATCGCCATTCGTGAATCCGGTAAAGTCAAACCAAGCGAGTTGTTGGCGGACCTCGATCGCGGCGTCCAGCTGCTTCGCCACACGCACCGCCTGGACATTGCCGGTTACTGCGTCGAACTTGAGTCGACCGGAGAACAGCACTACGCCGATTTTAAGGATATCTGCCGGATCGCGAAAGCGACCAAGGTGGTCAACATCACGGTGCCATCGGCTGAAAAAGGTACTCCGTTCAACGAGGAAGTCGAGCATCTTCGCAAATTGGTCGAGATCGCTGAGACGGAAGGTGTCCGCGTAAGCGTTCGAAGCCAGCTAGGTTGCATGAGCGAAGACCCCGACACCTTGGAAGTCTTTTGCAATAACTGCGAAGGACTGGGGATCACGTTTGACCCAAGCGTCTACATTGCCACGGGCGCGGACGATAAGACAATCGACAAGATCTTGAAGTTCGTTTGCAACGCGCACCTACGTGATTCGCGTCCCGATGCGTTTCAAGTCAGCGTGGGACAGGGCGAAGTTGACTACGGCAAAATTGTGACGCAATTGGAACGTGAAAAGTACGACCGTGCTTTGACGGTACACATGACGCCGACCGATGATTTAGACCATCGAGTTGAGCTGCGAAAGTTGCGTCGATTGCTCGAAACGTTGATCTAATCGTGTCAGACGCGTGGGCCGATCCAGATCTTGGCGCACGACTTCGCCGGCGGATCGAGAACGGCTTTGACCATCTAAATAAGTCGTCGTTTTCGCCTGCTTTGGCGTATGGTCGTCATCGCGGACCCGAAAACGCGTTGTTGCATGGCTCGCTTCGACAAGCAGCCGTTTTGATCGCCCTGCAATATGCCGATGGCCAGTGGACAATTCCGTTGACACTCCGGCCACTGACATTGAATCACCATGGTGGACAGATTTGCTTGCCAGGCGGACGGATCGAAGCAAACGAGTCTCCGCTGGATGCCGCCTTGCGGGAGTACGAAGAGGAACTGGGCGTTAAAGCGGACGTTGTCACCATCTGCGGTGAGCTTCGTCAGCAATACGTGTTCGGCAGCGACAACCGAGTCCATCCCATCGTAGTGACAGCCGAGCCGCCGTCGTGCGACTGGGCTCCTGATCCGGTGGAGGTCGACGAAGTCGTATTGCTACCTTTGAAATCGCTCCTGCAAACGGCTAACCGCACCGTGATCAAACAAACCAAGCCGGTCCGCCAAGATGGCAATGTTGTCGGTGAACTCGTTTTTTCCGCGCCAGCGTTTCAGTGCGGCAATCACCTGATTTGGGGCGCCACCGCGATGATCTTGAGCGATTTGGCCCAGTTATTGCATTAGACATTTGACCGTAACGCCGACAGGCAAATTGACACTTTGGGCGGTCGCTCTACAATTCCGCTGCCGCGTTTGTTGCGGCCTCAATGCGACCAGCCTTTACCAAACACTTTCATAGACGAAGGAAAGAACCATGGCTTCCGATGCAGTAGTAGAATTCACCGACGACAACTTCGACACCGAAGTTCTCCAGTCGGACGCTCCAGTCCTGGTCGACTTTTGGGCGCCTTGGTGTGGTCCTTGCCGCCAGATCGCTCCGATGATTGACGAATTGGCTGGCGAAAATCCGTCGATCAAGATTGGCAAAGTCAACATCGACGATAATCCAGGTATCGCTCAAAAATTTGGCATCACCAGCATCCCAACACTGTTGGTTTTCAAAGGTGGCGAAGTCAACGAGAGTTTCGTCGGCGTACGTCCCAAGACTGCTCTTCAAGAAGCGCTCGATTCAGCAATCGCCTAATCACCGTCGCTTCCGAAATATCGAAAAGGCACCGTGACAGCACGGTGCCTTTTTTCGTGTCTAAGCAAAGTCGCAGGCAGACTCCGCTCTGCCGTCCGCGTCGAGCATTATGTCACACAGCACCGCAATCCAGTTCTTTTCCAACGCATCTCTGAACCGAAGGCGGGCGGCAGAGCGGAGTCTGCCTGCTACAATTCGATTTGTCGACAACGTGTCTCTTTGGAGTATCCAGCGGTGCGGATTCCTGCTTTTTTTCTGCTCGTCAGTTTCGTGGTGAGCGTCTCAGCCAACGAACCTCTTCCCAACATCGTCTTGATGATGGCAGACGACATGGGGATGGGCGACACGAGTGCCTACCAAGACATCACGGGCAATACCGATCAATGGCAAATCCATACGCCCAACATGGAACGCGTCGCACGAATGGGTATCCGCTTTACTGATGCTCACACACCTTCGTCACGGTGTACTGGGACTCGCTACGGACTGATGACAGGGCGCTATCCTTGGCGAAATCGACTGAAACACTTCGTGCTCTTTGGCGTGCAAGGTGATCCGATGATCGAGCGAGATCGACCTACGATTGCTTCGCTTCTGAAAGATAAGGGCTACCAGACCGGCATGGTCGGCAAGTGGCATGTTGGACTTCGCTATCGACAGTCGGGCGGAGAGCCGGCAGCAGGTTGGGAAGACGCCGACCTGACGCAACCCATTTTTGACGGTCCCACTGATCATGGCTTTGACTATTGCCGCTACACCTCGAGATCTCATGGAACATCAGGGGCTTCCACGGGCTTTAAGAAGGCCAAGAATTCGACGACTCAATCAGTTGGACCGGGCCATATTCATGACCGAACCATCGTTAGTGCGACGGGTGACGGCAAGCGACTTAAGAGCGACAGCGATCCCGATGCGTATCGGCTAGATAAATTGGGCAGTCGCCATAGCGACCATTCAATCGAGTTCCTGCAAAAGTGCGTGGCAAGCGACAATCAATCGAAGCCCTTCTTTCTGTACTACGCCAGCAATTCCAATCATTCGCCGTACACACCTGATGAAAAAATCGGCGGCAAGCCCGTTCGAGATGCCTCGCGGAACGTAGGCGGCAACGTAATGCCTGCTTGGAAAAAGCCGAACGCCAAGAATCCCTCTGCCACGAAACCCAATGCCGCGAAAGATGCACGCCACGATTTCATCTACGAAAACGACGTTGTCCTAGGACGGCTAATGGACCATCTGCAAAACACGGACGACCCACGGCGTCCTGGGCACCCACTGATCGAAAACACGATCATCATTTTCACCAGCGACAACGGTGCGGAACGGAAGGCCGACTACGCGACGGGACCTTTTCGCAGCAACAAGGGCTCGGCTTACGAAGGAGGCCACCGCGTGCCGTTGATGATTTCGTGGCCAGCGGGAGGTGTCGGCAATGGCAACGATTCGACACCGGGAAACTCAAGTGACCAGTTGATCGCCTTGCAAGATATGTTCGCGACGTTCAGCGAAATCACCGGAACTCCAATGCCAGATTGGCGAAACGGCGAAAAAGGCGGTGAAGACAGCACCAGCATGTTGGCGGCTTGGCGGGGTGAAAAAACGACGCGTAGTCCGCTCTTTCACAATGACCACAACGAAGCAAAAGACAAAGCCACGATGGCGATGCGGATCGATGATCCCTCCGTTCTGAGCAAGACGTATGAAGGTCAGTGGAAGATCCTTTTCGACGCATCTCTCATTCGCCATGGTCAGGCGAATCCGATTGAGCTTTACAATTTGACTGTAGATCCAGGCGAGAAGAAAAACCAGATTGATAACTGGACGCTAAAACCGTTAGTCAGTCACCTTTCGTCCGTCGCAAAAAGACATCGGCTTCTTGGTGGGCACCAACTTGCTTCGCTGTCCGTAAAAAAGGCAATCCGGCTCACGTGGTCAAGGGAATTCAATACAAAAAGCGCGATCGACATGCGGAAACAGTTTTCTTCCGAGAACTCCGGCAAGATCACAATCGATTTGAGCGAGGAGAACAATTCGCTTGAAATGTTGTTCTCCGCAGTCAGGGCTTCAACGCCTATCGACATCAAAGCGTTTGACGTCAATGATCGCGGCTTAGGAATCATTGGTGGACGCGTCAAGCAAGTCGATGACGAGGAATCGCTCACCATCTCTTTCGACCAAGATGTATTGATCGAATCTGTCGCCATCGCAGCTGGCAATGGAAACGCAGGCGGCGTCTATCAAGTCGGTGACAAAGCTCCCTTAGCGATCTACTGCATAGATGACGATATCGACTACAACGATCAATCAGGCATCCTCAGCGACATCGGCGTGCTCAAAGCGGGTGAAGCACTGACGCTCAGCAGCAGCCCACACTACGGAGTCGAAGCGTCAGGCCGGTGGCGACTTGGAGCCATGACGTTGCGTGTCTTGGAATCAGATGTTCGCGAACTATCTGGCGAATAAATCGCGAACGTCCAGAAGGGCATCGGGTGCGACCAGTGGGGCGATCGTTTCGCCGATGTTGATAATTTGGCGATCGGTGTACTCAATGCCTCTTGGTTGACGGAAGACATGCACACAGGAAGCGTTCGCATCGATGATCCAGTACTCCGTGATTTCAGCTTCAGCGTATAGAGTTGCTTTTTCGGTTAAGTCGCCCCGTAAGCTGCTGTAAGAAACTTCAATCGCCAAACGCACCTCGGATGCTGACGGGTGGCGATCCATGTAGCGTTTGTCGTCCACCCACATTAAATCGGGCTCGGGCCGACTTTCCAGTTCGGACAGATCTAATCCTGTCTGGGTCGTCACCCCTAAATTGCACTTCGCTGTTTCCAATACCGACCAACGGGTTAGGTAATTAATCAGTCCATCGTGAAGCGGTCCAGCAGGATTCATCTCTCGCAGTTCTCCACGAATGAGTTCGATTTTTCGATTCAGATGGTCAAACGCTCCGCGATCGACCATTTGGTCAAACTCGTCAGTCGTCAGGTGCAATCCAGTACTCATCATTTCTTTCCCATGTCGGTGGTCCCGAATCCCAGTTTACTCAAGTTGGGCGGCCAGCATCAATTGCTGTGGAATACCGTGTTTCCAACATCGTTGCATCGATTTCTCGATCAGCGCGAATGCAACTGCGCAGTTTCAGCGAACTTTCGCGGAAAAACTGGCGTCAACTGATCGGGATTGACGTTTCTACACCGATGACGCCATCCTTTGGCCATCGATTCTCCGCATCCGTAACGCGGGGACGAGCCCCTCACGTCGTTTTTCCGAGTCCCCTATGAGTACCGCTTCTGCTGCCGACGCCAACGTCAAAGTTCAACTGCCCGATGGAACCATCGCCGAGCATCCTGCCGACACAACATCGATGGACATCGCCAAAGGCATCAGCGAGGGTCTTGCCCGCGGCGTGATTGCGGCGGAAATCGACGGCACCATCGTGGACGCGGTTCGGCCGCTCGGAGAATTCGCCGAAGGCGACGCACCGGTCGCACTGAAATTGCTAACCAGTCGTGACTCGGACGCACTGGATGTCCTGCGGCACTCTTCAGCACACGTCATGGCTCAAGCGGTCATGCGTCTTTACGAAGGCGTCTCGCTTGCCTTCGGTCCGACCACTGATGGCGGGTTCTATTACGACTTTGATATTCCCCAAACGATCAGCGAAGAAGACTTCCCCAAGATCGAAGCGGAAATCAAGAAGATCATCAAAGCGAAAGAGCCTTTTGAACGGCAAGTGCTCGATCGCGATGAAGCACGAAAGCTGTGCGCGGATCTGAATCAAGATTTGAAAGTCGAACACATCGACACGGGCTTGGCAGATCAAGCGACCGTCAGCTTTTATCGCCAAGGCGAGTTCGTTGATCTTTGCCGTGGGCCGCATATTCCCGATACCGGAAAAATCAAAGCAATCAAATTAATGAGTGTTGCCGGTTCGCACTGGAAAGGAGACGTCTCGGGACGCCCGCTTCAGCGTCTGTACGGCACCGCGTTCTTCGACAAAAAAGAACTGAAGGCTTATCTGGAACGACTCGAAGAAGCGAAACGCCGAGACCACCGCGTGCTGGGAAAACA
>CAYUGI010000005.1:69523-72674 GCA_964444105.1 uncultured Pirellulaceae bacterium
GCCATCGGCATCCACCAAAGACAAGCAGCGTGTGCTTCATGACTGGCAGAAGGAAAACGAGCGTTACTTGCTCAAGCCGATGAACTGCCCCCATCACTGTCATATTTTCAAAGCACAGCAACGTTCCTATCGGCAACTGCCGCTACGTCTGTTTGAATTCGGCACCGTGTATCGCCACGAACAAACTGGCGAACTGAACGGTTTGCTACGTGTTCGCGGCCTGACTCAAGACGACGCGCACATCTTCTGTACCGCCGATCAAGTCGAAGAAGAATTCCGCGCAACGATCAATTTGACCAAGTTTGTGCTCGAGTCGGTCGGCTTGGACAATTACCGCGTGCAGCTTTCGCTACGCGATCCCGATAGCAGCAAGTACGTCGGCACCGAAGAGAATTGGGACAACGCGGAAGGCGCACTTCGTGGCGTGCTACAAGATTCCGGTTTAGATTTCACCGAAGAGCCGGGTGAAGCTGCTTTCTACGGCCCCAAAGCCGACTTTATGGTCAGCGATTGTATCGGTCGTTCGTGGCAGCTTGGCACCGTGCAGTTGGACTACAACTTGCCCGATCGCTTCAAACTGGAGTACAACGGCAGCGACAATCAATCGCACCGTCCTGTGATGATCCACCGTGCACCATTCGGTTCGCTGGAACGATTCACAGGCATGTTGATCGAACATTTTGCCGGCGCTTTCCCGCTGTGGCTTTCACCCGAACAAGTTCGTGTTTGCCCGTTGAGCGACAAATCGATCGAGTATGCCGTGCAAGTTGGCAAGCAACTGGGCGATGAAGGTATCAAGGTCACTGTCGATACGAGTGGCGGTAAGGTGCAAGCGAAGATCCGCAACGCACAACTGGACTTGGTCAACTACATGGCCGTTGTCGGCCCGAAAGAAGCGGAAACGAGAGCCTTGGCACTTCGAGACCGCATCGACGGCGACTTAGGTTCGATGCCGGTTGCCGAAGCAGTCGCGAAGCTGAAGGAAGAAATCGCCAACCGCACTGTCCGCCAGGTCTACCAAGGAAGCGGCGCAGCAGCACCAGCCATCGAAGGCGACGCCAAAGGCAACGAGTATTAAACCGTTGTCCCGCGAGGCCCTTCGCGGGGCTGTGCATAAGATAAGCCCCTTCGCGGGGCTGGACGCAAATTAAGATCGCCAACGGAACAAAATGCGAGGCGAAAACTCTGCCTCGATACAGAGTTTATTGCCGTGTCGGCAACACTTGGCGAATCAAAAAAGCAACGACTCCATTGCCAAGTCCTCTTCCACCTCCTCGGCAAAGACCGAATCGATCAAGCTGGGCGAAAGCGACTGAGAGGTGCGTTCTTGCGTCTGGATATGCAACGCGTGCGATTCACCCAACCAATTTAGAACCTCCAACGCATCGGCCGGAGTCACGTCTCCGTCGCGATTCACATCGGCGTGAGCTGAATCGCGACGGGCGCTCTCTCCGTTCACGTTCTGATTGGCTAGTACGTTCAACACCTCAAGAGCATCAACCGGCGTGACCAATCCGTCGCCACTGACATCCATGGCCAAGTCGCTCGTGGAGAACATCGAACTCAATCGCAAGTCCTGGATATCTGCTACCGCGTTGTTTTGAAAGGTTGAATTTGTAGTTTCTTGCTGTCCAGCATCTTCCCTAAGCTGAATTCCGATTTCGTTGTTCGCAAACAAGCTTTCGACGTAGTTGTCACTCGAACCATTGCGAAATCGTGCACCAATTTGCATTCCGAAATTTGCGGCTTGCAACGAGTCGGTGCCAACAAAATTACCGACAAACGAATTGAAAAACGCACCTGTACCGGAAACGTCAATTCCAATGCGTGAACCAGCGACGGTATTGTTGATGAAATCATTGTCGCTTGACTGAATCGCGATAGCATACGGACCGTTGGGTGTGATTCGCGTTGGGCCATCTGAACCGATCATATTGTCAGTGATTGTGTTTTCAACAGTATCGTGCCCCGAAAGAAGTAAGCCTGGGCCGCGATTTCCTGCAATTGTATTGCCGGAAATCTCATTCAAAGACGATTGTCCCGCCAGCATCACACCAGCGCCTCCATTCGGGAGGCCGATCGATGTGTCGCGAGAAATTCCTATTCGGTTCTCTATGATCGCGTTGTTTTCAGCATCGGCTTTCAGCACGAGTCCGCTTCGCCCGTTTCCGGCAATCACATTCCCACGGATCCAAGTGCTATCGCCACCCGCGATATGGATCCCATAGCTTCCATTGCCAATAGCAGAGCTGCCTGCAACATCTGTGCCGATCAGGTTTCGGCTAATGCTGTTTGAATCAGTCTTTTCTGTGGCCAGGTTAACGCCGTGTAGTTTGTTTCCCGAAATGATGTTTGGGACGATCTCACCAGCGAAAGTCACGCCAACATGGTTGCTGTGACCATCAATAACGTTTACTCCGTGCGCGCCGTTTCCAATTGCAAAGGTGCCGGCGACGTCGGTGCCAATTTTGTTAAACCCGATTTCCGATTCAATGGAACCCGCTTGTAAGAGAATGCCTGATCCTTTGTTGCCTGAAATGACATTGCCACCATTCACATCGCCGATGCGAGTGAAAGGACTGTAGACGGCGACGCCCGCTGCACCGTTGCCAATCGCTCTATCACCTTGCTGCGACGTGCCGATCAGGTTGTCGCGAAGCCTCGTGAGGGTAGTCCCCTCGCCTGAGACCACTACTCCCGATCCGCCATTGCCGCTGATGACATTGCCGATCAGTTCATTGTGGGTGCCGCCGTAAACAGCGACTCCCGCCCCAGCGTTTGCAATCGCGTGCTCTCCAGAAGGCGATGTTCCGATGAAGTTGCCGATCAACTTGTTGTAGCTCGGTCCTAGATCTACTCCGATCATGAATACTCCCGAACCATGGTTGCCGCTGATGACATTGCCGGTGACCGTGCTAAAGGACGCACCATCAATTCTGAGTCCATGGTGATTGGGAACGGCCGCCGCCTCGGGCGTGATCCCCAGAAAGTTATCGCCGATGAAGTGGTTCTTTCCGCCTGAAACGTAAATTCCACTTTGAAATCCGGTGATCGACAACCCGCGGACGCTAACTTCGTCGCCTGCCAATTCCAGGCCATTTTGCACGCGTCCCTGTGCATTCAGTTGAATCACTGGAACCCCGTCGTAGCC
>CAYUGI010000006.1:0-56920 GCA_964444105.1 uncultured Pirellulaceae bacterium
CGCGACATTGAATAGTGATTTGTCGTGCAAGAGGCAATTACTTCCGTTTTGGCGCTTCGCGTTATCGGAAAACGCCTCACTTAGCCGTTTTGAGATTCAGACTATTTCAAATCCGCTGCGCTGTTCACGACTTAGATGCGAATTTGCTTCATCGTCACCGGGAAATGACTCTGCCTTGGGGTCCCACTTCAGTGTGCGACCGACTCTCATGGCAATGTTGCCTAGGTGGCAGGTGCTTACGCTTCGATGTTGGCTTTCGATATCTGAAACGGGAAGGTGACGGGGTTCGATGCAATCGAAAAAATTCCCCATGTGATTGTAGATTGCGTCGAGCTTTCCTTTTCGCACCCGCCGTTCCAGGTTGTCGTGTGCGTAAACCTTCCAATCGGAGCGGTACAGCGGATTGGTCGTAAGTTCTTCAACCGCTTTTCCATCAATTGTGCCGCGATTGACGAAGATCCGCCCAGCATCGCCCGTGAACATGATCCCGTTGCGGCCTGTATCGCTAACCGATAGCTCAACGCCATTTTGATAGAGGTAGTTGACGTGATAGTCGGCCGCGACGTTGAAGCCATCGCGGACGCTCGGGTAGTTTGCTGTGCCAGTGATTTCAATCGGATAGCTATCGATGGCCCACTGAGCGATGTCGATGTGGTGAGCGCCCCAGTCGGTCATCTGGCCTCCGGAATATTCGTACCACCAGCGAAAGGTGTAGTGCGAACGTTCTTCCAGATACGGCACGTCGGGCGTTTGACCTTGCCAGAGATTCCAGTTGAAATTACTGGGGACTTTTCTTGCTTCAAACGGGCCGCCGGTTTTGTTTTTGCCGAGCACGACATCGACCTTTTGAAGCTTGCCAATACGCCCTTGTCGAATCATCTCGACCGCCAGCCGGAAACGATGGTCGGATCGTTGCCAGGAACCGACTTGAACCACGCGGCCGGTTTCTTTGACGACATCGCGCAAAACCTTGCCTTCGTCGATGGTCAGCGTTAGCGGCTTTTCGCAGTAGACATCTTTCCCCGCACGGCATGCGTCGATGACCATTTTGGTGTGCCAATGGTCGGGCGCGCCGATCGTGACGACGTCGACATCCTTGCGAGCGAGCAAGTCCTGGTAGTCTTCAAAGTCGCGCGGCGTACTACCGAAGGCGGCCTTGGCAACATCGCGAACATTCTTGTCAACATCGCAAACCGCGACGATGTCGCCGTACTGACTGGCTTTGTTGGCGATCACGCTTCCTTGGTATCTGAGACCGATCGCGCCAATGCCAAGACGATCCGATTTCTGACTCGGTTTGGCCGAGGATTCAGCAGCCGTGCCGGAGGAGTGAACTGGCAGGACCGACATCCCGCCGACCAACGCGGCATGTTTGACAAAATCCCGACGAGAAGTGTTAGCGTTTGTCATAAATCGATTGCTGAGAGCGAGAAATTGATTAGTTCGTCTACTTCAGTTTGCTTAAGTAGGCCACGAGGTCTCGGACTTCTTGTGGCTTGAGCGTTTCGGTCATGTCAGGCATCAATGAGATCTTTTGGCTCGACACGTCTTCGATTTCGTCGGACGGGAGCGTGATCTTCTTTCCGTCGGTGCCAATCACGATCGTCTTCTGCTTGCCTTCATTCTGAATGACGCCGCGAATAATTTTGCCGGTGTCCATCAAGATCGCTTGCGTGAAGTACTTCGGCTCGATCTCGGCGCTCGGATCGACGATCGATCGTAGCAGGTACTCGGCGTCGCGTTTTTTGGCGATTTTAGTTAACTCGGGGCCGATACTGCTTCCGCTCTTTCCAATTCGATGGCAACGGCTGCACTGAGCCTGCAAGTGGTTCGTGAAAATTCGTTTTCCGTTTTCCGCATCGCCGCCGGAAAGCGAAAAGGCAAACTTCGATGCGCCCGGGGCACTACCAAGTTTGAATTGGTTGGCTAGAAGCGGTTGTTCTTCATTGACAATTCGCTGCAATCGAGCGAGCGGGCTGGAAGACTGTGCGCCGGCAGCCACGGCATCGGCAATCTCCAGCATCAGTGCTGGCTGGGGATTCTTGCCGAACACGGTTTGCCCAAACGTCGCGAGTGCTTTGTTTGCTTCATCGGAATGGAGTTGCGACAGTCCGCTTATGGCCGCCTGCTGGATGACGTCTGGCTTAGACACAGCGAGAAGGCGTTGAAGTGGTTCAAATGCTACTTCGGGATAAATGCTGGCTAATAGTTCGACGGCGCGAACAGCCAACGCACTATTGGAAGTTTGCGAATATTCTTTGAGCAATGCCAGCGAATCTGTGCCTTGTTCTTTTGACAGCGTGTTGAGCGATTCGACACGAAGGTTTGAGGGGACATCAGAAGATTTCAATAATTCAACAAGCGACTGCCTATCAAGCTTCAGACCGAGCCGGGTTGCGGCGACCATCGCGGCGATACGCACCGGGGTCGTTCCACTGGCGACCAGCTGGCTAAGCGTCGTTTTGGCATCAGCTGAAACAGGTTGTCGCGTCTGGGTGGTGAGATCCCGATAGCGACCTTCGACCTTGTCCAGTAGCGGCGGATCATTCCACTGCCCAAGTGATTCGCAAGCGATTACGAGAAGCGACTCGGGATGATTTGTTTCTGCCAGGTAGTCGATGATTCGGGCGGAAGCCTCAGTGGTGCCAGTCCGAAAGTTTGCGTTGATCGATCGCCGAAGGAAACTCTCACTTGACTGGGCAGGTTGGCCGAGCATTTCGGCGAGGGCGGGAAGTGCAGCGGAAATGGACTGATCGTCATGAATCGCTCGTGCTGCTTCGGAGGCGACCCAACTGGAGGAGTCTTGCAAAAAGCTTGCGACTAAGGGGCTGCCCTGGTGTCGCAATGCGAGTACGCAAACCATCCGCCTCGAAACGCTTTGGTGGGAAACCTGAGCTGCCAACTCTTCGGACAACGCGGATGCGGCTAAACCTCGCGTTAACGAGTGGCGAAGATAGTGCTGATCGACGCGAAGGGAATCGCTTTGTTTGAGTAGTGTAGTGACGGCCGAGCTATCACCCTGTCGTCCAATCGCCAGCCCAGCATTGACCTGCACATGAAGGTCATCATGATTCAACAAGGCAATCAGAGCAGCCGAATCTGTGACCGTGCTTTCGCCAATTGTCTTGGCCACCTGCGCCAATACGATTGGGTCGTCGTCGCTCAAGCTCTCATTTAAAACGCTCGTTGCGGCTGGATCGCCTTGGCGTGCGAGTTGCCCGAGTCCCCACACGCTGTGCAAACGAGCAAAGCGACTGCTTTTTTTGTCAATCAATGTTTCCGACAGTGACAAGCCCTGGTTCTTACCTACCAACGCGAACTGCGCCCCCAATCGCACACGTCGGTCCGCGTGACCTAGCAGTTTGACCAATTCCGTTGGTTCGCGTTGCGTGAAGCCGTCGTGAAGTAGTTGTTTCACTTCGCTGCGAAGGGATGCGTGCGACGGCGGCATGTCGTCGTCGGCAACATCAAAACGCAACACGGCCCCTTTTTCGTCCAGTGGATAACCGCCGTCCCAGTCGGCACCGTACAACGCTCCGTCGGGTCCGAAGGCGAGGCCGACGATGGCTGATCCGGATGCAAAAAGATGCGAGTCAACCATCTTGAAAGAGTCCCCGTCGGGCATCGCGCGGAAAGCGTACTGATAACCGGCCGGCGCGTTCGTCATGAAAAAGAAATCGCGATAGGCTGGACTGAGCGCCGTTCCGGGATTGAATTTGAATCCAGCGGGGCCATCTACGTAGTGTCGAATCGGAGGAACGATGTATGCCGGATGGTCTTTGCCAGCGACATCCCATAGCTGCTCATCCATCCAAGGGTTGTAGTCGTCGCCACGGTACTGATAGTTGCATCTCCAGCCGGCATCCATTGCATCGACGATGGCGACGAAACGCTCCTTTTCACCGGGCTGGTCGGAATCATTGTCGACTCCAAAAATATTGCCGTGGGCATCAAACGCAAACTCTTGGACATTTCGCAGCCCGTGTGCGAACACTTCAAAGTCGCTTCCGTCTGGATTGCATCGCATCACGCCTCCCTGATTGGGATAGGCAAATCGTTTTCCCTCGGGTGTTTCAACATTGATTCCTTTGTCACCAATCGACCAATAGATTTTTCCGTCCGGACCGACGGTCAGGCCGTGCATGTCGTGACCAGCGTAGGCAATGTGTAAACCAAAGCCCGTTGCGATTGCGTTACGGTCATCCGCGACACCGTCGTCATTTGCGTCGCGCAGCTTCCAGACATCCGGCGCGATCGTGCTGTACACGTCGCCGTTGTACGCCAGCACACCGGCGGCGATACCGGTCACTTCTGTTTGAAAACCTTCAGCGAAGGTCGTGATTTCATCGGCCTTAGAGTCGTCGTCCACATCTCGCAATCGGTAGATGGCTTCGCTAACCACCGTCAAGTCCCGCCAGTCATGCTGGCCATCTTTGTTCCAATCCTCAACACGTTTGGCTTGCGTGGGATTTGATCCGTCGGTGGGCATTCGAGCGTGAAAGAACTCGCGTTTTTCTTGGACGCTCGCAAACCCTACGTCGTTGGTGGTCCAATCGCGATTCGCGCGGATGTCCAAATCCTGGATTTTTCGACGTCGCGTTTGGGTAACAAAAACGTCACCCTTGTTATCGACGCTCAGGGCAACCGGATCGGGAACGTTGATCTTTCCTGACCAGCTTTCCATTGTTAAGGCGGGGAATTCACTGCTGGGACGTTGTTGAACGTCAGCTTCGTTGCCTTTTTCACTCCCATGGTCTTGAGCAGTGGTCACGTCGGTGACGAAAGACAGGAAAGTGATGAGGAACAACGTGAAGGTGGGACGCGACATGCTCTTCAAGATGAAATCACTGGGTGGGCGGTTAGATTCGACAGTGTGTTAACTATGGGCTTCCATTCTAACCGCTGCGCAGCGGAGATGCGGTTTGGGGACGGTGAGAAAGGCCCGTGGCTAGCGCCAACGGCTAACGAAAAACGGGCGTCGCTTTCTAAAGCAACGCCCGTCGATAACTGAAGGCTTTGGTCAACGCCCGAGGACGCCAAAGGCTGCTAGATTCGGCGAGCTAGCTTTGGCATCCATTGGATTCGGAAGCCAGCTTCTTTGGCTTCCAATTCCGGAATGTCAATGTTGTCGGCGTCCGATGGGTCTGCCGGATCGAGCTTTAGCTCCGTCGGTTCAGAATCGTAAATGTTCTCAGGAGACTCGGGCTCTCCAATTTCTACTTTCTGCAAACTCGTCCGGGGCGTGTCGTCATAGATTGACGGTCCCTGGAGAATCGTGCTGCCAGAATCGTCTGGCTGCGTTACGACGCTGCTGCTGATCGGGGCAGACGCAATCAGTGGCGTGTTGAACGAAGAGTATCCAGTGCGAATCGCGGCAGCATATGGATCGAAATAGTTCATCGGAGCACGCTGAACAACCTGCTGCGGAACCATGACGGTTTCGTAGTAAGGCTGATAGGTCTGACGAGTGACCGGTCGGCGAACGGTTCGCGTAACGGCTTCGTGCTCCACGTATCGAACTGGAACAGCTTCTCGACGTGTTTCGTACTCGACGCGAGTTGACTGGACGGGAACCTTGCGGACACGCTCCTCCTGCACCCAACGTTGGCGAGTGACAGGAACTTTGCGAGTCAATGTCTCTGTCACGGGACGCTGAACGACGTAAGGAATCTTCCGCACCTCAGTCGTTGGAATCATTCGCGTCGTCTGGACGGGAACGTTTTGAGTGTAATAGTCGGTTTCCATTCGCTGACGTTGAACTGGAACTCGCTGAGTCATGTACTCCGTCTGCATTCGCTGGACTTGAACAGGGACTTGGACCTGCTGTGTTTGAGGAACGTACTGCGTCTGAGCCACTTGCTGCTGGACATAGTTAGGACGGTAAGCGTACGAAGTCTGAACTTGGGGCGGTGTCGTGTAAGGAGTCAGCACCGGGCGTCGTGCGTAGTAGCCCAAGATGCCCAGCGGACCTGGTGTCGCATAAGCATCGCGTCCCCAGCTGCGAGCGTATCCAAGTTGGCCTGGAACGACGGTTTGCTGTGGAACGTAACCGCCAGCGTCGTACATGCGACTTTGGTAGGTCGTTACGGGACGATAAGACGTGTAAGACTGTGTGCGAAGCTGTGTTTCGGTCACAGGCCGCTGAACTGCGTACTTTTGCTCGTAAAAACTCGTTTCGGTGACTGGCCGCTGGACGGCGTAACGCTGTTGGTAGTACTGAGTTTCAACGACCGGTTTCAGCGTTGTGTACTGTTGTTCGCGCTCGACGGTCTCAGTCTTGTAGCTCGTGCGTTGCACCGACTCGTCGCGATAGGAAGTTTCCGTGACTGGCTTCCACACGGTGTAACGTTCTTCGCGGTAGCTGGTTTCGGTTACTGGCTTGGCAACACGGTACACCTTTTCCTCAGTGCGGGTTTTAACAACCGGCCGGTAACTTGTGACTTGCTCATCGACATATTCCGTTTCGTATGCCAACCGAAAACGTTGAACGGTCTGTGGCTGCATGACGCTTTCGCATTGCAGCCGATAAGTTGGCTCAAAGCAGCAAGCGTCATCTTGCGCAGTCGCAATTGTCACCGACACAAGCGGCGCGATCGCGGCCGTGAACAGAGTGCAGAACGAAGTACTTCGCGTGATGTCTTGAAGTCGGCGAATCATATTTTTCCCAAGCTCGCAGAACAGTTTTCGGAGGTTGGCGGTTTGCTCGATCCATGGCGACCACCATTGTCAGCACTGGAAGCCTAATGTTCCAGCGAAACGCGCGCAGCATTCTCGCCAGTGCGTCCTACTCAAGATTACGCAGGACTTGAGTTATTAGTAGCCAAAACCCGTGAAAAACAGGCGTTTTGCAAGATAGAGGGCCGTCAAAATTCGCCAAACTGCCCGCTCTGCTTATTTGACGCCACATTCGTTCACTTTTTGCCACACCGGACAGTTTGGCCAGTCGTTACAAAGTGAACCAAGTGCAAGCCGGCGGCTTAGAGTAACAGAAAGCTGAAGCCAGCTAACGCGGCGGCTTGCCCAAGAATGCCAGTTCCGTCTTTGCCATGGTGGCGAAGTGGTTCGAGCGGCGCCGAGAAAGTTTGGCCGCTTCGACAATCGCCTGGCGATTTCACCAGAGTATCTGGGCACTGAGAGGCCAAACGATACGGAAGCACGGCGACTCCGTAGAGAAAGTGCCCTGCGGAAATCGCGTTTTGCAAACAGCCGTGGTGATCGCCGCAGCGCTCCAGATCCACCTGCTGGAAATACAGCGGGCGGTGGCAGAAGCCGACGGGGTAACGCTCGGAGACGCGCGGCGCGGTGTGCGTGTTGGTAACCCACTGGGGCTGCAGATGAGACGTTAGCTGGACGGCTTGATTTACCGGTTCAGTTCTCGCTTCAAGGTTCGCTCTGCCAACATGAATTTCGCTGACCGGTTTGTGCAGTTTGCGAAGGTAGCCCACCAACGCACGCTGCTTGGCGATCATCGCTTTTCGCTTTTGGGTCGCTTCATCGTCTTCTTCGCTTTCGCTCTCTCCTTCAGCGTCGCCCAACGCAGTGGTGGGCTCGTCGGGAGATAGCTCGTTCTTATCCGAAAGAGAGCTTTCTTTCCTGTCATCTTCGCGACGTCTAAGCGAAGGATCGCTTGGGGCTGATTCGTTCGGATCAGTTCCACGCGACGACTCAAGTATTTCCGAGAGAGCATCGCGTTGGGATTCACCAAAGTACTCCGAAGCGTCCAGTCCCTTCGGTTCTGAATCGCGGGCTGACTGACCCCAAGCAGGGTTGCTGGCAGCGAGCGCGATCAACAACAGCATTGTGGCTGTGAATGACGATCGATAGCAGAAAGGATTTGTCACGGAACTTAATGGGCCTGGAAGAGACAAAAGTGACGGGACGCTCTCCCGACATTATTCTCTATCGATCCGCGCAAGATTGCGAAAACAATAGAACCGGAATGGTCGTTAGGGCTGGCTCAAGCGAGAATGTTTGACCAAAGCGCCTAGGCTGCCGCGGTTTCAGGTGCCTCCAAAGAGTGAATGCCGAGAGGAAATCGGCGGATTCCTTATGATTTGCCAGCAAAAAGTTACTTCATCTAGGGTCGCTAGCTGGGATAATTGGTCCATGCAATCTAGTTCCTAGGCAGTTAGGCGGGCGTGCCTTCGTGGCGAAACGACGGACGGCCGATTCTTTCATCGTGTATGTCATGAAAACGGTGTCTTGAAAATGTTGCCATGCGTGACCGTCGCCGTCGTTTTCCGTCCAGCATCCTCGTTTAAGTCTTCACTGTGATGCTTGCAAAGCCGAGGCTTGTTCGTCCTGTCGAAGTGACTCGCAATTGGTTGCGACGACTGATTGGAAAGATCGTTGCGCGCCGCCAATCGTCAGACGTGTCGAAGCAGTCGTTGCCGGTCTCCATCAATGCCATTGAACCGATGGTGCGTCCGCTTGAGCCACGTTTCGTTTTGAACGCGACGGCTGAGTTGACATCGATTGGCCAACTGATTTTGACAGGAGACGCGGACCCGGACGTTTTGACCCTGTCGGAGATGCCCGACAACACCATCTTGATCACTGACCAATCGGGAGCGGCTATTCCCATTGCCAATCATCCGGGCAGTGAAACGGATCCGCTGCCCAGCAGTGCCGTCACTTCTGGCCAGATCCTAATCGATTTGGGTGGTGGAGATGATGTCTTGAATCTACAGCTCCCGTCCG
Organism: uncultured Pirellulaceae bacterium; assembly: GCA_964444105.1. Classification (GTDB taxonomy): domain Bacteria; phylum Planctomycetota; class Planctomycetia; order Pirellulales; family Pirellulaceae; genus K23-9. Next base: position 8,701 of record CAYUGI010000006.1, read on the forward strand.
GCTTGGATGTCACGCTCAGCGACTCTGACGGTGTCGATGAAGTGAACGTCGCGTTCTCGCAGATTGACAATGCGGGAACGAGCAACTTGATCAACTTAAGTGCCGAAACGATCGCGATCGAACCTGGGCAATTCGATGTCGATTTTACGAGTGACAATGTACTACTTCGTGGCGACGTTTCGTTGGGAACTCCTGGCGGAACGACTAGCGTCAACCTTGGGGCAGGGCGATTTGAAGTTGACGGATCGCTTGGGTTTTCAGGTGATGTTTCGGTTTTTTCAGTTGGCGGTAGTATCGACTGGTCTGGTGCCGCTGTTTCGGCAAATCAAGCAGACGTGGATCTTTCGTTTCGATTGAATCACCCCACCGAAGCGACGTTGGAATTAGGCAGCTTTGGCAGGACGTCAGGATTTGCGGTAAACGATCTGCAGGTCACTGCTGCTTCGAGTTTGTCGACATCAAGCGAAATTGATTTGACGGGTGATTTCTCTGCTCAAGGCATCACGCAAACGATCGACGTTGGCGAGCAGATTGAGGCGGCGAATATTCGATTTCGAAGTACGGGGACGCTTGACGTTAGCGGCGATTTGATGACGCGCGATGGCGTCGTGTTTCTGCAGTCCAATCAAATTGTCAGTCTTGATTCGACGATCGACACTTCCACTGCTGCTTTGGCTGGTCGAATCGATTTGGTCGGTCCGAGGATTGACTTAAGTGACAGTGCTTTGATCAGCGAAGGAGGGCAAGTCACGTTGATCGGTGACTCGTTTGTCAACGGCAACGTCTCGATTGACTCGGGAAACAATTCGATTGCCGCTGTTGCGGGGGACGTTCGGTTCTTGGGCTTTATAAGTGGGCAAGACGGCGTTGCGGACCGGCTGGAGGTTCTAGCCACCGGTGCAACTGACCATGGATTGGTCGAGATTCAGGATGCGATTGGCGCGGAATTACCCGGTCGTTTTGACTTGAATGGGCTAGTGATATCAGCGGGCGTGATCGACGCGCGCACGATTGACGTTGCCGGCGGAAACGTGCAACTGACAGCCGCGGAAATTCGCATGTCGGGCGACCAATGGTTGGTTACGGCATCGGCTGGGACAGGCGGGGATCTGTTGGTCGATGGAGCCCTGACGCTTCCGAGTGGATCGGCCCGACTTGAAGCGACGGGTGATATCGACATTCAGGGCCCAGTGACGGGCGGTGGTAATTCCGAATCACTGAGCCTGGATGCTGGCGGAAGTGTTTCGTTGGCGTCAACGGTTACCGGCTTGAACGACTTGACGATTCAAGCAGGCAGGCAATCCGTCATTGAAGGCGACATTGACTTAAGCGGTGGGTTGGATGTTGCGGCAGCCGACGGAATCGAAGTCTTCGCAGCATCGATAGAGACGATTGAGACGATGGTGTTTCGCAACTCCGTCTCATTCAATGCCGACATAAGTATTGACGGCGAATCGTTGCGATTTGACGAGCAGGTTTTTACCGCAGCGGCTACGACGACGACGGCGCTGACTGGCATCGTTGATCCGGTTTCGGCGAATCCGTCTGCCATCTTTCAGTTGGTGAAAACGGGCGAAGGCGCTTTGGTGTTGGCGGCGACGAATCAATACACCGCCGGGACGCTGGTCCAAGCCGGCATCCTTGAAGTTCGCGGGTCGATCGATCAGGGAGCGGCGCGAGTTGAAGTCGCCGACGGAGCGACATTGGCAGGTGACGGTTCAATCCAAGCAGAGACGCTGGTGGCAGCGGGAGGCACGTTGTCGCCCGGACGCGTGCTGGGTGCAGAGCTCCTTGGCTCGGACACTGCGTCGCTTACAACTGGTGCGATCGACTTCCAATCTGCGGCCATCTACCGTGTTCAGCTAAATGGTGTGCTTGCGGGTTCGCAGTATGATCAGTTGGTCGTTGATGCTGACCCGAATATCGATGAAGTTGTCAACGTTGACGGCGCCGTGTTGGACCTCCAGCTCAACCACTCCCCGGCTCCCGCGTCGGAGTTTGTGATTTTACGTAACGACGGGAGTGACGCCATTGAAGGTCGTTTGGTAGTGAACTTCGATGCAGATGGTAATGCCATTGGGACACCGAGGGTTCTCCATGAAGGTGATCTCGTTCGGGCACCGTTCGGTTCACAATCTGAATCAGCTTTCATTACCTACTTCGGCGGCGACGGCAACGATATCGCGATCGTGACAGCAGGGGACGTGAGCGTCGATGCGGAGCAAGTCACTCTGATAACTCGTAGCGGAATCGACTTGCTTGTCCAAACCGGTGACAACCTGTTGGCAGCTCAGTCAGCAACTCCAGTGGTGCGCCCGATAGCGGGACTGAACAACAACGAACTGACGCTGATGGACACCCCTGAGGACGACTTGGTCTATATCGACGTCGATGGGTTTGCTAATCCGTCAGGTAACTCGATTAGTTTTACAGGGACCTTTGTTTTCGATGGCAACGCGGCGTTTGCAGACAATGACCGCGTCGTGCTGTTTGATTCAGACCCCAGCACGGATGATCTTCCGTCCTTCGTCGATTACGCAGTGGATGAGGATCGCGCTGGAACGTCGAGTATTCAGATTCGCGATGCTCAGTTCGACTTGCGTTTTACGGGCCTGGAAAACCTAGAGCAGGCCATCGTCTCGGATCAGACTGAGGTCCTCTATTCCGGGGAAGCTCAACAAGTCATGGTCGATGCGGATGCAGCAGGCAATACCGCTATAACGGCTCGCGTTGGTTTGACGGCGCTGACGAATCTGTCGCTTTTCAATCCGTCGCAGGCGCTTGCAATCCTCACTGGGGCGGGCAACGATCAAATCGTGGTGAATGCTTTTGGTGTGACCGCGAACCCTTTGGTGGCTTCGCTGAGCATTGATGGTCAAGACGGCGAAGATACACTGCAATTCAATGAGAGCCTGACGCTGGGGTCTGACGATTCGCGTGGAGACTTGGCGTTGATTTCAGAACGGATCAACCTACTTGGAGACATTGATACAACAGGAGGCCCAAGCGACGGACGCATTCAACTAACGGGCGGCGATAGTATTGTGGTCGGCGGTAACGCGTCTCTCTTTACTGGTGACGGAGTGATTCAGATTGATGGGAACGGCGGTAGCATTAACACGTTAGACGCCGACCTTGCAAGTCTGTCTGCTGGCGACTCGGTCGTCATTACCGACGCGACAACGGTGCAGCTTGGTGATATCGAAGCCACTGCCGGTCGATTGGTGATTGGGCAGGGCGGCAATGTCACGGGAGCGGTGACGCAAGCACCACTGTCATCCATCAGAGTTGATCGGCTGAGCGTCAGCACGATCAACACGGTTGATTTGGCTAATTCGGGAAATGAGATCGCTTCGATCGATCAGATCCGATCACGCGGTGGGGTGGTGCTAGTTGATTCGCTGGATGACTTGATTGTTGCCGACGTCGACTCGGGCGGTGCCGATGTGCGGATCGATGCGGATGGAGATATCTTGCTTCAGCAGCAAGCGGTGACTGCGGTCGGAGCGACTGTCTCGCTTCGTAGTGACGGTTCTATCATCAATTTCGGCACCGGTGCGAATTCGCAGAACATTCAAGCTCGGGTTATCAACTTGAGTGCCGGTGCATCAGGCATTGGTAGTGCCGGCAATGCGATTGACGTGATTGCAAGCGATTCGGTCAATGCGACGACAGGCATCTTTGGTGGAGATATCAATCTGGCGAACGTCGGTGGGCGGCTACCAATCGGGCGGATCGACGCAGGATCGGGCGATGTGTCGTTGATGGCTGATCAGGTGGTGGATGCGATAAGTGATTCGGTGGTTGACATTATTGCAACGAATTTGGTGGTGACAGCAATCAACGGAATTGGCAACGATGCCAGGATCGAACTTCAAAGTGTCGATACACTGACGGCGACCACGATTTCAGGTGGAATTGATTTTGATTGGAACGCCGACAGCGATACGCTTGTTAGCCGACTGGCAACCGTCTCGGGTGATATCCGAGTGGTGCAATCGGGTAGTCAACGAATGGAAATTGCTGATGTCAGAAACGAGAATGACTCCATCTTGGTTATCAACCGGGATGCGTCGATTGATGTGATCGGTGTCCAAGACGCGAACACCGCGTTATCAATCGGTGGCGTTGGCCAAATCACACTGGCGGCGCAGGGTAATGAATCAGACATCTTTGTGCGAAGCGGAATTTCAACTGTCACTGGTAACATTGATCTATCCGCTGACCGGAATGCCGTGTTTGGATCAGGCGGCGACATTTCGTCGGTTGATGGAAATTTGCGATTGGTGGCTGACAACCGCGCGGGTGATCGACTTGGAGTAATCTCCATGGTTGATGGGGCTGTGTTTGACCTGGGCAACGGCGAGATTTTGCTGACGACGGACGGCGATGTTGGGGTGGCCAGTTTGGTAACAACGAATTCTGGCAATGCGGCCGTGTCGGTCCAGAGTGAATCGGGGCGGATCACTGATCGCGGTGACTCTGATATCGATATTTCTGCAGCCCGAGGCACGACGACTCTGCTAAGCCGGTTGGGTACGGGGCAAAGCAATGCGTTGGACACGGACCTGTTCGTTCTTGACAGTCGTGTGACTGGCACCGGTGCGACCGTGATCGAAGAGCTAGATGCAATCACTCTGCGTGACGTTGTTACAACCGATGGGCTGATCGATGTGCAAGCAGGCGGAACGATCACTGCGACAAGCGTCGTCTCGCAGAACTCCGAAGGGGTGAACGACGGAGGTCAACTGGGTGGCCTGGGTTCACGAGATGTTCGCTTGGTCAGTACTGGGGATGGCAGTGACATTCTTGTTAGAAATGTTCGTGCGGAGGAATCGTCGGACGTGATTTTCATTGCTGCTGACGACGTGTTGGACACCGACCTGGCAGATGAGCAACGCGTGATTGCGGATGACCTGTTCGTTCTGTCCAGCAACTTGCAGAACGACCAAGACATTGCGATTACGTTATCAACCAACGTGAATGATGCGTCGCTATTGGTGACGGGCGCCGGTCGGGGGGACATTGATATTCGGGAACTCAACTCCGTCAACCTAGCCTCGGCGGACACTCAAGCGGATGCGCAACGAATTGAAACATCCAACGGCGAAATCCGGATTGCGGCGGGCCAATCCGTTTTGGTGAACGATGTCGACTTGCAAAACGATTCGACCGATCGCCTTTCGGATGTCGAAATCGTTGCCGGCGGGGACAACGGGCGAATTTCAATCTTCGCCGCCGAGTCAATTCTACTTGGCGAAGGGGTTCAGGTTTCCGCGAGCCAATCGTCTGTTGATGCCGTCTTGATTGAGTCGGCGGATTTGCAATTGGGAGAAAAGATCCAGGTTAGCACGGGCGGCGACGTTGGAGTGGCCCGCGTGTTCGCTCCGCGCCCAACTGATTTTGATGTCAATTTTGAATCGGACACAGCGTTCTACGATCCTACTTCGGTATCGACCAACATTTTGGAACAGGCTGCAGTCAATGATGCGGAAGGTCGTCTGACAGTTGATGTTGGAAATGAAGGTGAACGCGGATTGACGATCAATATCGATTGGGGAGCCGAGACAAATCGCTTCCAACAAATCGATGATCTATCGGGTGACGCAGCCGACTTAGTGGTCAGCCATGTCTACTTGGAAGGTGACATTTTGGATTCAAGGTTGAATGGACGCCTTAGCGAGACAGCTCCGTTGAATGTGTTGTTTTCCGTACGGCATCATGAGTCGATTCGAATGATTGGAGATACGATCACACAAGGCGAGTCAGTAACTGCCGAAGTGGCCGGTCGCTTGCTTTCATCGACGGATGATCCATTGACGACACAAGGGCTCTTGAATCCACAGGGTGAAACGACCGTGGATTTGGAAAGCGGCACCGCGTCATTTGTGATTCCCAATCTGTCCATTCCGGTCGCGTTCTTCCCGGTTCGTGATGTGATCCCAGAGTTGACCGAGCCCGAGGTGTTCGTTCAGAAAGAGCAAACGGTCATATTGAGCCAGGGGAGTTTTTCCACGACTGAAAGTAGCGTGTCGACGAGCGTTTCTCGTCCAGAGTATTTTCAAATTCGAGCGCTTTCGCCGGATCCCGATGGCGATGATTTGGCATCTCCCGAGCAGTTGCCAGACGACATCCTTAACGGAAACAAACTGCGAGATCTCTTTGAGTCGCTGCCTGACGGGCGATACGAAATCGAGTACGTACTTGGTGACGGGAATGAACGGTCTATTTTGCGAGTGGATTTGCGTGGCGGACGTCCCATTATCGAGTCGGACATCTTAGAGGGTGGTCCGCTGAGATTACGTGAACTGGATGGCGGCGAGGAACTGGATGCGGCCGAGGATACCGAGGCTGAATCGCCCAAGTCGGGTTCCGAGACTGGAGTTGGAGTGAAGCGACCTTCGCCAACTTTGGCTTCGCCTGCTTTTGAAGAGTCCCTTTCGCCCGAACATCGTCCGAGTGACTTGGATGACGATGCGACGAGTCCGATTAAGATTGAGCCGGGAGCGATCGCCGCTGCCGTTGGTGCTGCCGCTGTGAGCAAGACGCGATCGCACAAGCCAATCCGGTCTGGTTATTTCTCGGCAGGGAAGCGTTTCCTCCGCCGATCACGAGCAGCTGGCTGACTTCAATCTAGAACACAGCATCGACTTCCTTTACCTATTTGAGCTTCAACTCTCGTCGTTTCATGACTTTACCGCCCAATTCAGCTGGAAACGAATTGCCTGGGGATGAGGATGCGCCCGAGGAGGAAGGACCACTTGATGAGTCCATGGACGAGACCATTGACGAGACCATTGACGGGGAAGATCTTTCTCGTTTGATGGAAAGCACTGTGGATTCGATCGAGGAAGTTTTGGACCAGCAGCCGCGAATTTCGAGCGGCGGTTTCGATGGGCAAGTGGATGCAGGAGAGACGGATGCGGAGATTGACCGTGCCAGCATCGGCGAGAGTACCATGCCGTTCGGAATCGATCTCACTCAGGACGTTGACAAGTCACAGTTGGAATCGACGCATCGTATTGAACAGCCTGTGTCCGAGTCTGGAGATGTGTCCGAGTCCGGAAAATCGTCCAGTCCTCATCAAGACGATTCGCATCGTCCAGATTCTGGAAAAACGGTTCGGCTAGAAGACACCGCCGACCAGAATGCAATTGACGCGACATTGCAGTTGGATAGCGGTTCGGTTCCTGCACCAATCGTTTCGGGTGGCACTGGGACGATCGAGTTAGAAAATGTCGATGACGACGTCAATGTCGATGGCGGAACGGTCGTTCGCGAGAGTGCTTCGTCGATCGATAAAAGTGATATAGGGCAAACGGTCAATCCACGCGAGCTTTCGGGGGAAGACGCTGCGTTCTGGGGGTCATTGTTGCAGAGCGGCACGGGCAAGATAAGTTCTGTGGGGAACCGTGGTGAAGTCACGAAGGTGACTCCCGCGATCGAACGCACGATTTCCGAAACGAACCTTCAGATTCGTGTCCGGGATATGGTGACACCCAAACAGCCAGCTGACGCGGAGTCGGATTACCGACTGGTTAGGTTGCTGGGTAAAGGCGGGATGGGAAATGTCTTTGTCGCTAAGCAATCGTCGTTGGATCGGCTGGTTGCGGTAAAAGTTATCAAGCCGCTTGAGAAAAAACGTCGCGATAAGCTTGCCAAAGACGGGCGATTAGACGAAGTCGAAGAAGATCGGCGTCAGCAATTTTTGTCCGAGGCTGTCGTAACCGGTGATTTGGATCACCCCAATATCGTGCCCATTCACGACATTGCGGTCACGGCGGACAACACGCTCTTCTACGCCATGAAGCGTGTGGTCGGGACCCCTTGGTCGAAGGTCATTGACGAAAAGAGTCGAGACGAAAACCTTGACATCCTTTTGAAAACTGCTGACGCAATTGGTTTTGCGCACACTCGCGGTGTGGTGCATCGCGACATCAAACCTGAAAATATCATGCTGGGTGATTTCGGGGTGGTGTTGGTAATGGACTGGGGTTTGGCTCTGGCCCAACCTGAATTTGAGAAGATCGAGTCGATTTCGCACACGGCCGGCTTGGGCGGAACTCCCGCGTTCATGGCACCGGAAATGGCGACCGGTCCAATGGAAAAGATTGGCCCCTGTAGCGATATCTATCTCTTGGGTGCAACGCTCTTTTTGATCATCACCGGCCGGCCACCGCACCAGGCGCCCAATATCACGCAATGCATCAAGGCGGTCGCTAAGAACGAAATCACTGGTGATATCGAAAGCTATAGCGGCGAACTCATGAACATTGCTTTAAGGGCAATGGCAAAGGAGCCGGCAAATCGCTTTGCCGATGTGACAGCATTCCAGCAAGCGATCCGCGAGTACCGCGCGCATGCCGAGAGTATCGCCCTCGCATCGCGTGCTGATCTTGATGCACAGCAAGGAGCGTTAGAACAGGACTACACGCTTTTTTCGCGTGCAACGTACGGCTACGAACAGGCGATCTCACTTTGGCAGGGCAACGAACCTGCGCGTGATGGGCTGCGAAAGACGAAGCTGGCGCACGCACGCTCTGCGTACGAAAACGAAGACTTCGACTTGGGGATCTCGCTGTTAAACACGGACGATCCAGAGCACGATGAATTGATCAAGTTGTTGCGGGAGGGACAGAGAGAACGCGAATTGCGGCAGTCACGTTTGGCGCTGTTCAAACGCGTGGCCGTCGCGATGCTGGCGTTCATAATTGTTGGCGGTGCGATTGCTTTCTATTTCATTAACGACCAACGAAACAAGGCGATCACAGCGAGTGAGATTGCAAGCAAACAGACCAACTTGGCGAATAAGGCGACACGAAGAGTCGAGGAGGAAAAAGAAAACGTTTTGAAGCAGAAGGAAATCGCTGACCAAGCGACAAAGAAAGCGAAGGACAATCTGATCGTCGCGAATCAACAAAAGAAGGAAGCAAACGATCAACGGGCTGAGGCAAATCGACAGCGGGCCGATGCGGTCAAGAGTCGCGAGGCGGCTATTGCCAGCGAGAGGGTTGCGAAGCAAAAAGAGCAGGAAGCGATTGCGAGTGAAGCAAAGGCCGAGAAGCAAAGGTTGCTTGCCGTAAAAAACGCGGATGAAGCACTTCGCGAAAAGGAGAACGCTGAGTACGAAGTGTATTTGTCTCAAATCGGACTTGCCAAAGCACGTATCGAGCGAAACGAATTTGACGATGCAAGACGAATTCTTCGCGATGCGAAATCAAAGCGAGGCGTGGCGAGGCTGGGGTGGGAATGGCGATGGTTATGGCGGCAAGCCAATCAGTCGATCGCCGACAAGCAAACGCCCGCTTCGATCATCGATTTGAGTCTGCGTGATGACGGAAGCACTGGAGTCATCGTTTTGGAATCGGGCGGTATTGAGCGAGTCAAAGTCGATGGAAAGGGCGACCTGGAGACAGATCCAGTTAAGCAACGCTGGAGCCAGAAGGCCACTTCGGCAGCCGTCTCGCCCGATGGACGATTCATTGCAGTTGGATTTCTCTCGGGAGACATTGAGCTGTGGGATCGGGACCTGGCAAAGCAATTGGGACGTCTGAATAAGCACGAACAGACCGTGACTGACTTGCAGTTTGCGGGGAACGAGCGATTGATCTCCGCTTCACTTGACCGAACGGTGCGTGTTTGGAACAGTCGCAATCCCCGTCTTGAAGAAACGCTTTGGCACATCGCACCAGTACGAAACGTGGCTGTCGCGCGCCCACGCAATCAATTGCTCATCGCAGCTGCGGTAGCGGACCGGAGCAGTGGTCGAGCCGTGCTCTGGCAAATGAGCGATGGCGTGGTTGAGGAAGGACAATCGAAGCGGTCCGCCAAACGACTTGGCGAATTTTCGCGGAATGGTCGGCCGCTTGCTTCGATCGCTCTGTCTCCCAATGGGGCTCTGGCAGCTACGGGTGATATCGAAGGAAACATCTTCTTATGGGCGACAAACGCGGCAAGACGCACGGACTACAAGAACGCAGTCGCTACCGCCATTGGGAAGATCAGTGGAAAGGTAACCACCGCGGAATATTCAGGGGGTGAATCAAACAAGTTTGCGCGACTGATCGATCCCAAACTGCGTGCGCGAGTCGTCGAGAACTCTCAGGAGCGTCTCGTATCCACGCGAACGAATGTTTCGGCCAGTGCCAAGGCACATGACGATTTGGTTGCCTCAATCTCGTTCAGTCGCGATGGCAAGAGCTTGCTCAGCACCGCACACGACTACACGATCAAAGTATGGGATACCGACTCGCGTGATTTGCGGAAGACGCTTCGGGGGCATGGAGGGTGGGTAATCGACGCTCTATTCGTCGGCAACGATGCTGGGCGAGTTGTCTCAGTATCCAAAGACGCGTCGGTCCGTAGTTGGGATACTGATGTGGCGGGCGAAGATTTGACATTGATCAAGCGTCAACGCGACGACGATGAGGAAGATTCGTCGGCGCAGCCGCATTCAGACGAAATACTGTCAGCTCGATTCGATCCAAGTGGTCAGAGAGTCGTGTCCGCCAGTCTGGATCACACGGCCCGTGTCTTAGAGATCGAGCCGGAAAACATGACGTTTCGCGAGATTGCAAATCTTGAAATGAATGATTCCGACGAGTCAAAGGACCAGTTGTCTGAAGGCACAGCGTTTCGCGCTATGTCTGCCGCAGTGGATCGAGCCAACGGGCATCTGTTCGTTGGAAGCGCCGATGCGACGGTGCGAATTTGGGATGTGAGTCGCGGCACACAATTGGGAAAACTGACGGGGACGGGACTGAATCGGGCACTGGCGGTATCAGCAAACGGGAGGCTGGTTTTGACGGGATCCAGTTCGCCTGAAACGAAAGCGATTCTTTGGGGCATCGATCCGACTGGCGTTAAGTCGCCTAAGATTCTGTACCGTCTGAAAGGGCATGAAGAAGCAGTCACGGCGTTGGCTATTTCCCCGGACGGCCGAACGTTGTTCACGGGTGATCGAATCGGCGTTGGTTATCTTTGGGACACGGCGACCGGGCAAAGGCGGGCCAAGCGAATCGAAGATGCGCGAGGATTTCGGATTAATGACGCGTCGTTTTCGCCCGATGGAACAGAACTTTTGATGGTGTCCGATGATCAGTTTTTGACTCGAGTCGATTCAAAAACTGGGAGGCGTCTCAGCCGATTGGGGCATGATGGCTTCGTGACCCAGGTGTCGATTTCCGACGACGGACGACGCGTTTTGACGATAAGCGAATCAAGTACGAAGCGAGAATTTCGCTCGGTGGTCACGCTATGGGATCTGCAGCGTGGGACCCGGCGGATTGTTGATCGGATCACAAGCCGGGCTAGTAATCAGTTACAAGGCGATCAGTCAAAAACTGGCAAGAAAAGCAAGCTGCGAACGGATCGATTTCTTTCCGCGCGATTTGGTACGCAAAGCGATCGAATGATTGTCAGCCGCGCTGGGGCCGATGGGCAATCAAGCCGGCTGACCCTCGTTGATTTGTTTGAAAATGCGAACGGTAAGCAGCGACGTCTTCAAATGCCGGCGCGTCTGGGACCCGCGGAGGTCGCGCTGCCCTTGCCTGGGAATCATTTGCTAACGCTTAATGGTGATGCTGCTTTTCTTTGGGACTTGGAAACGATGACGCATCGTAAGAGTTATCGGTCGCATGCGGCTGTTATCCAGGCGAGCTTTTCTTTCGATGGGCGGTTCATTGCGACCGGGAGCCGGTCGCTGAAGATTTGGGACGCGAGGACGGGAGCATCTGTAGGGAAACTGGAAAGCCCCCATCGTGGTGTCGTTAGGAGCGTGCACTTTTGCCCACGCGGCCCTGACTATTTGCTTGCCACGGCTGGCGAGGATGGGTTTGCACGCGTTTGGAAATGGGAACCGAAAGAGAAAACGTTCATCCAAACGCATCAATTCGCTTTGGCCGATAGGACGCCGGTAGTGGCGACAGCCGTTTGCTTTTCTGATGACGGAGAGTGGTTGCTTGTGGCGGGGGAAGCGGGGAAGGCAAAGGCGATCGCATTGGCTGGAAAAGGTGAAGCGATTGCGTTTGGGCACCCAGCGGAACCATCTTTCACGTGCGCTGATTTCTCGCGTGATGGAAAATGGGTGGTGCTTGGCAGCGACGACAAAAAGGCCAGGTTGTATAACATTGATCGCGCAGCAAACACTGCCAGCGAGCCGATTGTTCTGGAGGGACACGCTGATCAAATTGAAGATGTGGCGATCATTCAGGACGCGTCACGTGAAATGCGTGTGTTGACCGCATCGCAAGATAAGTCCGTGCGTTTGTGGGACCCACGGATTGGCACGCAACAAACGATGGGCAGGAAAGCGGCCAGGAAGATGGCCAGGGAAATGCTCACGATACGAAAGCACACGATGGGTGTGACGGCTGTCGATGTAACGAGCGATGGCAATCTAGTGTTGACGGCCAGTCGTGACGGTTCGGTGATTCTCTGGCCAGCGGCGGCAAGCGATTCGTTCAACGTGTTTGATGACTTGCCCCAAACGAAGTGAAGATGGCGGCGGCTAAGATCAATTCGCTACGAATTAGCGTTTGTCCAACGCATCGACATCGACATCGACGAGCTCGTTCGCATCATCAACGATCTCCGCGGTTGCGGATTGCAACTGGATCATGCCGTTTGAATCAGACGGTGGGATATTGCCAGGCATGATCGGTGTCGGAAGGGTTTCGCCGGGGAGCTCCTGGTAGACATCGTGTGGAATCGACGTCGCAGGGGACAATTGCAAGTCACCGATGGTGCTTGATGGGTATCCGTCGACGATGGACGGTCCTGACATGGCTGAGCCTGATGTGAACGGTCCCGGCATGGGGGGCTCGTAGGGCGGCAGGTTCGTGTTGGTTGGCTGTGATTGTAAGTCACCGACATCGTGAGGTCCGATAAGAACCGCGTTTTCAGCTGTCTCGACGCTGTCCCGAGAATTTGCGTCAGCACCCAAGGGATTGCTGGGTTGTGGCCCGCGATCTAAAGAGGGATTTAAATGAATGGCAAGTTGTTCGTCGGCCCAGTCGATCCACTCGGGTCTCGTTTCGCAAAAAGCCAGATCACGCAGTTGTTGAATGACAAGTTCGTCGCGGTCACCCATTCGCACTTTTGCACGTACGAGATTACCTAAGAATAATGGGTTGGCGGGAGCCATTTGGTGAGCTTGTCGATACAGTTCGATTGCTTCGGAGACACGACCGCCTGCTTCCAACGCCATGCCCAAGTTGTTGACGGGTGATGGGTTGTCAGGTGTGTATTCGACTGCCTTGCCAAAATGATGTGCCGCTTTGACAAGGTTCCGGCGGTTGTAGGACATCAAACCCAGATTATTGTGTGCACCGCCATGCCCTTCGTTGGCGCGGACTGCCTGGCGAAATTCGCTCTCAGCCAGATCGCACTTTCCAGCGCGAAAGTGGCCGATCCCTTGCTGGTTTAGCTCATCCGCTTTCTTCCAGCCTGCAGACATGTTGATTGAAACAGTGTCGTTGTGGTGTCGCCCAATCGGCGCGCAGCCGACCGCGAAGATGACGTAAAACGCCATCAGTAGAATCGCGGTTTTGGGTGCCAAAGACGCCATGCAAGACTTCGACAAAAGGGAGCGGATGCAAACGCGTCAGGGAATCGACGCGGAAGATTGCTAGCGTCTTGTCGGGGAATAGATGACCTGTGTCAAGGTCAGTCGTGCCAGCCAAGTCTCTGCAGTCTTGCTAGCGTTGCGAGTTTCAGACAAGACAATGTCGCGTACCTCCAGACCCTGCCCGCCTTTGGTCAACGCCGTGATGAAACGTGCGAGATCGTTGAGCTTGACTTGCCCCAGTTCTACTTCAGTCGCGCGAATCTGGTATTCCGAATTGGCAATGCGCCTGGGTGGCTGTGGGTCAACGCTCTGTAGCGACGTAGCGGAGGACTTGAGTTGCTTGAGTGCGGCGGTGATTCGCTGAGAAATCTCGTCCGGCGATTCCATTTCCAACGACGCAATCCGAGGTGCATTGTTCAGCCGCTCGATTTCGCTGGTCATCTTGGTTGCTTGAGCGAGTTCGGTCTGGGCGGTTTGGATTCGTCTGGAAGCCGCGGAGGCTGACCGCAGGCAAACGACCGCGATGATCGCCAGGCCGATTAAGATGATTAAACTCAGTATCAGACGCGAGCGTGCTTGGCGTGCCATGGGGCTCATAAGGCATCTCCGTCGTTGCGAGGGGCAACCGAGGTGCCGCTTTTTGCCGATGCACTAGGTGGGTTCACTTTCGACGAAGGTTCTTGGAAGGTGCCTTGCAGCTGCGAAGCGACGGTTGTTGGGTTGACCTGATCGGTGCTAGGAGGAAGCATCGTGAATCCAGATTCTTCCAAAGCAGCCGCCAAAGTTCCCGCTGCGGCATGGTTGCGAAACTCGATATCCGCATTGAGCTCGCCATCGCGAATCGCAACTTGGGTGACGTTGCAGCGAAGTTCTTTCGGCACACTCGCCAAAAACGCATCCAGCACCTTGATCGCACTTTTGGGAGTCGGCACGGCACCGCCGGTTTTTCGTGAACCCAGCGATTTTCGATGTTCACTCCGTATTCGCGAAATGACCGCAGCGGGCATCCGTGTTCCAGGAAACGCGGTCTTGAAAACGCTTTTTTGCTGTTCGCTAATCTTCAGCAATTCGTTTTCGATTCTTGCTGTGCGCCAAAAACTCATCGCGATGGTCGTCACCAGTAAGGCCCCAATGGCAAGCGTCAGCCAGCGCAATGGGTCTCGATAGGATCGCAGCGGATCACTTTCGGCGAGGCGTCCCCGCCGAAGGTCGTACCAGGGAGTCGACTGGCCCTGCAGAAGCAGACTTGCGGATCGCGTTGCGGCTAAAGCCATTGGCTCGTCGAGGTCAGTTTGCCGAACTGGATCGATGGGTTGATCAACCCAGAGAGTGTTTTCATGCGCTGGGTGATCTTCGGACATGGCCTGAAGCTCACCGCGTAACCGCTGTGATCCGTTGGGCACGAATCTCCATGAAGCCAGCGAGTTTTCACGCAGAACCATTAAGTCAGCACAATCACCTCGCGACCAAATCAACCGATCGCCGGCCGCCGCTTTTCGTTCTTCAATCAGCGTTTGCGCTGCCAGCACCGGCAACGGAACGATCGCTTCAACGAGAACACCCTGGGCGTCCAACGCATCAACCATCGGTGCCCATCGCGTGGCATCAATGGCAATGCCGGTTATCTGATTGCCATCGTTGGAAAAATCCGCCACGGCTTGTTCTGCGTCAAAGGGCAGCGATGATTCGATCTCGAACGTCAATGCCGTGCGATCGCTTAGCCGGGCGTTGCCATCTGATTTTACAGTGGCAAAGAAAGAAGAGCCGGAGTCCGGTGCAACCACCAGCCTGGGTTTGCAGCCGAGTTGTTGTACTGCATCTGCCACGTCGGTCGCCAAACGCGACACGTCCGTTGTTCCGCGAAGCAAGACTTCGTCCGTTTTTGCTGCGTCGGTGTCAGCAGCGATGACGCGCCAGGCGTCACCTTGCTCAATCAGAATGCAACCGGCTTTCATCGGATACGTCTCTTCTTGCCGGGACGGCTCGGCTTTGCGGCTTTTTCCTTGGGAAGCTGCAATGTGGTCCGCTGGCCTCCATGCGAGACAACGGCGGTGCGAGATTGGATTGTTTCAACGCGGATGCCACTTGGTTTCAATCCCAGGGTCTCGCCAACGGTGCCAAGATATTGTTTCCCGTTTGCGTCCGCGAAGAGTCCCATCGCGTTGCCGGCTTCCAACATCGTGCCGACCAGCGTGATGTTGATCGTCTCTTTGCGAACAGGCGGTGCCCGCTGGACCGGCGGCTTGACCTTTACCGGAGCTTTCACAACGACGTCCACCAGCGGACCGCGTAGTTTGCTATTCCAATGTTGCATCGAACTATAGCTTGGCAGTTTGGGCGATTCTGCATCGTTCAAATTTGTCGCGCGTCGAGCCGAAGTCGATTGATCTTGCTGAGAAGTCGTCAGCGGTGTGAAGACGCCCCAGCCTATTACCCCAAGCGTTGCGAGCAGGGCGATACCCGTCGCTGCGTGAATAGATAATCGTGTCTGGCGAACATTCATGGCTGCGGTAGGACGCGATGTTTGTGAGCGGATAATTATGAGCTGGGCAACTATCAGCTGCGCAACCGAGAGAAATCTGTTGCTTAGGGGTTTAGGCGTCGGCGATCAGCAATACACTCATTCTACAACGCACACGCCTACATCGCGAATTGGGTTGTGTGTAAAAGTCCTTCCTGATCCGTTTCGATCACCGTGTAACGCCGAAATCGGCTGTGCACCGAAACGGCTTCGCTCCACAATGAAAAACTATCGGATTGTTCTCCAAGCATTCTCATCAACCGCTCTCGGTCGCGTTTATTGACGACCTCTTTGGCTAGAACCATTTTGATCCCGCGTTCGGGGTGGTCGCGATAGCTTTCCAAGATGCGTTTGGCCAATCCATCTTGGACAATGGGTCGGCTGGCAGCAAGAAAGGCTTCGTCGCTGGCCCGGGTCACATTGAGCCGACCGCGGCCCCAAATTGAGATTTTAGCTGTGATCGACGCGAGATCGCGAAGTTCGCCAGCATTTTTCCTCCAGCCCGCAATGTCGAACACCTGCCCCCAACTGCGGAACGCCGGTGCAACTTCGGCTTCCTGTTCCTCTTCTTCTCCCTCCGGTGCGGCGGTTTGGGCCGATTTCTTTTGCAAGCGTTTTTCTGACTCGACTTCGGGCGTCAACAACACCATCCTCCCAGCGACAGAATTGAGCGAACGCCGCAGTTCCTGCTCCACGACACGAATGTCACTGACATGGTAGAGAGCGTTCAGATTCGTCTTGGCACTTTCATCGGAAACCACCAGTGATAGCGTTGTGCTGCCAAGGGCGATCTGATCTGCAATCACCGCGGGCGGCTTCGGTTTGTCGGACTCCGCAAGCGCTGCATCGCGTTGCCCAAAAACGCTGGAGGCATTGGACAACACAGCGCGATTGGCTGATTTGCACGCCCATTTTTGTTGAACCGTTTGGTGCTTGTTCACTGCATCGATGGACACGCGCGAGCTCATCGATGCCAAGCGTGTCAGGGCGACCGACGAAATGATTATCGCGACTAAGACCATCAGTAGCACATATCCGCCGCGCGAATTCGATCTGGTTGGGAATGCGTTTGATTTGGGTGGCATTACAGCTCCTCCGGATCTTGGCTAACCGATACTTCGGTAATCAAACGCCCCGCTGTGTCATGGATCAAAAATCTCGCTCGCGCGGACATCGGCAACAGACCACCGGCTTGCAGTTTAACGATGTCTGAGCTAGCTGAGTCATCGATTGGAGTATCCACATGCGCCGTCATATTTGCAGCGCCGTGCCAGATCAAAGTCCTGTCGCTCTTGTCCGATGCCCTGGGAGAAGGAGTCGCGGACTGCCAACGCACCAGGCCCACAGGTTGGATCTTGTAGCCGACGTAACTTGGCTGCAACGTGGGCATGCCGTTGCGATCGCGAGCCAGAAAGCCAAACAGAACCAGTTCATTCGGACCTTTTCGTGCACCGCGTGCGTTCTTCAAATCGAACGTCAATTGACTCTCGAGTATCTCTTTCGACGCAGTCGCAACTTGCAGTTGTTCGACCTGTCGTGAAGTCCGCGCCACTGACCGCAGCAATGACAAGAGAGCGACCATCAGTATGGCCGTCAGGACACTTGATACAAGCAGTTCCAGAAGAGTGAACGCATTGCGGCTGGTCTGTGTTTGGGGTTTCACTGGTTGGTCCCGATCGGCGTGGCATCAACGATGACATCAATCCATCCGAGACTTTTTGGGCGTTGGGCCTGCCCGAGTGAAAGCAGGTTGAGACGCACCACGTTGACTGGCACACCGCAAAGGAGTCGAGTTTGCACGACTTGGGTCTGCCATCCCAGTGAGCCGTCCGCACTTAGAAAACCGTTGGATGCGAGCGGGACGGTATCCCCTTTTGTATGCCAGCGATCCAAGAGCTGGTCTGCCAACTGTGTTGCCGTCAGCTTCTGTCTTGAAAAGCGAATCTTATGCTGGTGTGATCCCATCGCCACCAATACGCCAACCACCAAAGTCGCCAGCAGAATCGTCCCGGCAAGGACTTCGACTAAAGAGAATCCTGATCGATTGTGGATCGGTCTTCTACGGTCGCAGCAACGCACTGGCCTCGTCCTCCGATGAAACCCGTACGGCTTGGCCGCTCATGCCCAAGAATACTAAAAATGAGCTTGCGCCTCGTCCGGTTTCTAACTCAATCGCGTAGCTGGAAGACTGCCCAAGTGCGTTGACTCGCACCTGAGCTTGCGATGCACCTCGAACCACACCGCCAACCCGTACGGACTGAATCGCGATGCGTTGGTTGATCGAGATAGAATCGCCGATGTTTGAATCGACAAGATCAAGATTGGACTTCATCGACACAAGCGAATCACGACCATCGAACTGAAGCGTAATCGCTGTTTCTTTTCGTCGTGCTTCAGCGCGAACGCGGCGGTCAAGGCTGGTCAGTTGATCGACCGTTTGTGATAGAGCGGCAGCATCGACATGTCCGCTGACGCTGTAGATGACCATCCCCGAAAGCATCGCGACCAAGATCATCACGACAAGCAACTCGATCAGCGTAAAGCCTCGTTGCGGTCGGTGGCACCTGCTGGAGATGGCGGAATCAGTCACCGTTATCATCCAGTGACTCACTGGAAATGTCTCGATCGGCACCTTCGCCGCCTTCTTTTCCGTCGGCACCCAAACACATGACTTCGTAAACCGATTCACGTCCCGGGCTCACGTACTCGTAAAGACGGTCCCAAGGATCCTTCGCGATTTTTGGCAGAAATCCATCTGGAAAACTGGACGTGCCATCGACCAGGATTTCTAGCCCCTCATCGTTGGACGGGTAGCGGCCTTGGTCGGCGTAAAAGGACTCGAGCGCTTTGACCATGTTCGCAATTTCTGCCTTGGCAATGTTCTGCTTGCTGGCGATTAAATAGCTGCGCGTTCGCACCGCCACCAGCCCGGCCAACATGCCGATAATTACCATCACAACAATCAACTCGACCAACGAAAACGCAGCGCGTGAGTGATTCATTGAAAGTGGTTTCCTAGGACATGACATTCCCTGCCTCCAAAATTGGCAAGATGGTAGCAAGCAGAAGAAAGCCGACGAACGCGGCCAGAAATAGAATCAGAATCGGTTCCAGCAATGCCGTCAATCGTGCTGATACAGTTGCCAACTGACGCTCGTAGTCCTCGGACAACCGAAGCAGCATCTCGTCCAGTTTACCAGACTCCTGTCCAACCGAGAAAACCCTTACGGCTAGCGGCGGAAAAACCTCGCTACGTCCAAGCGCGGTCGCGACCTCCTCGCCCGCCCCAACCCGTTGACCACAGTCTTCTAACGCATCCCGAAGCACCAGATTGTCCGTGGACTTGGCTGCTAATTCGACCGCTTTGGTCAGCACGACTCCGCTGCGGATTAGAGTTCCAATGATCATTGCGATCCGTGACACCCCTTGTTTGACTGCCATCGGGCCAATTAGCGGTAGCCGAAGCAAAACTCGATGCCAAACGCGACGACCGCTTTCGCTGCGCATCGCGATGACGAGTGCGATGATGAAGGCGGCCGCTCCGATCGCAAGTAACCATCCGTATCCGATCAGAATGTCGCTGATCCCTTTGACGACCAGGGTTGGCCAAGGCAGCGTGTCGATTGTCTCTTGGAGATTTTCCAGCAGCGGCGGCATCACCGAAGTCATCAAAAATATCGCGGCAGCAGTGCCAAAGACAATCAGAAAAATTGGATACATCAACGCCGTGAAAACTTGGTCTTTGAATTGTTGCATTCGTTGCTTGAATTCGGCCAACTGGGACAGTACGTGTTCCAACGTGCCTGAATTTTCGCCGACTTCAACCAAGTGAATCGACGCAGCGTCAAACAACTCAGGTCGCTCGGACATCGCTTCGGCCAATCCAGACCCTGCCGCCACACGGTCGCGTAATCCCAACATCGCCGTCCGAAATGAGCCACGCGACTGTTCGGCAATCGTGTCCAACGCTTCCAACAAGGGAATGCCGGCGGTCAGCAGCATTGAAAGTTCGTGAACACTGGTCGCCCATTGGCTGCGGGCGCGACCGAGAAGCAGTTTCGAGAAGAATCCGCCGCTACTGGTTCGATCGGACTGTTTCAGTTTTTGCACTCGGACGCCGCGAGCTCGCAGGACATCACGCGCTTGCCTTGGCGTTTCAGCAACGACAGTGCCTTTGGTCGCAAGCGACTGATCGTCAGTTCCGCTATAGGAAAAAACTGCCACGCGGGACTTGTCCTCTTACTGAATTTCTTCGCCCAAACTTGTCACTCTTAGCACTTCTGCCTGCGTTGTCTGTCCTTGGTTGACCTTGTTCAATCCGTCGCTGGCCAACAACTTCATTCCAACATCCAGGGCCGCTTGGCGGATCTCCGACGCGTTGCCCTGCGACTGCACCAGTTCGCGGCAACGATCATCCACGACCAAAAGCTCGAACAACCCAAGCCGTCCACGGTAACCTGTTTCCCGACATGCCGGACAGCCCACGGGTTGGAATTGACTGGTTTCTTCTTCGCCGTTGCTAGGTTGTTTGCACTCACTACAAAGCTGGCGGACCAATCGCTGAGCTAACGAAGCAACCAATGAACTGGCAACAAGATACGGTTCAATGCCCAGGTCCAGCAACCGTGTCACGGCGCTTGCGGCGTCGTTGGTGTGCAAAGTGCTAAAGACCAAGTGGCCGGTCAGCGAAGCTTGAATCGCCATTTCCGCCGTTTCGCTATCGCGGATCTCACCGACCATGATGATGTCCGGGTCCTGTCGTAGAACGCTTCGCATTCCAGACGCAAACGTCATTCCCTTCTTTTCATTAATCTGGGTTTGGCTGATTCCCTGCAACTGATACTCAATGGGGTCTTCCAAAGTCAGCACATTTAGATCGGTGGTGTTGATTTCTTGCAGAGCACCGTAAAGAGTCGTGCTTTTTCCGCTACCGGTCGGTCCGGTTACCAGAATCAAACCGTGATCGCGCCGAATCAGTCGTTGCCAGACTTGCAAGGTCGATGGCGGCATCCCCAGTTCATTGAGCGTGTAAAGCCGCGCGCTTTTATCCAAAAGTCGGATCACGATACGTTCGTTGTGACTTGTCGGTAGCGAAGCGATACGCAAATCGACAACGCGCTCACCCAACTGCACGGTTGCACGACCGTCCTGCGGCAATCGTTTTTCGGCAATATTCATTTTGCCAAGTACTTTGATCCGCGTCAGGACTTCTTCTTGCAATGACTTGGGAATGTCAAATGAGTCGAACAACACTCCGTCAATTCTCTGACGCACGACCACACGGTCGTCGTAGGGTTGGATGTGTACATCCGACGCACCTGCTTTGACGGCGTCAAACAGCAAATGGTTGACCAGGCGAATGATCGGCGCCCGACCTTCGGTGTCCAACAAGTCTTCTTGCCGATCCAGCGCTGCCAGCTGATCCATGATCGTGGATCTGTCTAGCGAATCAAGGACTTGCTGAGCCTGACTGTTGCGACTGGAATAGGCATGATTGATCGCGTCAGACAAAACACCTGGTTTGACGGCAATCGGCGTCAGGCTTTCACCTAACGCTCGGACGACGATGTCCAAGTGATCCCAACCATCACGGTTGCAGCACGCAATGTACGAATGGCCGTCGTGCTGGACTGCCAATAGCTGATGATCGCGTGAGTATCCGATTCCAAATCGTGAGACAAAAGAACCAAGTGGCGTGTAGCCTTGCAAATCAGCGACTTCACTTAACCCAAGTGATGCAATGAAAGGATCGAGTGAATCTTCATCGGTTGACGCCGTGCTCGCCGCATTTGCCAATGCCGGCTGGCCGGACATGGGGATTTCGGATTCTTGTGATTCGGTTTCGGGCTGGTCCGATTGGTGCAAGTCTGATTCGGGCAAGTCTGATCCGCCGCGGGGCGTGGGGTTCATTGAACCAAGGTTGGATGGCTGACTGGATAGTCTCCTGGGATGCACGCCTCGCCGGCTTCCTTGTCCGACAAGAATCGAAGGTCTGCAAATCGCGAATCACGCAGGATGATCGGTCTTATGAACAGAAAGAAAGACGTCGTCGTCTGGTTCTCTGTCGTTCGACTTGTCAATTCTCGCAAGACGGGGATTTTCTCCGCCCAGGGCACACCTGTAAACGTCTGACTGTCACCGACCCGTTTCAAGCCACCGACCACCACTGTCTTTCCATCGGGAATCGTCACTGTGCTACCGACGCGATCAATCTGTCTTGGCGGTGGCAAATTTGCCGTTCCGCCAGCTTCGCTGAATGTGCTGAACTCGACATCAAATTCTAACTGAAGATGGTCGTCCTCGTTGATATGGGGTGTCGCGGTGATAACCGTACCTGCTTGCTGATCACCACCCAGACTGGTGGTCGCGACCGTGTCCGACGCGTTCACGCTGGCAAAAGGCACACTCACAACACTTTCCAATTTTCCAGTGTTGTTGTCGTTCACCAAGATTTTGGGGGCTGCCAACACTCTTGCTCGCGTGTGGCGCGACAGTGCCTGAACAACGACATCGGCTACATCAGGGTCAATCAAAGTGCCATTGAATCCAAGCGAAGGCACAATCGAAAGCGCGCCAGTGGCCGCGTCGATTTCGCTCAATCCAAATGAAGTGAAGCTAAACAGGCGATTCGCTCCCATCCGATCACCAAAGGAGACCTCGACTCCCAAGGCAAAATCGTCCGTCGTATCAACCGCGATGATCTTTGCCTCGATCAATACCTGGGGACGTCTCTGGTCCAACGATTCGATCAGTTGTTTGTAGATCGGTTGAACATTGGACGGCGCGTAAACGATCAGGCTGTTCGTTCCAACATCTGCGGAGACCCGGGCACCACCTGGAAGCGATGCGACGCCACCTGCACCGCCGCCACCCAAGCCAATTTGCCCTGCCAAAGGGTTTGGTTGATTCGGTAGCAACGCGTCGCGCTGGCCGTTGGTCCCGGCCGGCGTGATCGGCAGCGTCATGGTTGGTGACTGTCCGCCACCCTGTAAGTTCGGGTTTCTTTGTGTTGGCAGTCCACTATTCGTTCGCTGCAGATTGGGAAACGCAGAGGCGCCATTGAGTTGCCCGAATGCGTTTTGTCCAAACCCGAGATTTCCACCCAGCGGGGACAATCCACCAAACGCGTTCTGTGTCGAAAGCCCCAGGGCATTTGGGATACCTGCGCCATATGCCTCCTGAAGTGCAAGAAGCGAATAGAGAACGTCCAAAGCGCGAGCGTTCTTGAGTTTGTAAAACTGAATGGGACTCTTGTCGTTGTCAGCGGGTTGGTCTAGTTCCTCAAGTAAGCGACCGATTTGCTGGTGCACTTCGGGGGTGGCACGCACAACCAACAAGTTTCCTTCTTCATCGATCGTCGACTTGTAGGTGTTTTTTGCGTCCTTGGGAGCAATGTAACCGCTGACCAATTTGTCTAAACGTTCTGCCGTTAAATTGCGCACGCGGTAAACGGCAGTCTTGATGCCAATCGAGATATCCAATTGTTCAAGCAGCTCGCGGGCCTTGGCTGCAATTGTTCTGTCACCTGCAATCATGATCCGATTGCTTAGTGGCTCATCGAAAAGCTCGACGCTGGGAGTCGCTTTCGCTTTTGATCCGCTTGGACGAATCAGAATCGCGCGAACTTGCTCAACCAATGTCGCCGACTGTTGATGCTTTACTTCATAAAACTCCAACACCGACTCGCCCGGTGGTTGGTCGATCAACTTAATCAGCTCGGCAAGCTTCTGCACGTTCGACGCATAGTCCGTTGCAACAATTGCATTGCTGTTGGGGATGTTGATAAGGCTTGAACCAGTCTTGCTCAAGAATGGCGTTAGAACCGTTTTCAAGCTGGTCGCGTCAGCATTCCTGAGCACGAATACTTGTGTCACTGGAGCGGCGGGGCCTTCGTTTTCCAAAATGACCGATGCATCCCCAGCAACGGCGTATGATTTCATCTCCGCGATGTCAACGATGCGTTTCCAACCCGGTGTATCCGAATCGACGATAGCAAGATTCTCGCCCTTCAGCACACTGCCAAGCAGAATCGGCAGTGCATCAACCGGGATCAATCCTGGGCTGTGAATTGTGACGGTACGACCAGCAAGTTCGCTGCTGTATTGGAATTTCAGATCAAGCCGTTCAGCGATGTAGTTGACTAGCGAGTCCAGCTTTACGTCGCCTTGGAACGTCAACTGAACCATCCCGTCGGGGGTTTGGTTTTGTGCCAATGCGTTCGGAGCGCAGAGCCAAGCACTGACGACTACGCTCGCGATCAAAAACCAGGCCCAGGCGGGTGGTTTGCGGCGGGGTTTCGACAGGCCGAATAAGCGTAGTGTTCGTTCCAGAAAAATCATCCTGGGACGCTACGAAAAGCCGCCATCTTTTGTCAATGCAAGTCAGCGATATCACCCTTTGCTAGCGGTTCGCATAGCAAATGAAAAGCGAGTAGGTGTCAAAGCGGGATGCTTTTGGGCGGCTATTGCTTACGTTCTCAGGAGATCGGTTCTCGGCCATTCGCCAGCAAGCTCTCCGTTTGATCTACGCTGCGGCCTTTGCCGCAGATTGTTTCTTTTCTTCGGCTTCCTGCTCCAGTTGCTCTGCCGAGATCAGGTGTGCTTCGGCGATGCCATCCTCTCCGAGGCTCTTGTAGCACTCAGCCAAAGCGCGATGCGCGTTGGGAGCCAATGAACTGACTTGAAGGGCACGCTCCAGATCGGGAATCGCCGACTCGAACTTCTTCATGCGAAGCAAGATTTGTCCGCGGGTTTCGTAGAAGTGGGGTGTGGGGCGATCGGCCTGATCTATTGCCAAGTTGGAAAGTTTCAACGCTTGTTCCATATCACCATCGGGACGAAGCGTCATGGCAACTGCCAGGTTGTTCAAGATTGCCGCACTGCGAGGCATCAACTCGGCAGCAATTTTGAGGTGACGAGTGGCTTTCTCCGTGTCGTTATTCATCAGCGCCGCGGTGCCTTCAAGAAAGTGGGAAATACCGGGTGAAGTGCCTGAGACAAGCGACTTGCGGATTGCCTCGATTTCCTCATTATCATCGTTTGCAGTGGCGAGTACCTTGTCTGCGACCATTGTCAGGACGCGAGGGTTGTTGGGCGCGTATCGAAGTGCTGCTTCAAGCATCTGCAAGACGCGGAGCCGTTGTTTGCTAGTCGTCTGCGGTGTTTCGTCGAGGCTATTGACCCAAGCGACCATCGCATCACCCATCGC
This sequence comes from uncultured Pirellulaceae bacterium, assembly GCA_964444105.1. Taxonomy (GTDB): domain Bacteria; phylum Planctomycetota; class Planctomycetia; order Pirellulales; family Pirellulaceae; genus K23-9. Next base: position 33,996 of record CAYUGI010000006.1, read on the forward strand.
TTGGTTCAGCTTTACCTTGTCACGATTTGCCTTCGCACGTTGAACGCCCAGGTCAAGTGTTCGAACGGCGTCCTGGTACTTTTTCAAGAAAACTTGATTTTGAGCAACGGCTAAGATTATTCCCGAGTTAGTCGGGTCCTCGCTCATCAGCTTCTCGACCACTTGAAGCGTTTTCTCAGCCAACGAGTCAGCCTGCGAGAAGTTTCCGTTTTTCCGGGCAATCGCCGCGGCTTGAAGTCCTCGCATCGGCTGGACGGGCATCAATTCTTCGAGCAACAACACCGCCTCTCTCGAACGCCCCGAAGCAATCAGGTAGTCTGCAAAAAGCTGCTTAACGTTCAAGTCTTTGGGCCGCTCTTCGCTCAGGGTGGCAAGCAATTTGCCAAACTCTTTCTTTTGGGCGTCGTCCAAATTCGCCCATGTTTTGCCAATGTACTGATCACGCAACAGCCACTCCACCGAGGGAGCGAAGACTTTTGTATCGATGATCCTGCGCATCAAGTCGACTGCTTCGTCGTGATTACCCCGCGCGTCTCGCGTCAATGCGAGTTGATGCAACAACTTTGCATCATCGCTTCGGGAAGAGAGCTTGCGTCGCAAAACTAGTTCCGCGGTTGGAAAGTCGTCTCGCTCAAAGGCGCTTCGCAGTTGAGTGTCAAGTAAGCTTGAACGCCACTGCGAGGCACTCGAAAGAGACAAGGCACCAGCGACAACCAAAAAAGCTAGCAAGCCAAGGAACGGGAGCGCCTTGGGAGCATCTCGCCAAGGTGCCGACACAAACCATAGATAAACAAACTCGCCGAACCATTTCAGCCAAGCGAGCGGATTTAGATAACGCAACATTGCAGAATTCGAGTCGTATGATTGGTTTGAAAGCGACAAAGTGAACCAACGAACATTATGCCGCTTGTTTCCTTTACCCGAAACCGTTGTCTTTGGCCCCAGCGACTGGATCTGTCAAATTTCGTGCGATCGCACTCTTGGCCGTTTGGTTTCAATGCACTCAAAACTGTGCAGTTTCTAGACTAACGGATACTACGACGCTCAAAATCCGATTCCGAAGTAGCGGAAGCCATGATCGTTTAATTTGGAGTGTTTAAGCAAATTGCGGCCATCAAAAACGAACGCAGGTTGCTTCATACTCGCCTGGATGCTTGCGAAGTCCGACTCTCGGAATTCATCCCACTCGGTGAGTACTGCAATTGCGTGCGCATCATCGGCTGCGTCAGCACCGCTTGTCGCGAATTGGATATTCTCTTCAATCAAAAGGCGTTTGCTCGCGTTCAGATCGCCATTTTCGTCTTGCATGACATATTCCAATGCCTCGCGTATCTGCTGCGGTTTGACCTGAGGATCGTAGATGGCAAGCTTCGCTTTCTCTAGCAATAGGTCTCGGCAAACGTAGATCGCCGCCGACTCGCGGATGTCGTTAGTGTCCTTTTTGAACGCAAACCCCCAGATGGCGATTTTTTTGTCCGACACGGTGTTGAACATTGTGCGGACCATTCGGTTGACGAACCGTTGCTTTTGATGGTCATTCATTTTCACAACTTGTTCCCAGTACTGCGCTACTTCGGGAAGCCCGAAATACTCGCACAGATAAACCAAGTTGAGAATATCTTTTTGAAAACAGCTGCCTCCAAAACCGACTGAAGCCTTCAAGAACTTTGGTCCAATCCTTGAGTCGGTGCCGATCGCGTTGGAAACTTCATCCACGTCAGCTCCAGTCGCTTCGCAGAGAGCCGAAATGGCGTTGATCGACGAAACTCGCTGTGCCAGAAAAGCGTTGGCAGTTAATTTGGAAAGTTCGCTGCTCCAAAGGTTTGTTGTCAACAGTCGCTCGCGAGGAACCCAATTCGCGTAGACTTCAACCAGGGCGTTGATGGCCGTTTCGCTTTCACCACCAATCAAAACGCGATCAGGTGCTAGAAGATCTTCGATTGCCGTGCCTTCGGCTAAAAATTCTGGATTGCTCAGGACGTCAAAGGAAGCGCCGGTCGTGGAATTTGACAAAATTGTTTTGACCGCTTCGGCTGTCCGTACAGGCAGAGTTGATTTCTCAACGACAATTTTGTGACCCACGGAAACGTCAGCAATTTTGCGAGCGCATTTCTCGACGAACTCGAGGTTGGCGGCTCGACCGGCACCCACACCAAATGTTTTGGTTGGTGTGTTGACGGAGATGAACACCATATCTGCGTCGCGAATCGTGGCATCAACATCTGTTGTGAATGTCAAGTTCTTGCCGCGACATCCGCTTACGATTTCATGCAGACCAGGTTCGTAAATTGGGAGTTCGTCGGAATTCCACTGGTCGATTCGCTGCTGGTTGATATCGACCACTGTGACCTGTATCCCCGGGCATTTGTGTGCGATCATCGCCATCGTCGGCCCGCCCACGTATCCAGCACCGATACAGCAGATTTTCTTTACGACAACAGGGGTGGGAGTCTTAAGCATGTGAAGTTTGAGGGGATTGCGTTTTGATTGGTAGCGTAAAGAGAGATAGATGGGGGAATCGGTTGCTCAGCTGTCTCGTCGAACCTGACCGTCAGGCTGAAGCTCCAACGGCTCCAGTTGGCAATCATCCAACTTCACGCTGACCCCTTGCTCCATGAATTGGACCGCGACCAACAGGCGGGTCTCTTGATGCCGCTGCACAACGACTCCTTCGTAGCCAGCGAAAGAGCCTGTTTTGACACGCACTCGCTGCCCTGGCTGCAACCGACTTTCAATCGTTAGGGGAGCTCCTAGGTTGATCAAGCCCTGTATCTGATTCAAGTCTGCAATCAGATTTTCCGTATCTGCAATGGGCGAAAGTTTGGTCACCGAACCCGTACAAACCGTTTTGTAGCGATCGTCTTCGCTGCCACACACAAAGACATAGTTGTTAAATAAAGGTGCGTAGGAGGTCCTTACTCGGCCCGCAGGGGAGCGTCTGCGATGCCCCACCTGAGGGCCGTAATGGCGAATCGCGAGAGCACGAAGTTCGCGCATTAGCTTTTTTTCTTGTCGAGACTTCGTGTAGGCCAGCCACCATGAGTGATTTTTCAGATCTTCATCACAAAAAAGATCGCTGGGAAAACAGTCGGGTTCGGGCGGCAGAATTGGCATGAATCGCTGCAATCAGTGAGTTTCAAGAATCAAACTGGAGATATTGGTTTCGCACAAACGGTGCTTGAACCGGCCATTTGAAACGTTGGAACCCGAAACAGTGATGCCGCGGTGAACAAGAAAAATCAACCTTCAGGCAAAGGCTGATTTGCTGACACGTTTACGCATTTGATAGCGGCACCGAATTTGAATCCGAAGGCTCCTGCGGTTCGGCGGGACCCACTGGCCGTTTTTTTGCGGCCGAATGTTCGGCTTCTAGGTCAGCGATGATGGCATCTATCTGCGGCCCCAGTTCCACCATCTTGTTGCTGACGTCTGCGATCCGTTCGTAAACGGTGTTGTCAGTCGCCGTCGCAACGACTTCCAAAATACCGATACTGGCCTGTTCGCCATCGCTCATACGTCGCGTGAACAACGGAAGCTTTACCACAAGCTGGAACGCCTTTTCTGGTAGCCGCACGCTTTTCCAAGTTGCGTGATACCCCTCTTGCAACCATGAAATGTTCAGATCAATACGTACCTTGGCTAGATCGTGCTCGTTAGCGAAATCAACTAGCGTTTTCCAAACGGTATCCCATTCACCGCTCCCTTGGATTGGGACGCTTGTGTTCAATTTGGCGCTGTTCGCGGAATGAGAACGAGTGGCAAACGATTTGAAGAAATTCAGGCCTCGGCCAATGACTAAGCGGTACTCGGCATGCCCGAACGACCTTGTGTAAATCAATAGTGCGATGACCAGCAGCACGCCCAATGGAGCCATCCAGGGCAAGTTGAATGAGACTGACATGACAGCGATCACGGTAGTGAACGTGCATAGTATCGCCACGACGAGCAGCATCCCGTAGGGGCCAAATTTTTCTTGCAGAAGATGGTGCAAGTGCCCACGATCTGTCGTGTAGATACTCCGTCCTGTTAACCATCTTCGTACGATCGCAGCCGACGAGTCGAAGAGCGGAATGGCCAAAATGGCTACCGGTGCGGAGGCCAGAACAGTTGACTCCTTCAGGCTACTCCAGATCGCTAACACGCCGATGAATAGTCCGACTGTCATGCTTCCCGCGTCACCAAGGTAAATCGTGGCAGGTGGGCGGTTGTACGCCAAGAAGCCAATCAGTGATCCAGCCAACGCAAAAGCGACCACTGCGTTGAGTGCCGCGCTATGACTGAGGCTCAGTACACCCAACCCAATACTGATGATAATTCCTGCTGTGGTCGCCATCCCATCGGCACCATCAATTAGATTCAGAGCATTGACGGCGATCAATAACCACAAAACGGTGACCGGAAACGAAAACGCGCCCAGTTGCATATCGTATCCAAAGAGTCCTAGCGTCGTGATCAAAGTACCACTGCCCGCAATGGCCGAGATGATTAAGCACTGCATCAGCAATTTTTGGCGACCGCGAAGCGAAACGACGTCGTCGACCAATCCAACCGCTAACATGAATGCGGCGCAAACAAACAGAATGTGCCACTTTGATGACAGCACGCCAAGCAACGCCTCTCCATCCCATCTGTCAACGAGTAGGACCGCCGTGAAGGTGGCAACCAAGGTCGCAAAGACTGCAATTCCACCACCCAACGAAACGGGAACACGGTGTAGCTTCCGTTCCCGATCTGGGTGATCCACCATGCCAACGCGTCGCGCCGCCCAGCGCACCAGCGGCACCATCAGCAAAGCGACCGCGAGGGAGAACAGGAATGAGAGTGCGATCAACGCGGTCATAATCGAAATGCTAACAATGAATGGTGCGTCATTTTGAGTACTGATCGAGCTTAGGCTCTGATTCAAGGTCAAAAGGCCGCGCGGGTGCCCAAAATTGTTCGGACCAATTCGGGTAGGCGACAGTTCAGGAAGTCAGCTTCGCATTATAGAAGTCTTAGCCGCTTTTGAATGCACGCACTTGGTTTAAAACCGAGCATTCCTTGAATTATATCCAGCCCGCTGGATATGCCGTGTTGGCGGATTTTGCGGTCAAAAGTAAGGTGCGACGCGACACGGTAAAGCCCAACAATTGTTGTTGGCGTCAAGACCGGATCGGCCGCGTTAATTGATACAGATGGTCTTTCCGTCACTTTTGGCTAAATCCTTACGACTAATACGGCGATAAATAGGCCTGAGCGGGTATGCCAAGCGGCAGTATCCGCACAACCTGCAAGACCTAACCACCGAATACCGTTGATGCCAAGGGGGGCCCCATGGCGATTCGTTCACTACGTGCGATTTTCGCACGCGTAGACAAAACCCGACTAGTTTTCCGTAACCGCAGCTCGAACGTTCGAGGATTGAACGCGGATACAAACTGTCACCGACTCGAAGTTCATTTTGCTCAGTCGTTCGTGAAAGCGATCGCGGCCGCTTGCATCGCCAGTTTGGCGTTCTCTGCAACCGGCTGTTCGTTGACATCTGGCGCCTGTCGTGCTGTCAAGCAGCATGACGGTCTGGACAACTTCATGATTGGCTATCGTAATCAAGTCTTGGCCGCCCGAGCCTGGCACGAGCATAAGCACTGCTACGCCAATCGCAGCCATCAACGCGATTTCAAAGCGGGCTTCATGAAGGGTTACTCCGACGTTGCCAACGGCAGTAACGGGTGTGTTCCATCTGTTGCTCCCCCTGCGTACTGGGGTTGGCGTTACCAGTCGGCCGATGGCCAGAACGCGGTCAATGCATGGTTCGCAGGGTATCCATTAGGTGCCCAGTTGGCTGAGCAAGATGGTGTCAACAACTGGAGTAATATCCGCCCGGTCGGCGCAAACGCTCCGCAACAGCGTCAAGCAGTCTATGTACCACCGGTGTCGCCAGACGACGTTGGAGACTCAGCGGACAATCCATTCTACAGCGACGATTATGTTGACGAACGGTATCCGTATGAGCCTGTTCAGGATGAACGTGCCAATGCTGACGCAGCTGAGGCAATGACCGACGGCGAAGACGTCTCTAGTCCAGCTGACGAAGATGAAATGGATCTGGATGATTCCCCATCGCCACCGAAAGACGTTAGCGACGCGATTCGAGAGGCTCTCGAATCTCCCGTTGATGACGATTCGGCGAGCAACGGACTGACGCCACCAATCTACGCTGACGGATCATACGTCGAGCCGCCATACGAGCCGATGGACACCAGTCAAGTTCACGTTGTGATCACGGCTGAAAATGACAACGTGCCTGAGGTTCAAGTCATCAAACCATCTGCTCCCGCCGTCCCACAGACAGCAAACGCGGATACAGAGTTGCGGTTCTCTTTCGAGTAGACCACGACTCAATAATTTAGTCCGATGTCTCTTCACCAGAGAATCGGACACTAGTTGAATACCCAATGCCTCGCTTCAAGCGGGCAATCGAATCAAACGGCTCGACAGCGTCATGATGACGAGCGTCACGCCACACACCAAGCCTTCTCAGGAAGCGAGTTCAGGGATGACGAAACATTCAACCAACAACCGAGCGATCGACGCCCTTCGATCAGCACTCAAGGCAGTAGCGGCCGGCATCATTGCCACCGCCGCCACGGGCTGTTCCACTCTGACACAACCCATTGATGGTGTGCCAGCGAATCGTTTGCCGCAAGAATTCTTTGCGGAGCCGAAAAACGACTTGGTTCCCGTGGACATTTCGCTGCTTTCTCTCGAACCACCTCGCGACTACCTGATCGATAGTGGCGACATCCTGGGCGTTTATATTGAAGGTGTCTTGCCGTTCAACCCGCCCAACACTCCACCTGAACCACCTCCGGTGAACTTCCCGGACAAAGAGAGCACGCTCCCGCCTTCGATTGGGTATCCCATCGCTGTGCAGGACGATGGCACGCTTGCTCTACCGTTGATCGAACCACTTAATGTAAGCGGTCTAACGTTGGAACAAGTTCGCGATGCGATTCGTGATGCGTACATCGACAACGATATCCTGCGTCCCGAAAAAGCTCGTCCGATCGTAACGATCATTCAAGAACGAACGGTCGATGTGATTGTCGTTCGCGAAGACTCGGCGGGAGCCAGCAACAACGGTCTCAATACGCAAAACCTTGCGGCTCAGTTCATCCGAGGCGGGAGTGACCGAAGTGCATCGGGTGGATTGGTTAAACTCAAGGCCTACCAAAACGATATTCTTCACGCTCTGGTCGAAACAGGCGGCCTTCCTGGTTTGAATGCCAAGAACGAGGTGAAGGTACTGCGTGCTAGTCGTGCTGACCAACGGATGCGTCAACAGTTTATGGAGCAGTTCTACCGCCAGCGTCAGGCAGCCATGCTTGATCCGTGTGTGTGTCCTCCAGAGCTGCCAGAAGACCCATCCATTCTGAAAATTCCACTAAGATTGCCGCCCGGTGTCACGGCTCCCATCACGGAACAAGACATTGAGCTTCAAGATGGAGACATTGTCTACATCGAATCTCGCGAAACAGAGGTCTTCTACACCGGCGGACTTCTCCCCGGCGGTGAATTCCCGCTTCCACGTGACTATGACTTGGATGTTCTAGGAGCGATGGCTCTTGCTGGGACAGGTGCTTATGGCCAAACGCAACGTGGTGGTGGAGGACTCTTGGGCGGTGGCGTCGGACAAGTTCCTCCGGGACGTCTCTACATCCTGCGAAAAACTCGGTGTAACGGGCAAGTTGCAATTGAAGTCGACCTGACTGGTGCGATCAATGATCCACGTCAGCGGCCGCTGATTCAGGCTGGTGACACACTGATCTTGCAGTACAAGTGCGAAGAGGAGCTCCTGAACTTCGGGTTGGGAACATTCTTCACCTACGGAATCCAAGAGGTGCTGCGAAGATAACGTGGCAAAGACGTGACAATCAAAGCTCGGTCTTCTGGTTTCAGGAGGCCGAGCTTTTTTCGTTACTGTGGCGTGGTCGTCGTCTACAAAGCTTGTTGCTGTTTTTGCGTTGCGATTTCCTGTTCCAATTCGCTTGGGCGATGAAGCTCAAGTGGTTTGAACTGCTCTGGTAAGACCAGTTCCATCCACCACTGCTCTGTGTCCTGGTTCCAGACTCGATCGAGCAATGGGCCGTGATCCTGATTGACCCAGTCATCAACAAACCAGTCTCGTTGAGCGGCTGACAAGTCAATGTCGGGGTCGATGATCGGCACAGGCCGTCGCCCGTTGAGTGATGCCAGGCACAGGCAATAAATCTTGGCTTCTTGCACGCCGAGACCTGCCACCATTTTCTTCAGCTCGACCGCGGCTTGGCGAACCAATTCTGGGTTGCGTTCAGCGCGAATGGACTGATTCGGTGTCATTAGCATACGCGACGGAAAGAACTGGTAGCTTCCGTCCGACGCGACCACTTTAAATGTCGTCAGCACTCGTTTGCGTCGCAGCATCATTCGCCAAGAATAACGGTGTCCACGCTCGTTCCAACTTGGGTTGCCTGGCAAAACCCACTGGCGAATGGGCAGCACTAGTTGCACGCAAACATACACCATGGCGAGAAAGAGACCCGTCTTACCTCTGCGATTCGATCGTGACTGCAGTTGCAGATTGCTTGAGTCGGTATCGTTCCGCGCGATACTTTCTGCTCGCATAAGAATCCGCAGATGCCCGATTGTTGCTGGGCGATCGGTGTACTTCGATTTCCACCAATATAAAACGGCTTTCGTTTTGTGGGCGATCGACTGTGCGGTATCGGCGGGGAAAAAGACGATCAGCGCCGCTAGCATGAACCAGGGAAAGACACCGATGTTGAACAGTTGAGAATTCGAGAGATGAAATCCAAGCGACATGGCCACGGCTAGCCATCGCGTCTTTCGGAAGAACAACATTGGTACGACCAGCAGGTCGTACAGCAGTCCTCCCCACGCAAACAGTAGTGCAGCACTGGGCAATTGCAGAATAAGGTCTGCCAGCCAAATGCCGCGACGCTCATCCAGAAAAATTCCTGCGGGCTGCCCAGCCATCCAGTCGCCGTTCATCTTCGCAAACGCGCCGTAGACGTAGGGTATCCCAACTTGGAATCGTAGGAACCAAAGTTGCCAGCGTGGAAACACAACAGACTTTCGTTCGATTCCTAGCCAAGAATCAATCGAGAGCCGGCGTCCGACAGGCAAAAAAACCATCAAGCCAGCCAAGCACGAAAGCAGATAGTAGTGATTCAGATAGATTTGGCGTTCGACCAGCAACACGTAGGCGATCGAACCGCACAAAAGTGCAGCCGAGACACGTGTTAGAAGCCCGACCGTCAAGAACAACCCTGCAATCTGAGTGACAAAGAAATGCCATGCAATGCCATTGCCTGGCCAAAGCTTGACCCACTCAAATCCGGCGTACTTAAAAAGGAAACGCGGCTTGATAAAGATTGGGTCATACAGCGGTAGCATTTGACCGTCGTAGTCAACCGGTTTGCAGTAAAGCCACGCCCAGAAAAATATAGCAACGCCCGTGCCGACTCTTAAAAACACCAGCACTAACGAGTCGATGTCCTCGAATAGTCGCTCGCGAAGCGGTCTGGCGGTATCGTCCGTGTTGCGGTTCATGAATAAAGCAAGAGCGTTGAATGATGTCGAGTCTGTTTTGCCAAGCATAGTCGAACTATTGCGATGTCGCTTCGTAAAGACATTGCACGCTATCCGTGCCAGTTCGATTTAAGAGGCGACCATGCAGGAAGAAATTCGTGAGTTCAAGCTTGATGATTCCCCGGCGAAATGGTTCGCCCGTGGCTTTGCGTCGGGAATATTGTTGATGGCGACAATCAACGCAATTTCTTACTTCGTTCGCTCCTCGAATTGGCACACGATAATGGGGACCCGTCCCACCGCGAAAGAGTCAATTGGATTTCCCTGGAAAATGTGGGAAGGCGGTAACGATTATTCAGGACTGTTTGTGGATTACTACCGACTTGAACTCAACGTACTCGTTGGAATCGTCGTCGGGGTTCTGTTGGGAAGTTGTGTAGCGGCGAATACCAGCCGACTCAATCGGCTTGTCGGTGACGAGCTAACTCGAAGCGGTGATGGCGCTCGTCAGCGGATTCAGTTTTCTCTGAAGGGACTGATGATTGCGACATGCCTTGCCGCCGTTGCCGCAATGTTGGCGACACGGTATGCGGCTCACCGAGGCACATTGTTTGGTATCTATGCCGTCGGGCCGCTCACTTTGGTGGCATTTGTCATGCTGCCGCGCCGGTTGCGTTGGCAGACGCGCGTCTGGATCCTTGTTCCCGCAACGCTTTGCCTGATTGCTGCAGCGATTGGAGTGGGTGCGAATCTAAAGATCGATTTTGACCGCGTCCTGATGGCGATTTTTCTGTGCTGGACGCCGCAGAGTGCTCTGGCCGCGATGGCGCTGACAGCATGGTGGCTTTGGGCAATGGCAAAGGACCAAAGCGAAAGCAGCGAGAGTATCGATGAGGTGTTGGCGTGAAGCACGCGACGACGCTACGTGCCGTTTTACTAATCGCGTTCTGGCTACTTGGTGTGAAAATCCTGTTGGCAATTTTGGTTGAATACCGTTTCTATTTTCCGGCGAATTTCGACACCGCTTTCCTGGTCGGCCGCGAGGATATCTTTGCCGGCGCGTATCGCGCGGCGTTTTATATTCACATCGTTGTTGGTCCTGTCTGCCTTGTTTTTGCTGCGATACTGCTGGCGAGTGGATCGAGTCTGTCTGACAGCGAATCGAGGATGATCAGTCGCAGGCGATGTTCTCAAATGCATCGTCGTCTTGGTCGTCTCCAGGCTTTGTTGGTTCTTGGTTTGTTGCTGCCGACCGGTCTGGTGATGTCTACCCATGCTTTCGCTGGACCCATTGCGGTTGCCGCCTTCGCGACACTTTCGATTACGACCGCAATTGCAGTGATCGCTGCGATCATCACTGCAATGCAAGGGAAAGTCACGCGGCACCGGCGGTGGGCCATGCGAACGCTGTTATTGCTTGCGTCGCCCTTGCTGCTGCGTTTCATGTCTGGTCTGCTTGCCGCGAGCGGGTGGGAGTCAGATCGAACCTATCAATTGAATGCTTGGTCAAGTTGGCTCGTACCGTTGATTGTTTTCGAGCTTTCACGGCTCCGTGTTTCGAAGGTTACTCCGAAAGTCGCCGCCTCAATAACTGGGAGTACTCACTTGCCTGGGGCTCGGTGAGTGAATCAAACGCATTGTTGTTTTCATCTGGGTCGGTTTCGTGATCGTAGAATTCTACCGCCTGCCGTTTTCGTGAATCGAGGTTGATCCACTCTGTGTATCGGCCGCCGGCAAATTTGATGCTGTAGCCCACGATGTCTCCGCCCGTCTTTCGACTTCGCTTGTATTGACTCAGTGCGTGCGTTCGCCAATTGCTGGGCGTCTGTCCACGAAGGATCGGTGCGAAGCTTGCTCCTTCGCAGGTTTTTGGCGTGACGCTATTGGTCAGTTCGCAGAGTGTCGGGAAAAGGTCCACCAACTCCACCATCGCATCGCTGCTCTCTCCCGCTTGCTGGTGATTAGGCATGCGAACGATCAAAGGAACGCGAGTGTCCAGTTCGAAATTCGTGTGTTTACACCACATCGCGTGTTCCCCCAGTTTCCAGCCATGGTCGCTCCACAGTACGACGACCGTGTTTTGATCCAGGCCTTCGCTCTCTAGAGCGTTAAGTAACAGCCCAATCTGCGCGTCCACAAAACTGATGCATGCGAAGTAGCCATGAATGATCTCCTTGGCTTTTTCGTTGGAGACGTCCCCTTCTTTTGGAATGTCAGAGTAAGCGCGCAGTTCCCCCCAAGTGCTATGCGCAAGCCGCGGTGAACCCTTTGGCAGGAAATCGTTTTCTGGCAGGCGAATGTCCGTTCGTTCGTACAGATCCCAGTATTTCTGTGGAGCGATTAAAGGCAGGTGCGGTTTGTGATAGCCAACCGTCATGAAGAACGGTTTGTCGCCGTCCGTTTTCAGCTGTTCGATGGCTAGCCGAGTCATCGCCGCATCTTCGAACTCAATGTCAGGTCGATCAGCCGCCTCCGTCGATGGACCTTTGACGTATTGCCGTAGCATTTTGCCTTTCAAACCCTGTGAGTTTGCTTCGGACTCTCGCTTCTCCAAGTTCGCGACGATGTCGTCCAGATGGTATTCCGTATCGCTTGCAAGTTCTTTCGTGTCGATCCAATTGTCCCACTCTTGCGGTTGTTCGTCGTGGTACACCTTGCCCATGCCGACCGTGCGATAGCCCGCGCTGCGAAAGAGCTGGGGCATTGTGGCAGCGTTTGGGATCGTTTTTCGAAACTTGGTGTTCAAATCATGGACGCCCGTGCTGTCTGGACGCATACCAGTGAACAAGCTAATTCGTGACGGGAGGCAGACGGCTTGTTGGCAATATGCGCGTTCAAAGCGAACGCCCTGTGAAGCGAGCCGATCAATATTGGGCGTCTTCATGTGGCTCGCGCCGTAGCAGTTCAATTCCGGTCGCAGATCGTCTACGCCGATGAAGAGAATGTTAGGACGATCAACTGCGTTTGCATTTGTAACGCATGCCAACGCCAACCCGATAGAAATGGCTGCTGTCAAAAAGTTCTTCATGGAATGTTTGCTTCGCCAATTGCGAAGAGTCTGCTAGGAGTTACGGCTATTTCTGTTCGATTGATTCAACCAAAGGCGTGTCGGCGACCGAGGTGCCGACATGGATTTTGAACTCGCCGGGCTCAATCTTCCACCCATTCGTAGCGACATCCCAGAATGCGAAGCTCCGTGGCGATAATTGCATCGTCACGGCTTGGACTTCACCCGGTTCCAAACGGATCTTTTGAAACGCCTTCAGCTCTTTGGCAGGTCGTGGAAGGCTTGACTTTGTGTCTTGCACGTACAACTGGACTACTTCGGCCCCAGCCGTTTGGCCGGTGTTTTTTACTTTAAGTGATACGTCCACCGTTTCATCGGAGCTGATCACTGGCGAAGAGACAGTGAGTTCGCTCAGTTCAAAGCTGGTGTATGAAAGCCCGAAACCAAACGGGAATAACGGCTCGATGCCTTGCTTTGCAAACCAACGTTAACCCATGAAGACGCCTTCTTTGTAAAGACAATCTTCCGCGTTGTAGTCGTCTAGATGAACATGTGGGTTGTCGGCAAGCTGCTGTGGCAAAGTGACGGGCAATTTGCCTGATGGATTTACATCGCCAAAGGCGATATCTGCATACGTGTCGCCAGCGTGCAGCCCGCCATACCAACCCCAAAGTAAGCTGTCCACTTCATCTACCCACGGCATCTCGACCGCCGAGCCCGCAATGATGTAGACAATTGTGTTGGGATTGCTTCCTGCCAGTTGCTTGATTACTTGATCTTGGTTGCCAGGAAGCTTCATGTCCGGGCGATCATCGGATTCGCGATCCAGGCTATGGTTCAATCCGGCGAAGTAAAACACCACGTCGGCATCGCGTGCAGCCGCTAAGTACTTGTTCTGGTCCACGTAAAGATCACCCGGCGCGTTCCAGCCTAATGTGCAACTTTTCTTGCCGTTGAAGCTTAGACGCACCTTGTATCGTTCCCCCTTTTTTAGATCGACGTCGATCGTCTCGATCTTGTCCAGTGTTGCTGAGGGGGCGTTAAGAATCGATTGATTGTTCAGATGCAGATCGATCGCACCGCTTGCCTGCACCTGGAAAGTGTGCTTTCCGCTTCGAATCGGTTCAACTTCCGCGATCAAACGTTCGTAGTGAATCTCATCATCATCAAACTGAAGACGTGAATCGGTGGACCACTTAAAGGCGGAGTTCTTTGTCTGTTTCGCATCGGGATAGGTCAGCTGTTTCCAAGCGGGTGTCCCCGCGCCCGAATTTTTGGTGATGACAAAATCGGGTGAAATTGGACGTAGACCTTCCGACTCAGGCGGAGCAGCTTTCATGTAAGAGATTTTTACACCATCGCCAAGCTTTCTTCGCAATCCCTCCAGCGGTGTTGTTTCGAAGGGTGCTTTGACCTGCGATGAGCCGCCACCATGACCGTGCTGCATATCAGCGTTGGGCCCCATCACAAGGACAGATTTGATGTTGTCACGCTGTAGCGGCAGTCGCAGCTTGTCGTTCTTCAGCAGGACAACGCCTTCTTCGATGATGCGGCGTGCCTTGGCAAAATGGTCATCGGTGGCCCGTTTTCCTGGCTTACGATTCGGGTCCATCATTCCGATCGTTAGCTGCACTCGCAAGATACGCCGGACCTTATCGTCCAGCACTTCCATGGGAATCTTGCCTCGCTTCAGCAGATCCAGGAAAGGCTTGGCAAGGAAGTACTCGTCGTACGAAGGCTTCCGCGTTCCCATCTCAATGTCCAAGCCGTTCATAGCTGCGTCCATCGTGTTGATGTCACAATCCCAGTCGGTCATCAAGAGTCCCTTGAAACCCCACTCGCCTTTCAGGATGTCCATCACCAAGTGTTTGGACTGATTGCAGTTTGTCCCGCGAAATTCGTTGTACGATCCCATCACAGTCAACACGCCCGCTTCCTTGATCGCCGCCTCGAAGGCTGGCAAGTAGATCTCTCGCAAAGTTCTTTCATCCGGCTTGGCATTGACGCCGTGGCGATTTAATTCCTGAGTATTTAGCGCGTAGTGTTTGACGCAGGCAGCGACATCGTTTTTTTGAATGGCAACGATTTCCGGCACGACCATCTTGGATGCCATGTAGGGATCTTCGCCTAAGTATTCAAAGTTGCGACCGTATAGAGGCAGACGCGCCAGGTTAACGCCCGGCCCCAAGATGACGTCTTTCTTTCGCTCGCGAGCTTCCGCACCAAGCACGGAACCGTGGAGTGTTGCCATTTCGGGATTGAAAGAAGCGGCGACGGCAGTGAGCGGCGGCAGGTACGTGGCATGGTCATTGTCCCATCCCGCTGGTGACCAACTGTCTCTTGAAATTTCTTCTCAAACACCATGTGGCCCATCAGACATCCACATCTCTTGGATGCCCAAGCGTTCGACACCCGCAATCGCGAACTTGCTGTTGGCGTGACAAAGAGAGACTTTTTCTTCCAACGTCAATTGCGCAAGCAGACGCTCCAATTCAGCCTCGACAGAATCTTGTCGTTTGCTCGGTTTGTTAGAACTTGCTTCTTCGGCAATGGTCACGGTGGCGATCAACAGTGTCGAAAGAACCAGAAACCGTATTCGATTCAATGGGATACTCATTTTGGCTGCGCGTGCTGGTTCGACTTGGTTTGCGAGGATGCGAACGAATCGCGTTCCCAATCTCCAACTCCAGTTGCAAACCTAGTTGGGGTGAAAGCTAGTGGGCTTTCTGGAGCATGGTGTTTTTTGTTGCGATCAATGTAGCGGTTTTCGTCGTAGAAAAAGCAGACGTGCCGTTTTCAGTGGATTCGCCAACTAGGAACGCCTTATGAGATCTGGAAGACGAAAATTCGACAGACGGGTGGTTGGTCGTATCGCGTTTACTCTAGTCGAACTATTAGTTGTCATCGCAATTATCGGTGTCTTGCTAGGACTGCTGCTGCCGTCGATGCGAGTGTCCAGCGGTGCCGCGCGTCGAATGGCCTGTGCGAACCAGTTTAAGCATTTGGGGCTTGCGGTTCACAATTATCACTCCGCTTACAAGCAGCTACCCTTCGCTATGGGGGGCACGGAAGGCGGGACGAAGTTCCAATCGAATCAAGGTCGCGCGAGCGGCTTGGTCTCGTTACTGCCCTTTTTGGAACAGCAGTCGCTTTGGAATGAAATCTTGATGCCATCGAATCAAAGTTCAATGCCACCCATGGGCCCTGCTCCCTGGGTGGCTCATTACGATCCGTGGCTGACGACGATTCCCACGTTTCTTTGCCCCGCAGCACCGTCGCAGAAGAAGGTGTACGGCATGACGAACTTTGCGCTGTGCATCGGCGATCGTGCCCGGTCCATCCATCAGCCTGATTCGCAACGTGGTGTCTTCGGCTGTTACCAATCAATCCGTTTCGCTCAGATCACTGATGGATTAAGCAATACAGTTGCGATGCTGGAAATAGGAACACCGGTCGAGCGTCACGTGTCAGGACAGTTCGCTTGGGGAAGGGAGGCTAGCGTTCTGAACAATCCCGACCTATGCACTGAACTACTTGGCGATGATGGCCCGCGGTTTTACGATGAAGAGGTAACGCTTGCTGATCTTGGACGTGGCGGTCGATGGTGTGATGGGTCGGCTGGATACACACTGGCAAATACGATACTGCCACCTAACTCCGCCAGCTGTTCGATCGGCGGCGAAACAGCTGCTGACGGAATTTACTCGGCAGGGAGTTACCACTCGGGAGGCTGCCATCGATTGATGGGAGATGGCGCTGTTGTATTCACGACCGATAGCATCGATGCGGGTGATCCAAATGCAGCTACGTTGGCGGAAGGTGATTTTTCTGCCGGTATCATTGCGAGTCCGCATGGGGTGTGGGGTGCGATGGGGACGGTTTCGGCAGGTGAGGACATCAACGATCAATTGGGTTACTGAAAGACGCGCAGCTGTTTGTCGATGAAGTATTTTCCACTGAACACAGATCAATTCGAACATCAGTTCGGAGTTCGCGCGATTCGGCAAAACGAATCGATTGTCGAAGCAACGCCGCTTTATCAGGCAGAGATTGCGTTGAAGCGACAGCAGCTTGAAGAGAACGCTGGAGGCTACTTCGCAGCGTTGCCAGAATCGCTTGCGTCGCAACGTCAAGCTGTGAAGTTCATCATTGAACAAGCAGGGTTTCTGACGGCTAGCCAAAACTTGATTTCCGGCGAAAACCTCGCGATCGAGGATTCCACTCCGCTGCTCTCCATTGCATCCCATGTGCAAGAGGACCTTGTCATCATGAGCGGAGACCAAACACGTGGGTTCCCAATGGTCGCCGGTTGCGTTTGTTTTCCAAGTGGATGGAGCATCCAAGAAAAAATTGGGCAATCGGTTCTTTCGATTCACCAACCTGTGCCAGACTATGCGGCAGAACTCGATCCAGCGACACAGCGATTGATGAATGCGATTCGCCCCGGTCGGCCGGTTTGGCGAATGAACTGGGGCATCCGGCCTTCGTCTCAGCTAGATCAATCTCCCGTTCACAAGCCGGCGATCGTGGAAGCCGCGGAGCGAGTCAATCAAGAGAATGCAGGCCAGCGTTGCTTCTTTCGCGTGGAGCGACAGACACTTGCGAGAATACCAGATTCAAACGACGTGCTGTTCGCGATCCATACGCATCAATGCAAACTCGATCAATTGGCGGACCGAGAGGTGTCGAATCTGCTTGGCGTTCTGCAAACATGCCCGCCGGAGACGCTTAGCTACAAAGGCATTGCGCCGATGAAACATGCAATTGAATCCTTTCTGCGAAGCCGATTGCCAGGGACTTGATTTCAGCAGGAGTCATCGCTGGCTTGGCAAGCGGCTTCGCAACTGTTGGGTGAGTTTCTTGACCAAATCAACGTTCTCCGCCGCGAGGTTCTTCGTTTCGGCGTCCTCGGTTCGGTGATCGTATAGCTCTAGCTCTCCTTTTTTGTGGACGATCAATCGATGATCTTTCGTGCGGATCGTTTCAGCATTCTTAAAATAGGAAATCGCGGGATGGCCTTCTGCATCAGGCGAATCCAAGATTGGCGTTAACGATTTCCCATCCACAAAGTCGGGGGCGGGTAAACTTGCTAAATCGCAAAGCGTTGGGAAAATGTCCAGCGTTTCAACCATCGCGTCCGTCGCCTCGCCTGGTTGCTTGATACCGGGAAATGACACAATCAGCGGCGAATGAAGTGATTCTTCAAACAAAGCGTGCTTGCCCCAAATGGCGTGCTCGCCCAAATGCCATCCGTGGTCGCCCCAAAGAACGACGATCGTGTTTTCTTTCATCCCGTTTGCCTCAAGACGCGAAAGGACGCGACCGACCTGTGCGTCGGCGTAGGAAACACAGGCCCCGTAGTGACGACGTACTTCTATGGCGAAGTCCGGATCGGTGTTTGGGTTCTTTCCCCAGCGGTTGTATTTCATGAACTCACCCGAGCCATGCCACGTGGTCTTGCCGTTTGGCTTGGTGGGATGCGGCGTCGCAGGTAGCTTTGCGTCACGATAGTGCGTCATGTATTTCGCGGGCGCACCGAAAGGCAGGTGAGGGCGAATGATCCCTACAGCCAAAAAGAAAGGCTTCTCAGCAGCGTCTTCGCTAAGTTGATCCAGCTGTTTCAACGACTCGTCAACGATTAACCCGTCGGGATAAATCGAATCCGCCCCTTCGGTTGATTGGAATAGATCCATGTCTTTTGCGTTCTTGCGAATCTCGCCATTGGCAAGTCCGTGCATGGAACCGCGTGGATGCTGCCATGGTCCCGCCGGAAGCAAGTGCCGGTCCCATGACTCGGGCATTTCCGGTATCGCATCCTGGTCCCAGTTCGCGCCGCCGCGGCCTCCAGGGTGGTGCGAAACTTTGCCAACGCTGACCGTCGTGTACCCATTGTCGCGAAACCACTTTGGCATACTGGGCGAGACCGCAGTAGATTCCTTTTCGATTCGTTTCGCCCGTTCAAACAACGCCGAATTGCTCGAGGGCCCATAGATGCCGGTCAACAACGCGTAGCGCGACGCTCCACAAGTCGGTGCTTGCACGTAGTGTCGTCGGAACATTCGTCCTTTCGCCGCCAGTGCATCAATGTTGGGCGAATCAATGTAGTCCTTGCCATAGCACGCGAGTTCTGGCCGAAGATCGTCAATGCAAATGAGCAAGACGTTTGGCCGTTCCGCTAGTGCAGCTTTGGCCGCGACGCCAAACGACACCCCAATGACTAGAGCGGCAACAAGCAAACGAGATACGCGATCACTCACCGGCGGGAACCTGTTTTTTTCGAGTTGAAAACCAAACGACTGCGAAACCGATGATAGCGACGACCAGGGAAGGTAGCAAAATCCAACCAGGCAAATGCGATTCGTGCTTGTCGATCTGGTCACCCAGGAACGTCAGTTGTTTGTGGTAGTGTGCGATTGATTCAAGCAGTGCGTTATGGGCAAAGTGCAATACCATTCCAGGGATGACACTGCCTGTGCGATAGGCAACCCAGCCGAGAATCAAGCCCATTAGCGTTGTTGGCAAGAATCGTTCGACCAGCAATACGTTCCCGGTCAGAACATGGAACAAACCGAAAATGATCGACGTAATGACGATGACTCTCGCGGGCGAGAGCACCTTGGAGAGTGCCGAGAACAAGAATCCGCGGAAGCATAGTTCTTCGATCACCGCCGGCGTTAACGCCATCGTTGCCAGCAGAAGAACGGGATTCACTTCCGTGAACGCGTCGAGCGTTTTTAGTGCCTGGCGAATGCGATCCTCATCGAAACCGCCAATCCCCATCATATGGCCAACCACAAATATTTCGTGCGCCAGCACCCAAGCACCACAACCAATCAACAACGCACCAATCATTGACGGCCAGTGGACTTTGGCGATCCGGTAGGTCGTCTTGTATTGGCTACGTCCCAGGTAAGTCGCAATCAACGGGACCAATCCAAAGGTTGCGATCAAGGCGATTGCGTTGAACATCAGCTGGTTGCTGATCGTCAACGACTCGCTGAACGTCTGTAGCAGCCGCATCAGACTATTTGAGACGACGAAATAGATGGGCACTAGCAACGCCAGCATCAGCGCCGCGGATTGGACGCTGGGGACAATTGATTCTTTTGCGGGACGTTTGAACAACGATCCGATGGAACGTTCGCTGGTTCGCGTGACCGCATCACTGCCGAACAACTTTGCAGCAACTGCCAGCGCCGCGCCGGCGTAGACAACCGTACTGGCGATGGCCGCGAACGCTGCGGCAGGGTTTGCCCCGCCATTGAGTAGGTCACGTGCCAAAATCACAATGTTGACCAACGGTGCGATCGCCATTGGCCCGGCCAGCTTGACGCCAGGCATCAACGAGAGCATTCCTGGCGTTAGCGACAGGAGCATCACTGGGATTAAATAAGCCTGGGCTTCCTTGAACGACTTTGCAAAACTGGTCAGGGATAACAGGACGGCGGAGAAAAATCCGCTGAACAAAACTAGCAACCCAAGGATGTGAAGCACCGAAAGCCAAGGAAATCCTTCGTTGCCCGTCAGCAGTGGCAACAGTCTTGCGGCCCACAGCGTGGTGAACATCGCCAGTAAGTTCGCAATCGCGGTCAACATCGCGACCACTACCACGGCGGAGTATTTGGCAAACAAGACGTAGAACCGTGGTACCGGCGAAGCCATCAGCGACTCCATCGTTCCTCGCTCGCGTTCGCCGGCCGTCAAATCGATCGCGGGATAGACCGCACCGGTGATGGTCATCAAAACCAATATCAGCGGCACGATGGTCGCCAGCAGAGTGACATCCTGCGGTTCACCGATGTCAGCTATTTCAACCTTCGCCGGCGGCGCGTAGTTAGACGTCGCAGCAGCATTTTCCGCCAGCCGCATTCGCAGCCAGTGCATTCGTTCGGCCAAAATGCGTTGGCACATTTGACTGGTGTCGTCGCCATTGAATGCGACAAAAGTCACTGTGGGAGGATCTTCACCGGAAACTTTCGCGCCGATGTCGATTTCATTGTTGTTCAACGCGTCTTCGACGGGCACTTCACCGGTGGCCAGAATTTGGAACTCCGCCACGGCTCCCCCCGAAGCCTTCGCAATGACTTCGGGTGGCTGGCATCGTTTATCTCCCAGCCAACTGCCCAGGAGCAACCCTTCGTCTTCGGACTGAACACCAATCTTGTACACGATCGTTTGGGTGGCATCTGAGGCTACCGACGAAAGCAAGAATCGGTTCAACGCCATGCTCAGCAACGGATAGACCAGCAGTGGCATCAGCAGCAACGTTACAATCGTGCGTCGATCACGGAGCGTTTCTTTCAGCTCCTTTTGACACATTCGGATCAGGCGACCTTTCGGTCCTGCGTTTGCCACGTTAGTTGACTTCCGTTTCGGTGGTGTTGTGCGAAGAATTTCCTCGCATCAGATCAACAAAAATATCGACCAAGTGATCCCGGTCGGTCTCGCGCCGTAAATGCTCCATTGTCCCGGTGTGTTTCATTTGCCCTTGGTGAAGCAGTCCGAATCGATCACATAGTCGTTCGGCTTCGTCCAAGCGGTGCGTGCAAACCACCACGGCTTTTCCCACGCTGCGGAGATGATCGATGTAGTCAAAAATGGTTTGCACACCGACGACGTCCAACCCACGCGTTGGTTCGTCAAGTAACATCACTGGCGGATCGTGGATCAGGCCACGAACAAGCGTCACGCGCTGCCGTTGGCCGGTGCTCAGGGAACCAGCGCGCCGATCGAGCAGCGGCTGAATCTCCATCAGTTTCGCCAGTTCTTCGATTCGCTCTTTGGCGTGTTCCAGATCAACCGCGTAAAGGTCTGCGAAATAGATCAGCATTTCGCGAACACTTAGCCACGGGTAGACTCCGTCGCTTGCTGAGACAAAACCGAGCCGTGACTTGGCTTCGATGGGGTCGTCCGCCGTTCGGACTCCATCCACTTCGGCATAGCCCTCATCGGGCTCCAGCAGCCCCAAGACCATCCGCATGGTGGTTGTCTTGCCAGCGCCATTGGGGCCAAGAAGCCCAAACACCTCTCCTGGGTCGATTCGGAAAGACAAATTGTCCACCGCGCGAACTTCACCCTCTTCCAGTGGAAAGGTCTTGCTGAGCGAACTGACGTTGAGCATTTTAGACTTGCAGGAGAATGATCGCCGCAACGTTGCGGCGGGAAGAGAGCGTATGCTGATAGCAGCATAGTGTAAGGAGTCATCAAGAACTTGACGTGAGGGGCACGCTAGGATTCCTTTTCTCAGGCAATTTGATCAAGAGTCACGAGATCTCTTTGTCGAAAACCTGCGTATTTGCTCCGCCCAGAGAGGCTCTCTTGGATGGACGAACATGCGTTGGATGGCGCCTAGTTTTCTTTGCAGAGAATGTCAGGACGAAACCGAAGTGATCTCAAATTGGATTTCCACACGCAAAGCGGTTGTAAGAATCACCGCGGCAGCCCTTTGCCTGCTGCTTATTCCGTACACCTACAGCCGGCTTGCTGCCGGTGCGCGGCGAATCCGTATTCAGACGATCCCGGCGGTCACCTATCAAGCGGACGCTGCTGAAAGATCGACGGTCCGGGTCGCCACCTACAATATCGCACATGGTCGCGGTTGCACCGATGTCAATTTCAATGGCGAATCGGAGACGCAACGGTTTGAAAGGCTTGACGCCATCGCGTCGTTGCTAAGCGAAGTCGACGCTGACATCGTGATTCTGAACGAAGTGGACTTTGACGCCAGTTGGAGTGGGCATGTCGATCAAGCGAGCTACTTGGCGAAGAGAGCTGGCTATCGCTATGTCGCCAAGGAGCGAAACTTGGACTTTCGGATTCTGGGTTGGACCTGGTGCTTTGGCAACGCCGTGCTTTCCAAACACCCGATCAGGCAAGCGCAAGAAATCGATTTGCCAAGTTACTCAGCTTGGGAAACGATCCTGGCCGGAAAGAAGCGTGGGCTCAACTGCGTTGTCAGCCATTCATTGCAGGGCGACATTCGAATTCTCGCAGCACACCTTTCCCCACGAAGTGAAGCTCTTCGCATAAAGTCCGTCAAGCAACTGATTGGTATCACTCGAGAAAGCGATGTGCCAACAGTCTTGGCCGGTGACCTCAACTCAGCACCTCCCGCAGGTCAGCGTGGTTCAAGTCAGGGTGGTTCATCCAGCGACCTCAATGCCATCATCGAATTGGATGCGTCAGAGTTATTCACTCGTAGTCCACTAGTCGATGACGCATCCGGGCTGACCTTTCCTGCCGATGCTCCGCGGCAAGCGATTGACTGGATCTTCGCTCCCGTTGAAGCCAAGCTTGTCAATCATCGTGTCATTGCCAGCGAGCTGTCAGACCACCGTCCTGTGGTTGC
>CAYUGI010000006.1:57020-64732 GCA_964444105.1 uncultured Pirellulaceae bacterium
TGACACAGACGCCGATTCGATAGCCAAGATTGTCTCATGGATGCCATCTTAAAAGACCTCACCGAAGCACAACAAACGGCGGTGAAGCACGTTGACGGACCGTTGCTGATTCTAGCTGGGCCGGGCAGCGGAAAGACTCGTGTGGTCACGCACCGGATCGCCAACTTATTGCAACAGGGCGTTCAGCCTTGGCAAATCGCGGCGCTAACGTTCACCAACAAAGCCGCCGACGAAATGCGGTCGCGGGTCGAAAAGTTAGCGCCCGGACAAGATGTCTGGATGGGCACCTTTCACCGGTTCTGCGCTCAGCGTTTGCGTCGATACGCGCCGATGGTTGGCCTTTCGGAAAATTACTCGATCTACGATACGTCAGATTCCAAGCAAGCGATGAAACGCGCCATCGCGGCCGCAGGTATCAGCACATCGCATGCTTCACCGGAACAAATTGCATCAACGATCAGCAGCGCTAAGAATCGCTTGGTCACACCAGAGATGATGGAAGGTCAAGCTCTGCGGCACGGCGACGCGATCGCGGCCAAAGTTTATCCGGTTTATCAAAAACAATTGCTGACTGCCAACGCGGTCGATTTCGACGACCTGCTACTACACATCGCCATTCTGCTTCGAGAAAACCCAGAAGTCCGTTCGGAGTTAGATGCCAAGTTGAAGTACATCATGGTCGATGAGTACCAAGATACAAACTTAGCTCAGTACGCCATCGTCCGTGCTTTATCGATCGATCATCCAAATCTATCGGTTACTGGTGATCCCGATCAGTCGATCTACGGCTGGCGCGGAGCAGATCTAAATAACATTCTGGATTTCGAAAAAGACTATCCCGACGTCACGACGGTTCGCTTGGAGCAAAACTATCGCAGTACGCCAAATATTTTGCGTGTTGCCGATCAGCTGATTCGACACAACCGGCGTCGAAAGCAGAAAGGTCTCTTTACGGACAACGAAGAAGGCGACGAGGTTGTCCTGCGATTCTTTGAAGACGGGTACCAGGAAGCGGACAGCATTGCGGCTGAAATTGCCAATGCGATGGCGACCGAAGGACTGCGGCCAAGGGACTTCGCAGTCTTTGTCCGCATGAATGCTCTGACGCGATCGTTGGAACATGCCCTTCGCAATGCGGCGATCCCCTACCAAATCGTCAATGGACTTGCGTTTTATCAACGCAAAGAAATCAAGGACTTGTTGGCGTATTTGAATCTCATCAACAATCCCAGCCACGATGTGGCGTTGCAGCGAGTCATCAATACGCCCACGCGCGGGATCGGCGCGACAACGATTTCGAGACTACGTGAATTTGCAGACGCAAACGGAATTCCGATGCTGGAGGCCGCTCGCCGAGCCGACGAGATTGATACGCTGGCGAAACGAGCCAAGACGATGATTTGGAAATTTGTCCAGATCTACGATCGGTTGGTGAAAAAGTCCACCGCACCACTGGAAGATTTGCTTCGTTACCTGATCGAAGAAACGCACTACGAAGATTACTTGGAGAAGACGGCTGTCGAGCAACAAGACAGTAACCCGATGGCAAACGTCGATGAGTTAATCACGGCGGCCGTTGAGTTCGATCGGCAGCACCCGGATGATGGTTCACTGGAATCTTTCCTGGAACAAGTCGCGTTGGTATCTGACATGGATGCGTTCGAGGATTCGACCGACCGCGTCACACTGATGACGTTGCACGCGGCGAAAGGGCTTGAATTTCCACGCGTCTACGTGATCGGTGTCGAAGACGATTTGTTGCCCCACGCAAGATCGAAAGAAACGGAAGCACAGTTTGAGGAAGAGCGGCGTCTTCTTTTTGTAGGCATCACGCGCGCCATGCAGTGGTTGCAACTGAGTTGCTGCAAGCGTCGAACAGTTCGCGGAGACATGCGGCCGGTTATTCCCAGCCCGTTTCTGAACGAACTTCCGTTCGACGAAATGCGCCGCGTCGAAAGCACGGTCGAGCGAGACTTTTTCGATGAAGAAGATGACCTAGACCAGAGTTATCCGGACTCGTGGGACTTGCCTGATGTGACGGATACGCCGAAGGCCAATGGCAACGACTCGGATGACATTGATGTCGTTCATGATCCGGGACCATCACTTGACGATGACGTGTGCCAATTGCCCGACGCCGAGCGTGCCACTCGTTCGGCCAAGGCCAAAGCTGCGGCCGCGATCAAGAGCGAACTGAAAACCGGTGCGGCAATGTTGACCGGTGGCTCCACTCCGCTCACCGCCTACCGTGAAGGAGCCGTTGTTCGACACGACGAGTACGGCGAAGGACTGATCATTTCTGTCACCGGCAGAGGCCCCAAGCGAATGGCAAAAGTGGCTTTCAGTGACGGAGAACACAGTTTCCGCGTCGCATTCGCGCCGCTGGAAGTCGTATCGTAAGCTAGCCAAAACGGCCGGACGCTCTTAGCTCGGCGGTCAAGGCTTTGTACGAGTCCTTCTTCTTCGCTGGCAGATTGCGCCAATCGACATCGTGAATGGCGCCATGGATTGCATACAAGTAGGCCGCATTGCAACACTTTGCGCTGCGTCCTTGCTTGCGACGTCCTTCCAGCATTTGCAAAAAAGCGGCTTCAACACCCATGTCGATTAGGTCTTGCGCTTTGTGGATACCAACCGCGTTGAAATCGGCTTCACAGGCCGGCCCCAGGTTTCGCATTTCGGATATCAGTCGCTCATCCGTTTTTCGCATCGATGCCGGCTCCGAAAATTTCGGTCTGGTCGGTTATACTTGCTCGCAAATTCAATAACGGTACTTTGGTTTGTTTTCGATGCGCTGGAAAGCCCCTCAATCAGTTTGTGTCGTCACCGGTGCCAGTAGCGGTATCGGGCGCGCTTTGTGTGACTTGTTGGCCGCGGATGGCGCAACGCTAGTTGCGGTCGCTCGCCGACGTGAGCGGTTGGATGATCTGGTTTCCAATCATCCCAGTGGCAGCATCATTCCTGTCGTGGGCGATATTACAGAGCCTGCCGTTCGCGAAGAGGTTGTCGCGGTGTCAGCGAAGGTACGGGGCGGTGCAGTTGATCTATTGGTAAACAACGCAGGAATCGGTGCGATCGGTCCCTTCGCGGATGCCTCGCCAGAACGATTGCGTCGAATCATGGAGGTGAACTTTTTCGCACCTGTCGAATTGACGCGCAGCTTGCTTCCCAGTCTTCGTCTCGGCCGAGCGAGCGTGATTTGCAATATCGGTAGCGTCCTGGGGCACCGCGCGGTACCTGACAAATCGGAGTACAGCGCCAGCAAGTTCGCGATGCATGGATTCAGCGATTCGTTGCGCTGCGAGTTGGCGGCAGAAGGCATTCAGGTGACGCTGATAAGCCCCAGCACGACGAAGAGCGAGTTTTTCGACACGCTGATCGACAGCGACCCCAATGCAAACTCAAACAGCCTCGGCAGTTGGCCACCGCAACGCGTGGCTGCCGCTGCGTTTTCGGCGATTAGATCGCGTCGCAGCGAAGTGATCTGTAGTCTCGGCGGCAAAGCACTCGTCTACGCCGATCGGATTTGTCCACCATTGATGAATCGAATGCTGCGAAAGTAGAGCGGCCTGCCCGCTGATAGTAGCAGCCAAAATCCTTTGTGCCGCCAGCCCTTCTTCTTGATCGATCGCATGCAGAAGAACATCGTCGTGCCGCTGCGTTCCGTGGCCATCGTATTGGCCGCTTCTGATTGAGGCAATGTTGCAGCGGCATGCCGCTGGAGGTTCTGCCTAGAAGTATTTTCGGCGAATCTCGCGACGCTGGTGCAGACGACGCCGTTACAAACACAGTCTCGTCTATTTCGCTGCATCCTCAGCATTCATCCGCTTGGCTTCTCGTGCCGCTTTCTTAGCAACCTTTTCTGCTTCGATCATTTTCTGCAGCATTGGCATGACGACACTGCGGTAGATGCCCGCCGCCATCGGATACTTCTTCATTTTTGCGAAAACCTCGTACATGGTTGCTCCTTCGGTGGCAGCCATCTCAACTGTCGAGGTGCGTCCGCTGGCGTCAATCAAAGTTGCCTCGTATTTCCATTGGCCGTTTTTGCCTGCCTGCCTGGTGACGTCTGATAGCTGAGCGGTATCCAAGTCGAAGCGGCCTTCCGGCACCGAATTCTTCGGTTGATAGGCTTGCGTGTCCAAGCCGAGCGTTGATCCGATTTTCTGAGTGACCTGTTCGACAGATTTCTCGTTAGCGATGGATTTCAATCGGTTCAAGTTCTTCTCCAACTCGGAGAGCTTAACCTCCGTTGGAAGTTTCTTGCTGGCTTCCAGCTGTGACTCGATCGACTTCTTGATCTGTTCTGCTGGAACATCATCGGCCGGCTTGGGGGCCAGCAACTTTGGTGGTGGATCTGGGGCAGGCCTAGAGTCTTTTTGCATTTTGGACGTCGCTGCCGCACTTCCAGCAACACTTGCTTGGTTCGCGCTGCGATGGGGCAAATACCAAAACAGCAAAATCAGCAAAAGAACTCCGTGTGCTAGCACGGATACGATCAACGCTCGTTTCATCCGCGACGGCTTCTGGTCCTGGACCGTTGCCGTCACCACGGAAGGGCTGTTTGATTCCAAATCGATATCGGATATTGGATCGGTATCGGGCGTTGCAGGCGGGCGCTCGTTCATGATGAACTGAATTGTATCAGGAAATTCTCGGCTGAGCTGACGTGCCTGACAATCATTTCGACCGCCGGATGCTTACAATACGGCCTACAGCAAACAAGTCTCTCCTCCCTACTACGTCGAACCTCATGAAGAAACCGCTTGCCGCATTGTTGGTCCTTTTTCTCGTCGCATCGACGTTGGGTGGTACAGCCAACGCCGATCACAGCTTTATCGCAAACCAGCAGCGGAAACTCTGCCGGTTTGATTCATCGGGCGACATGCAATGGTCTATGGATATCAATGGTGCGCCCCATGATCTTCATGTTCTGCCATCAGGAAACATCCTGACACACCAGAAAACCGAGCTGATCGAAATCGATCCTAAATCCAAACAGATTGTCTGGAAGTTTGACGCGAAGACACTATGCAAAAAAGACAAAGTCGAAGTTCACTCAGTGCAGCCGATTGGCGACGGCAACGTCATGGTCGCTGTCAGCGGCGAAGGCAAGATTTTCGAGATCAACCAAGAAGGCAAAGTGCTGCACGAGATTGCGTTGAAGATTGACAATCCGCATCCGCATCGCGACACGCGTTTGGTTCGTCGGCTAGATGACGGCCAGTACTTGGTCGCCCATGAAGGTGATGGCATGGTCCGGCAGTACGATCGGGGCGGCAAAGTCACTTGGCAATACGATGTGCCGATGTTTGACCGCGAGCCCAAGAAAGGTCACGGACCTGAGGCGTTTGGCGATGCCGTTTTCAGTGCGATTCGTTTAAACAACGGAAACACACTGATCGGAACCGGAAACGGCCATAGCGTTTTGGAAGTTACGCCGGAGAAGCAGATCGTCTGGAAACTTAAGCAGGACGAGTTGCCGGGAATCACCCTGGCGTGGGTGACGACCTTGGAAGTGCATGAAAACGGCAATATCATCATCGGCAACTGTCATGCAGGCCCCGGCCAACCGCAGCTCATCGAAATTGATCGCGAAAAAAACGTCGTTTGGAAGTTCAGCGATTTTAAAAATCTAGGCAACGCCGTGTCCAATTCTCAGATCATTGATACCAAGGGCAGCGTCATCCGCTAAATCGTTTCGTTTTCAAATTCCCCTTTTCACTTAAAGAGAAACATCATGTCTGTAGCCAAAGTCACCGAGATCACATCGTCGTCCAAAAAGAGCTTCGATGATGCCATGGAAAAAGGAATCAAGCGAGCCTGCAAGACACTCAAAAACGTTACTGGAGCGTGGATCCAGGATCAAAAGGTCGATATCAAAGACGGCAAGATCACACAGTACCGGGTGAATCTGAAATTGACATTCGTCCTGAAGGACTGAGCATGATTTTTGTCAGTCGTTTGCGTTAGCCCGAATTTATTCATCAGCGCACGCTGGTGTCCCGCCTTCAGGCGGCCTGTAACTGATCAAAGCCGGCTAAGCCGGTACACCAACGTGCGCGGTCTGTTTTACTTGCAGTTCTTGTGAGCCAAACGATCTCATTGACTTGCGACGCAGTTCGACCGAGTCATGAATAATTTGGGCTAGCGCCAACGGCCGACTAACTTTGCGGTATTCGACGTTAGCTGCTCGCGGAAAGCTGCTTTCGCTTTTCGGCGATCAACGCCAACAGCTCACGCTGCGGTTTGACAAACTTGGCTACCCCTTCGCTCATCAGCGTTTTGTGCAAGTCAGCCGAATCCACCTTCGCTTCGATCTCTTCGATAACGGACGCATCGGGTAGTTGATCGACCTGTCGCGTGAACTTGACATCACTTGCCGCGACGGCTTCGTTCGTCGCTGGCGGATTGGTTTGGATGTCGCTGCCCGCGAGTGCTTCGACATATTTCCATGGCTTGTCGGCGGGGTCTTTGGTGCCGGTGCTGGCGAAGATCAATTCTTGCTCCAGCTTGGTTCCTTTGTCTGCCCAGAACGTTTGATTGTCGGCCCAAACACGTTTCGCATTGATCGTGCCCACCCAACCCTGTGCCGCAGCGGAAAGACTCGGTGCCGCGTCCTTGGTGTAAACATCGATTCGCGAGATAAAGATACTGTAGACGCTCTTGAAAGAATCCAGCCCATCAGCACGACGCTGCGCACCTCGCCAAATTGCATCGCGTGCTTGTTCGTATTGATCCGCGGTGAAGATCAACGTCACGTTCAATGTGATTCCTGCGGCAGCCAGTTCTTCCAACGCTCCCAAACCGGCTTCGCTGGCAGGCACCTTGATCATTCGGTTCGGGTGACCTTCGGCCCACTTTTTCCCAAGTGCAACGTACTGCTTGATTCGGTCTTCGATGCTGAGCCCCAGATCCGGATCCTCGAGTAACGGATCCAGTTCGAAGCTGACCCAGCCAGCGTTGCCGTTTGTACTTTCGTAGACCGACGTGAACTTTGCTTCCGCTTCGCTCACCAGCTTGTCAGTTAACGCCCAAGCGACCGCTTCGTCATCGTGGCCTTCGCCCAGGAGTGTTTCGATCGCGCTATCCAAACCACCCGCTTTGACGATTCCCGAAATGATGGCGGGATTACTAGTCGCACCGACGGCACCCCAAGCGATGTTTTGATCCACTTCCGATGGCTCCACCGAATCAAGGTAGAGCTTGGTACCGATTTCGATAAGCGATTCAATGGCGTCTGGCATGGTCAATGTTTCCAAAAGGTTCTGCGAACAAAGCGGCGATCGGTGATTCGTGATGGCGGAGTGATCGCCCACCGGTGATGGTCGCCATTATTGAGCGATGGGATGCGACCAACAGGCCACGGGGGCGTATTTTCGGGGTCCTGAGACAAAACTTTCTCAAGCAAGCCGCCCGGGATCCGACGAAGCTTGCAGAAATCCACAGAAGATTCGGTGCTGTCTGCACAAACGGAACCGTATATTCCTCACGTTTTCCCAAGTAGGATGGGCGCGCGGGCATTGAGCTAGCATGATTTTCGCTTGGTCTGTAATTTACCCATCTGCCCTAGTTGCCTGAAAGGGCCACTGTTTTAGCCGCCGACGATTTCGGCGGTCCTGCTGCTCACTTTTATCTGTCACAGACGACAACATCCTATGAATCAGCCTCTGCTCCAGCGACGCAGTCCCGTGGGACTGTCCTATGCGTTG
>CAYUGI010000007.1:0-30941 GCA_964444105.1 uncultured Pirellulaceae bacterium
GCTGCGCAGGCACACAAAGCTGCGCGGGCACACAAAGCTGCGCGGGCAATCGGAACTGCGGCCGTGGCTGCGGCAGCTGTCTACCAAAGCCAAACGGCTACATCAGTTTTTCACCCGACCGCTGGTTCGGTTCGATCGAACTGATGCTGATGTTCCGCAGCGGTGATCGTCCGCCAACACTATTAACAACCGGCCCATCCACGAATGTGGATACCGCGGGTGAAATCGGCCAGGCCGGAACCCAAGTCGTGGTGGGCGGCGATCGGATCTTTGACGATCTCACCGCTGGCGGACGCCTCACACTGGGAACTTACCTGGACAATCAACAGTGTCGCAGCCTTGTCTTTCGTGGATGGATTGCAGGCGAAGATACGTTTGGATTCACTCGCGACCAAAATTCACTCGCCGTGATTACACGTCCGTTCCAAGACGTGTCGGACAACCAAGCTGCCCAACAGGACACACTCTTGGTAGCGTTTCCTGATCGAGCCACCGGATCGATCTCGATCCGCGGTGACAGCAACGTTTACGGCGCAGACGTTTCGGTTCGCCAATTTTGGTACGGGATCGAAGGCTTCTCGTTAGACTTTTTGTACGGCTACCAATTCATGCGATTGGACGAAAACCTAGCCATCCAAAGCACAGCGCTTTCGCTGGACGACGATTTCGCGCCAGTGGGATCAACGATTTCCATTTCGGATTCGTTTGACGTCGAAAACGAATTTCACGGCGGACAGATTGGCGTTGCATCGATGTACCGCGAAGGTTGCTGGTCTGTCAGCACACTGGCAAAACTTGGCTTTGGTTCGCTGGCGCGTCGCGGTGACCTGCAAGGCGAAACACGAACCAGCATTGACGGCAACACAGCGGCGGACAACCAAGGCCTGCTTGTCCGCGACACGAACAGCGGAAAACGTGAAGATCACACCTTCGGGCTGGTTCCTGAAATTGACTTGACGCTTGGCTGGCGAAAATTCCCCAACTACGAAGTCACGGTCGGCTACCACGTGACAGCCATGAGCGATGCTTTGCAAGTCTCCGGTGCAATCGACCCTGCATTGGCCGTTAATCTCTCTGATCCAGCGACAGGCAGCCAAAACCCGAGACGTCGATTCCACTACGAGACCTTCTACATCCAGGGCATCCACTTCGGCCTGCAGTACGTGTATTAGCAAAAACACGCTTTCTTTCGGGTTTCCTTTTGGCGCAGCGAGGCTTTGTGCATCTAGTTGAGTGTCTTCTCGACTTAGATTGGCGCAGCGAAAAGCCCCGAGTGCTTCCTTGGACGATCTGTTTACCGAAAACCGGCCGCGAATCTACCGGTTCCTGCTGCGCCTTTGCCAAGACACAGACTTGGCTGGCGATCTGACGCAGGAAACGCTCACGCGCGGTTGGCAGCGACGTGAACAACTTCGTGATCCTGGCGCTTTGCGGACGTGGCTGCTGCGAATTGCCCACAACCGTTTTTGTGAGCACTTGCGACACATCGATCAAAAACGCCGACGTGGTTGGGAACCGTTAGTCGAAGACACGGTGCTTTGCCCCAACCCTGCTCCCGACAAATTGTCGGCCGATCAGGAGCTAGGCAAGCAAATTTGGGACGCCATGGGCGAGCTCCCACCGCGGCGAAGCCAGGTCCTGCATCTGCGAGTCGTCGAACAACTGACGACCGATGAGATCGCAGACATTCTTGACATCAATGCAAAAGCCGTGCGTTCCAATTTGTCAGCCGCTCGCAAGAGTTTGCGACTGCGACTTAGCAACGTCCTTCAAGAACCGTTCAGCCCCAAGACAATCAAATGAGCGATCCTCTCTGCAAATCACTCGACGCGTTCTTGGACGACGAGCTCGAGCCAACCAAACGAGACGCGTTCCAGGATCACATTGCCATGTGTGAGACCTGCGCAGCAGCGATTGAGCAACAATCCAAAATCGATAGCAGCTTGAGAGCTTACGCTGAGTGCTTGGTGCCAATTGAACGCAAGCACAAGTCGTCTTTGAAAGCCCCGATGCCAACAAACACCGAGAAGTATGCGCTTGCGTTGGCCGAAGCGTGCGTCGTCGCTGCGATTGGCTTCGGCATTTGGTTCTCGCTTGGCCGGTTGGTCCAAGATCAAAAATTGGCCGACCAGGTTGCTCAGGAAACAACTCAAAAAACCGCATCGCCGCCCAAAGCGAATCAGGAAGTTGACGCACCCTCACCTGTTGTAAAAGAAAAGCAGTGGGAGAAACAAAAAAACGTCTTGAGCAAGATCGTGAGAAGTTGCGAGCGAAACTTCAGCAAATCCAGGCGAAGTTTGACGGAGTCAATTCGATCTCAAAAGACAGTGCCAAACAGCTGGCTGAACAGAACAAAAAGTGGCTGGATCTGGTTCAAAAAAAAGCACAGCTGACTCAACAGCTACGTCAAGAACAGATCATCCTCACTCAGATCGAAGCACTCGCGCA
This sequence comes from uncultured Pirellulaceae bacterium, assembly GCA_964444105.1. Classification (GTDB taxonomy): domain Bacteria; phylum Planctomycetota; class Planctomycetia; order Pirellulales; family Pirellulaceae; genus K23-9. The sequence goes on from CAYUGI010000007.1 coordinate 2,449, forward strand.
AAAAGCAAAAGACCCAGTCGTCGCTCTCAATGTGACAGAGAAACTATTGGGTAGGCCGCTGAAAGGCGTTCCAACGCAATTCGAAATTGACAAACGATTCGCTGACTTGCAAATCGATCGTACTCGGCTTGCCCAGCAGCTTGGGGAGAAACATCCCGAGGTAATACTCTTGGACCGAATGCTTCAAATGATGCCGAGGGAAATGGCAAGAAAGAGCGATGATCATTTTGTGGATCTTACTCAGGAACTACCGCAGATTCACCTAGATGAACAGCTAGTTCCGCTCATGGTCGAACGCAACAAATTCGCGAATCAGTTCGGCCAGAATCATCCAGGAACAAAGGCGTTGAACGCCGAGATTGATGTGATGAAAGCTGAGCTAAAACGGCTTGCCAAAGAACAAACCGAAAGGATGGTCGCCTTAATCAAGGAAAATGCAAAGGAGAGCGAAGCAACAAAAGCAGGCTACCTGCTACCCCTCTTACTCGAGCGAAACAACCAATGTGAGAAACTTGGCGAAAACCATCCGGTCGTAAAGTGCCTTGACCTACTAAGCACCGCAGCTGAAAGCAAATTCGCGACTACGGATCCAAAGATTGGGCGTAACAGGGTCGCTGCCGAGATCTACGCGGCCAAGGCTAAAGTGTCGCTTCTTAAGCAGCAAGTTTCTCTGATCGAGACGGAGATAGCCAAGCTCAAACTGCACGATGTGAAGCCACCTGCTTCTGCTGGTTCGGAGTCGCCATCTCCAACCGACGACTAAGCCGCGCGGCGGATTGGCATTGTCTCTTGCAGCTGTCTCGCTACGTTGACGATCTGGTGTTGAGCACGGTCGATTTCGCTGGGCGAGACGTGACCGAGGTAATCCATTTCAGCGCGGACATGTTGAATCGCCCGAATGGACAACGCGGCGAAAACTCGCTCCCGAACAGACGCTTCGGTTCGCTTCAAAGCGATGGCCCAAGTTTCACTGGCGACGTTTTTACTCAGCGATCGTAACTCGTCGTCACTCATCAAGGCGATGTCGTCGAAGCGGAATAGCATCTGCTGTATCTCCTCCATGAAATCACGGTCATCATGTGCCAGTGATTGCAGGATCGCGGTTTCCGTCTCACGATCACATGCTTGCAATATCTTGGCCACTCTTTGCAGCCCATCGGCCGGAGACCGTTCCCGAGAACAGACTTTCTCGATTCGCTCCTGCAATCCCACCACCAGTTCATCGACCACTTCGCGGGGAACACCTCGCAGCTGCGATAGTTTGGCAAGCACTTCGACGCGCCGCGTTTCGCTTAGAGCCCGAATCACACGCGGAGCTAAACCGGATGGCATCACGCTGAGCAGAATTGCCACCGTTTGCGGGCGTTCCCGCATGATTGCCAAGAACAGGGTTGCTTGGGGCAGATCCGTCAAAAACGCAAACGTGCGATCCGCAACTTCGTGATGTCGATTCTCATCGGAATCCATGACCGCTCGAACGGCATCGGCGTGCGGTCCACTGAGCCGCTGTAGAATCGATTCCGCCGCTACCGGCGCAGCTTGACTCAACAACGATGCGATGCGTTTGATTCGCGAGGCATCTTGATCGGCGGTCTTTCCAGCGGCGTCCATGCAAGAATGATCGACGGTTTGCAGTCGCCGATAGCGATGCAGCCCGGCGGTGCCGATTGTATCGATTGCGAAAACAAGACAGCCAGATCCCACAAGCGTCTATACGAGCAAACTTTCAGCGCACGTTGGTGTACCAACATCACCACAGCTACCGACCTAGCACCCACGCCTTTCCATCGGCCGTCGGCTTGATGGCGTTGATTTCACAAAGTCCCACCAATGCCCGGTCGGCTTGAAAAGCGATTTCGACATCGACTGCTTCGCGCAAGATCCGTTCACACTTGCGACGCAATCGGCGAGTGCTGATTGGCTTGCCATGGGTCAACACGGCGTAGTAAGCCAAACTGGATTCAACGATCGACTGACGGTGCGCCTGTTGAATCATGCGATACGCGACACCCGCATTCGTATCCAACTTTTGAAAATACAAGTTGCGTGTCAAATCGAGCAAATGCTTGTCTTTGGTGCGCAGGTAGGTGAAAACGCTCTTTATCAAGTAACCAATCCCGGCCAGGATCAGAATTCCGATCACCGCCGCCGAATAATACGCCAGGGCAAACCACAGGAACATGATTTGTGCGATCTTGCGCATCGAAAGCAGCCAACCGCCAAGGCTGGGCACAATGATTTTGGCGCGATCGATTTTACTAAGCCTGACGCGCGTTCCCGGCAGCAACATATCGACGTCTAGCTTGGGAATGTTCTTGAACATTCGCAGATGAAGCGCGGACGCCGCCAATTCTTCGCCGACAGGATTGTCGTCACTGAGTTCAAAAACGACGACCATCCGCTGGTAGATCGGAACATCAACGGGCTCAGGCTGATAGAGTTTTCGTAATCGTCGACGCAATCGCGTACCGACGACGTCGCCCCGCGCGTAGACGGCCAAGTGTTCGAACAAATCGAAATTGACGTGCAGTGGAACACCCCATTGGCTTGCCACACCAACGCAATTTTCGATTTCGGACTGCTCCAGTTGGCGGTAGCCCGCTCGGGTCAGAATCTCATCGCAGACCCGCATCAACTGCCTGGATTTTAAGTCTGCATCAATCTCAGCAGCACCCTTGGGCACTAGACTTTCCAAATCAGGATCCACCGCAGCGTAAAGTTCGGCAAACTGCGTGTGGTACGCTCCCGTTCGGATGTGAACTAAGCTCTGAAGTTGTTCGCACGTTTGGCGGAAATCCTGGATGCCTGCTTCATCCAGTTCGCCACGGTCGATCAGATATTGTTGCAGTGTTCGAGTCTCGACGGGCACGTAGGGTTCGATTGCCCAGTGTGGAGCGTCATCTCGAATAACGCCCGAATTTTCCACCCCGGTCCACGAACTTGGAATCCCATCGGTTGCACCGACAGGCCAACTACCTAGAACTCGGTTGAGATGTGGATCCGATGCTGACAAATTCGCTGACTCCCCTTTTTCAACAGGCAATTGATCAATGCAAGATCAGATAGCGGGCGTGACTTTGAATGGCGTAGCTTTGGACATGGATGGGCTACTATTCGACACCGAAAAATTGTATTGGCAAGTCGGCGACACAGTATTGCAGGAACGCGGCTTTCGTTTTACGACCGAACTGCAGCAACGCATGATGGGACGGGTCGGCGTTTCTGCGATCCAGCAAATGATTGACATGCATTCGCTGAGCGACTCCGCCGAAGATCTCTTGGCCCAGTGCGACGAACTTTATGGCGCGCTATTGGATCAGCCGCCAGACGCAATGCCAGGATTGGAACAGTGGATCGACTTTTTGCTGGAAAAGGACGTCCCGTTTGGCTTGGCAACCAGCAGCCGACGCGAATTCGTCGAACGCATTTTTGCCAACGTCACTTGGGGTGACTCGCTGTCTTTTGTCCTGACTGGGGATGACGTACGAAATGGTAAACCGCATCCGGAAATGTACCAGAAAGCCGCTCAGTCCATGAGAATCCAGCCCAACGCAATGTTGGTTTTGGAAGATAGCGGCAACGGCTGTCAGGCAGCAGTCGCTGCAGGAGCGCAAACCGTGGTGATACCAAGCGAGCACACCAAGACTCAGGATTTCGACGGAGCCATTCTGGTGGCGGATTCTTTGGCCGATCCCAGGCTATGGTCGTTACTGAACTGAATCGAGCCCAGCCTTTTGATCGCTGCGACCACCTAAGCTTCGCCATGCAGGCTCCACCATTCCCTGGCGTCTTGCGTTGTCCACGAATACTCAGCCAGTAGCCCATCAACGGCCTCGGAAAGATCTTCGACTCGCGCGAATCGATCTTCGGGTTTCTTGGCCATGCAACAATCGACCAAGTCAACAATCGCCTGTGGCAGCGGTTCGCCACGGTGAGTTTCCATTGCGATCGGCGACTCGCTTAACACCAATGCAAACAACGTTTCAGGATCACATTCCATGTAGGGTGGTCGCCCGGTCAGCAGGAAATAGGCAATGCAGCCAACGCTGTAGATATCGGATCTTGGATCCATGCCACCCGGCTCACGATAACGCTCCGGCGCCATGTACATTGGCGTTCCCGCCCAAACGGTTTCGGCTGTTTGAAACGCTCCCTTTTCGCTCTGCAGCGGTTTAGCAAGACCAAAGTCGAACACCACTGCCCAGTCACCAACCGACGCGTCCAGCGAGAGCATGACATTCTGGGGTTTGATATCGCGATGCAACAGCTCCATGTTATGAGCTTCGGCCAATGCATCGCAGATCTGTCGTAGTATCAATAGCACGCGGCTGATCTCTTGATGCCCACTGCGGGCCACGATTTCATAAAGCGTGATGCCGCGTAGAAACTCCATGACGCAAAACGCTTCTCCCTCTTCGCTGCGTCCGTAGTCGTAAATCATGACGCTATGCGGATTGCTAAGCGACGCGGCCAGGCGGGCCTCCCGATCAAACCGCAAGCGATCTTCTGTACTCTGGCGATCATTGCGCAATACCTTCAGCGCCGTTTCTCTGCCTAATTGCCGGTGACGCGCATGGTAAACCACCCCCATGCCTCCACTACCAAGTTCGTTGAGCAGTTCATAGCGGCTGAGCGGGTGCACGGCGGCGTGTGCACGAGACGTCCGCTTGGCAATTTGACGAGCCGCAAGGTACGCAGTGACCGAAAGAAGCGTGCCCAACATCAAAAACGAAAATCGAACGATTCGAGCTGGCGCAAACGCGGTCGTTTCGTCGTGTTCGACCAATACGCCTAATTTCCATTCCGGATTCCAACTCCAAGCACCCACCGTGGGAACGCCCGCATAGTTATTGTAAACCTCAACCCGCACATCCGACTTTCCACTGATGGCACTAGCAACGCTTTGCGTCAGCGGAAGCGAATTTCGTTGCACCTGTCCCACATTGCTTGGCCGAATCAGGAAGCCCGGATCGCTGACACGCAGATTCGCCACAATGTCGTTGGGAGGTAATTCCAACTCGACGCGGCCAGCGGCCGTAACCGCTCGGGGGCTATTGGTAATCATGCCTCCTCTTCTGTCCACAGCGTAGACGTCCAAGCCTGAGGTTTGCGAAATCTCCCGAAACATCTGGTCGAAATCTTTGAAGGTGCTGATTCCGCGCACCGACAAAGCGGCCACGATGTTGTCTTTTTCATTTCGGACGGGCACCATGTGCGCCATCACGACTTCGTTCTTGCCTGGATCAAATCCAGCGTCTTCGTTTGTTAGCCGCGTCGGTCCGTAGAGCACGCGTTCGCCTCGCATGACGCGTGACAAATTGGCTGCTCCATTTGGGTGAATCAACGATCCGACGTCGGATCGATCGGTCGACCAGCTGGCCAACGTAGTGCCTGCCCGATCCCAGACGACATACTTCACGTCCTGAAAACCAGATAACTCCTGCAGCTGAAGTCGAATCAAATCTGGCTGTGCAGCTTTTTTTAAAGCATCGCCGGGATCTTCCTGCTTAGCAATCTGGACCAATTCCAAAATCGACTGTCGTACGGCGGCTTGCCGGGACCAGGATTCAACCAGTCGCGCCCGTTCGTTTAGAAAACCCTGGGTCGACAACAAAACGCTATCGGCCAATCCCGATAGTTCACTTCGTTTCGCTTCTCGCTGGCTTGTTGCAACTTGCCAGTACGTCAGCGAACCGATCAAAGCAGTCGGCAACAAGGCGGCCAGCCAAAGCCAGCCTGAATTAAGCCTTTGGTTGCGCCGCGTGCGGCGATCCCAAAAGCTGCTATCTGGCTCTTGTCGTTTTGTGGAATCCAATCCGTAGCGCGGTGCAGCGTGTGTTCTTTGCGCACCCCGCTGGGTGATCGTTGAATCCAAAATCCGCTGCTCGCGATCTTGCCCGGATAACGGTGCTTGAGCATTCGCGTTGACACCGCGAACCGTACCCTTTCCGCTGCCCGATTCTGGCACCTTGACCGGGGGGCTATCGGCCGACGCTTCCCCACCAGTCTGACCGGACACCGCGGGCCCGATTGAAGAGGCCCCAATTGCCGGGGAACCAATTGCAGAGACATTCGTGATCGCAGCATCCGTCATGGGCGGACGGACGGGCGCGGCCTTTTCGCCCTCGATCCGCGCGGCATCCGGATCATGTTCATCAAGCAGCGAAACCACTTCATCAACTAAGTCAAGATCGTCACCGGCCTGAGAATGCAAGTAAGCCGTTTGTTGGTCGCGCGGTAGCTCTTCAACTTTGAGGAAGAGATCGCGAATGCGGTTATAGCGAGCAGCATCCATCAACCAATCTCAGCGTCAGGCGCCACCGCCATCGTTGAGTCGATCTCTGCATCGTTTGTCTTAGCGCTCGATACGCTCGCCGAATCTTCCTCGTCATCAAGACCTTCGCTGCTACGCAGTTCGCGTCGCATCCAAGCTCGTGACATCGCCCATTCTTTTTCGACTGTTCGCAAACCCAAATTCATCTCGGCTGCAATCTCACGCATGGTCATGCCACCAAAAAATCGAAACTCGACAATCTTGGCTTGCCTCGGATTCAGTTCCGCCAGCGTGACCAACAAATCATCCAACGCAACCACGTCGGAATCTTTGCTCAGCTCGAAGGTGACTTCATCGGTTAGTTGCCGACGGTCCCAGCCACCCCCGCGTTTAAGCGAATGAACTTTACGTGCGTGATCGACCAAAATCCTCCGCATCACGGTAGCACCGATTGCGAAGAAATGAGTTTTGCCCTGCCAATTGATCCGCGTCTGATCGACCATCCGCATGTAGGCTTGATGGACCAGCGAAGACGAACTGAGTCGGTTACGAAGCGGTTCGTTTTGCAGAAACTTTCCAGCGAGCCGGCGAAGATCGTCGTACATCACCGTGAACAGCTTATCGGTTTCGCCTGGTTGGCTACCGCTGCTGCTCCGCGACAGAATTTCGGTGATCGACTTCATGGTTCAAAATAAGCTGTTAGATAAGGGCGTCCGTGGCTTGCCCTATCATAACGTCTGGCGGATTCGCTTGCAGTATTTACTCGCCAAGCCCAGCGTGTTTGCATGGATCGTAACAATATCATCGATTGTCGGGGCATACCCCCCAGCCATCGCGATCGCCAAGGGTATCCCAGATTTGGCTGACCATGACAAAACGCAGTCGTCTCGCTGAGCCAGCCCCTGCGTCGTTAGTGACAAACGCCCCAAGCGATCGTTGGCAAACGGGTCCGCGCCGGCAAGATAGATTGCCAAGTCAAACTTGCCGTGCTCGCTGGCGTTGCGACTGAGCAATTCCAGCGCATCGCTCAGAGCACTCAAATACTCCGCGTCCTCGGTGCCGTCGGGTAACGAAACGTCCAAGTTGCTGGGCATTTTCCGCAGCGGGAAATTCTTCACACCATGAATCGAAAGCGTGAATACGCTCGAATCACCGGCAAAAATCGCTGCCGTTCCATTACCTTGATGAACGTCCAAATCAATCACGCAGGCTCGTCGGATTAAACCTTCTTGCTGAAGGCTTCGAATCGCTACGGCGGCATCGTTAAAAACGCAGTAACCCTCTCCCGCATCGGCAAAGGCATGGTGCGTGCCACCAGCTAGATTGGCAGAAACACCGTCTTCCATCGCCGCTCGCGACGCCGCAATCGTTGCGCCGGTGCTTCGTCGCGACCGCTCGACCATTTTTTCCGACCACGGAAATCCAATGCGCCGAACTTGAGCCGCTGTCAGCGTTCCCGCAACAACTTCTTGGATGTATTTGCCTGTGTGACACAGCGACAGTTGTTGGTCGGTCGCTGCGGGAGGCACCAAGAGCGTGTCGGATACGTGACATTCGCTTTGCACAATCCGCTTGCGAAGCAGTCGGTATTTCGACATCGGAAATCGATGCGTTTCAGGAAGCGGAAGCTCAAAATGATCCGTGTAGTAAAGCCGCATTCGCTTGGTATCGATTGAATGTTGAAACTCGGTGGACGATTCTACATCGACGCATCGTGGCAAGGAGGCCGTCCACCGCCGCATGATTTTGTTACGATAGTCGGACGTCGACCCTCGTTCGCAAATCGTACCCCAGCAAACAACGAAGCACGAAAGGCAAACTCGCGTGGATGATCCCGTTCAGAATCCCTATATCGACGCTGGGTCGTTTGACGCCCAAGGCGACTCTGGTGCATCCATCAAGGAGCGAGTCCGTATCGGCATGATCATCACCTTCGCTCTGGTCCAGGGCTTGGTCATCATGACGGCGATCATACTCTTTGTTTCACAAGGCGATGCCCCCATTCCCGCGGATAACGCGGGGGCAATGCCGCCGGCGGGTGGCGACTGGGTGTTGCCGGGAATCGGCCTCGTGGCTTGCATCGGCGCGTGTTTCGCGTCGTTCTTCGTTGTGACAATGATGAAGAGAGTTGCGACCGGCAAATTTCGCTCCGAAGCACCGCCGAAAACACAACCACTGAATCTCGCATCGGAAAAAGCACTGCCTCGACCAGTTGCACAGCTCTTGGGTGCTTCCCAAACATGGACAATCGTGGGCCAAGCCATCCTGGAAGGAGCAGCAGTCATCAACGTGGTGCTGATGCTAATCGATCACAACTACATTCACTTAGCGGCGATCGGTATCCTAATCGCCGGTATCGTGATCCAGTTGCCAACGGTCTCCAAGAGCCTAACGCTGATCGAGAACGCACGAAGCAGTTAGACCGCCGATACCCTAGTCATTCGCCAGATACACAAACCCGTCCGGTGCGACAGCCACCATGTAGTGGTTCTTTCCATCGACGATTTCAACCGTCCTGGTCTGACCATCAGAAAGTGGGCGACCATTGCCATCAATTGCGAGTAACTGCACTTGATGCGTGCCCGCTGGCATTTCAATTCGCTGTAGCTGGATTTCGCGAGGCAGCATGCCCCAGCATCTGGTATCCGCATGTTCGACACCGCTCCAAACTGATCCAGCTGCGAAACGAAAGATGGATTCCGTTGATCCGGAGAGGCCCATTTGTTGACTCGCCTTGGCAACCAATGCTTCCTTGGTGACACGCCGGACCACCGCCCGAGCGATCACCCATGGCATCTCGGCCGACATTTGATTCGCTGCCAGCTGGGCAACATCGGTCAGCGTCTGCGTGTTCCCCACCGATTGGCCATCGACGACGGTCGACAGTGACATCACGTTGCTTGGCGGCAACACGAGACGCGGCACTTTGACCGAGGCAATGTTGGGCAAATCGGGCACCTTGGTTTCCTTCTCATCGTTGCTGTTGCTTAAGGATGCCATCGCCTGCGATGCGATCGAAAGCGCCGTCGTCGTTGTCTCAGCGACCCCCTCCTCAAGTACGGGGCCTCGACCGACGCAACCGATCACATAGAGCACACCATTGCCAGGGGCGCTGTGCACTCCGCTGCTCGCACGCGCAAGATCCGCTTGAACTGGAGTGAACTCTGGCCGAACGTCACTGACCAACTGGTAAGCCCGCGCCGCGTCGTCGTAATCATGATGCGTTGCTTCACGCAGCACACCCCGCAAGTACGGCGCGATGGCGATGGGTTGAAACAGATCGTTGATGTCGACCAACCCACGTTGCTCGGCTTCGCTAGCCAATTCCGCTTGCCTCGCTGCCGCTTGCAACGCGTAGCTCTCGGCATCCGACTGATCCGACGCGAGCGAACAAATCGCCAGCATCGTGCGCATCATGACTTCCTCGTAGCCCGCCGGCCGATAGACACGCGTCATGTCGTCGGTCACCAAGGAAGCGACATCGTGAAGTGGAGCAATCTTTGGCAGCGCATCGACTTCATCACGCATCTTGCGAAGCTGCTGTTCTGCGGCGCGCGCGTTCCCGGACGCCAATTCGATCATGGCCAAATCCAACTTGGCCGCACCAGAGACTTTATTGCCACTACTGGCCAATTCCGCCATCGAGTCGCGTGCATCAACCACTGCTCCCGCGGCGAACGCATCACGCGCCAGATCGATGTTCTTGGCGGAGCTTGCGCAACCGATTTGCAAAGCACAGACGACTGCGATGGACCACATCGCAGCGATAAAACCACCGCGCAGTCTCGTGCCGCTTTTTGCAGAGGGAAATACGCGGTGCATTTGTTGGTGCAAAGCCGATCTGAAAGGGGCTGACTTCAACCGGGACGATTAGCCGTCTGCTTGATCTCCCACCCCATAGTTCCACCATTTCCCGACTCGGCTCTTCGAATAGCCTTTGCGGATTTTGGCGGACTCCTTCACCGTGTCGCCAGTGTGAATGTTGACCATTTCCAACGTCAGCAAGTAGTCGCGTTGGCTGGCTCGATTTCGATCCGTGGTGCCACTGGTGATTGTGGCATACATCAAGTAATCAACCGGCGTGCCTTGCTGACCGAGCGCGTTGGCGAAGGCCGTACGGTTGTTTGGCAAAAAAAGCGAATCGGGACGAAGCCGCGTGGCCACGAGCGCCGCATCCACCATGCGACGACTGACGACTCGAAACGATTCTGCAGTGTTGATTTGCGAGTCAATTCGCTCGTACAGTTGATCCTTGAAGTCCAGCATTTCTTCGGCACTTTTGTTTTCGATACCGATGAAGCAGACGTTTGCTGGGCCGACAGCCAGTGGAGCTTCCACGGCCGAACCGATCGCCAGTTCAGGGTGGCTGCCGTCTGCTTCGAAGGTGACCGGCCGCACAGAAGTCGGGCATCGGCCCAGCAGTTTGGCGACGGATTCATCGACCAGCGGATTCCACGTCGCCGCCCCAGCGGCATGACTACCGACCATGTCCTTGTCATCGTGCGTCAACAAGTGTCCATATTGCCGGCCAGCGCACCCGCCCAGCACCATGCTAGCGCAAGCTGCGACAAGCAAACCGAACCGTCGGCGGGAATCAAAATTAGGTTGAATCATCGACTGAGTCTTTCTGTACATACTGGTGAGAGCATCAAGCTTTGCCGCAGCCTGAGCATCGCAGCCTGAGTGTCATCAGGTCACGAATTCGCGTATTCACGGGGATTCGCGTATTCCCGAGGAAACGACTCTTGCATCCGTAGCAAAATCCGTCGCCGGTTTGCCACCTCAAGCAACCCGTCGGCAGCCTGATGCCCGCGTCGCAGCACCCGTGTGATGGCATGGCCACTTGCCAAGCTATCCCTAGCCAATATTGGGCTTTGGTTCATCGTTTCATCGGTATTTATCACTTCAAGTCGTTGACAAACCTGCCCACAGCGAGAAACTCTTTGGAGTCCCCCGGAGCCGCCTGAAGCCCGTAATTTGCCGCGTTCCCAGAAAAGTCGCATTTGGCGAATTGACAGCAACAGGTGATTGGATTTTGTTGTCTGCTGCGAACTGCGCTCGTTTAGCGCAAAACGCGTGTCGAAATAGCCGAAAACCATCGCTGCTCCTCCCAAATTTCAGATTTTCACGACCCTGCCATGACCGTCGCCCAGCCTGTTTCGACGCCCGCCGTCCCTGCTTTGCCAGCGTTTGGACCGATTTCGATCGGTTCACCGGCTGATTCAATGGCGGAAAACGTCGATCCATCGGGTCTTGCCTCGAAGCCAGGAATTCCGGCAACGCTGCCATCACCGATCGCAGCCGACGAAGACGAAGATGACGATGCGGTGGTCGAGGAAAAAGACGATGAGAACGACGACGACGATCTTGATAGCGACACGTTTGGCGACGATGACGATGCCGACGATGGTTTCAATGACGGCCTGGACGAAGACGACGAGCTAGACGAGTTCGACGATATCGACGAGGACGATTTCGATGACGGATTCGACGACGATTTTGAAGAAGAGGTCGATGACGACTATGAAATCGAGATTGACGACGAAATCAGCGACGAATTCGGCCTCAGCACCGGCCCGCCCAAAGAAGACAAGGAAGATGACTTGGGTGACTTCGAAGATTTCGACAATTTGCACCGCTAGTGCATGATCGACATCCCCATCAATAGTGCTCACCCAGGGTAGATCAGTTGTTCAGCTGGGGCATTCTTGGTAACCCGAAGCGTGATTGTCGAAGTCGCGTTTTTCAGGTGACGCACGGCGGTTCCCGCGAAAAATGGTGACACACAACGGGGCGTCCAGCTGCGGAGCAGCGACGGAATGAAGCCTGGGGCGCGAGCCCCAGGAATTCTTCGATACACGCACTCCACGTTTTTCTTTGGTCCAATCGCCGCCAACGGCGTCGATTGGACCAAAGAAAAACGAAACGAAATTGCGCGGCATTAACCTTGGGCTGGCGCCCAAGGCTACATTCCGTCGCCACTACGTGGCTGGCAGTTGCCTGCTGAAACATCAACACTCACACACGCGACATTGCTGCGTTGCCGAGCGATTCGCCAACTCGATTCTCAAAGCAAGTAGGTTTTGCGCAACTTCAAAAAGCGTGAGCGAGTAAGGCCGCGATTTCCTCGCCCACGCTTTGGTTTACCATTTTTCCGGGCGGCGTAGTTTGAAAAACCGCCATGCCCTGGTACTCACCCTGCTAGTCCTCTCAATTTTGGCGGCAATCGGTACAATCTGGTTCGTGAATTTCTCAGATTGCCCTGCCGGGGTGCACTGGCTTTGGCCGCAGGATAACGTCGTGCCGTCTTCAATCCCTCGGATTGAACCTAGTGGCACTTTTCAGACTCCCTTGAAGAGAAGCTCTCCGCCCCGCTGCTTGTTTCTCTGTCGCCTCGTTACGTTCGCACCAATAAATCTCTGATGTCCGAACCTGTCAGTCCTTTTCGTGCTCCCAGTGGTAGTCCCAAGTTCCCTGAACTGGAAAAGGAAGTTCTGCAGTTTTGGGATGACAATGACATCTACAAACAATCACTCCAGCGCCGCTCGGACTCGCCCTCGTTCGTGTTCTTCGAAGGTCCACCGACTGCCAATGGAATGCCTCACCCGGGCCACTGTTTGACACGTGCGATCAAAGATGTCTTCCCACGCTACAAGACCATGCGAGGCTTCCGCTGCGAGCGCAAAGCGGGTTGGGACACGCACGGTTTGCCTGTGGAAGTGGAAGTCGGCAAAGAGCTAGGTATCCACTCCAAAGAAGACATCGAGAAGTACGGCGAAGAACCGTTCATTCAGAAATGCCAACAAAGCGTTTGGCGCTACATGCAAGAGTGGCAAACGCTAACACGAAGACTTGGCTTTTGGGTTGACTTAGAAGAAGCTTACGTCACGTACCACCAAACCTATGTTGAAAGCGTTTGGTGGAGTCTGAAAGACCTTTTTGATCGCGGCTTGCTTTACGAAGGACACAAGATTGTCTGGTGGTGGGCGCAGGGTGGTACGGCGCTGTCCGCTGGCGAAGTCGGACAAGGCTACAAAGAAGTTGCCGATCCAAGCGTTTACGTTCTCTTTGAGCTCGTCGACCAACCCGGACGTCATTTGGTTGTGTGGACGACGACTCCCTGGACACTGCCAAGCAACATGTTCGCGGCAGTGCACCCGGAACTGGAATACTCAGTCGTCCGCGATGAAGAAAAAGACTGCGAATTGGTGATCGCATCCGCATTGGTGGAAACGATCGCGACGAAATTAAAACGCGACTTACCCGTCGTCGAAACCATCAGCGGCAAATCGCTAGTAGGCCAACGATACGTTCCGCCAATGGACTGTTATCGTGGCAAAGATGACCCAACGGGCGAATTGAATGCTGGTGGCACCCAACACCGCTGCTGGCGCGTTGTCGCTGCCGATTTCGTCACAACCGAATCCGGTAGTGGTATCGTTCACCAAGCACCCGCTTTCGGTGAAGTCGACCATGACGTGCTGGTCGCCGAACAAAAACGATTCGCTGAAGGCAGCAAGCCGGAACTGCTTTGCGCTGTCGCACCGGACGGAAAGTTCACCGATGACTATCCCGATCAAAAAGGGGTTTGGGTGAAAGACGCCGACAAGGCAATCACGCGAACACTCCGTGAATCAGGGCATTTGCTTCTGCTAGATCAATACCTGCACGATTACCCGTTTTGCTGGCGAGCCGATCAAGATCCGTTGATCCAGTACCCGCGCCGTAGTTGGTTCATCCGCACAACCAAGTTCAAGGACTTGATGCTGAAGAACAATTCGCAAATCGGCTGGCAACCCGAGCACATCCGTGATGGACGATTTGGAAATTTCTTGGAGTCAAACGTCGATTGGGCGCTTTCGCGTGAACGCTACTGGGGAACGCCACTACCAATCTGGGTCTGTCAGGAAACCGGTCGCCGCGAAGCGATCGGTTGCTACGACGAACTACTTGCCAAGCCCGGTGTGACGGGCACCGAGGTTTGGGCGAAGGCCAAGGCAGACAACCCCGAACTCCCCGACGACCTGCAAGTACACAAACCGTACATCGACGCGGTGCAATATGATTCGCCATTCGCCGAGAGTGCGAAGATGAAGCGAGTCACCGAAGTTATCGATTGCTGGTACGACAGTGGTGCGATGCCGTTCGCACAGTGGGGTTGGCCGCATCAAAACGACCAGAAGTTTCGCGAGCAATTCCCCGCAGACTTCATCAGCGAAGCACTCGATCAGACGCGAGGCTGGTTCTACAGTCAACTTGCGATCAGCACGATGCTTTTTGGTGAAGGATCATCAATCACCGAAGACGATACCCCGATCAAAGACAATGCCCTAGCCCAAAACGATGACCGCCCTTCATCGCTCGCCCAAGCCGAATACCCACATCCCTACCGCAACTGCATCGTGTTGGGACTGATGCTGTCGCAGTGGTACCAAGGCAACAAAGGCACGGTCGCATTGACCGAAGCAGACAGCAAACAGAACACCGAAAACGAAGGTGAAAAGTTCACCAAAAAGGTGGGCAAGATGTCCAAGTCGCTGCGGAACTACCGCAGCCCGAACGAAATCTTTGACCGCTACGGTGCCGATGCGATGCGTTGGTTTTTCTTCGCCAACCAAGCACCCTGGAATTCAATCGTCTACGCCGACCAGGCGATCAAAGATTCGATCCCTGAATTCCTTTTGCGTCTTTGGAACGTCTACAGTTTCTTTAGCATCTATGCCGAAATCGATGGATTTGACCCAACGGTAGCGACCGGTGTTGATGAATTTGCGTCGCCACAATCACTCGCATCCGCTCCCACTTATCGCCCTGCAAGTGAGCGTAGCGAGATCGATCGTTGGATCTTGTCAGAACTGAACCAAACGATTGATACCGTAACAAGCCGAATGGATGCGTTGGACAATTACAACGCCTGCCAAGCGATCACATCGCTCGTCGATGGGCTCAGCAACTGGTATGTCCGCCGTAGTCGAGATCGATTTTGGGCAAGTGGCCTCGAGTCTCAAGACAAACACGATGCCTATTGGACACTCTATGAATCCATGATTGAGTTGACCAAATTGGTCGCTCCGTTCGTTCCCTTTTTGGCCGAAACGCTCTGGCAAAAGCTTACCGCGCCTTTTGGCGACAAGGTTCTTAACAGCGTTCACCTTTGCGACTACCCGCAGCCAATCGCGGATCGCATCGATACCGAGCTTTCGGCATCCATGAAGTTGCTTCGCGAAATCGCGTCGCTCGGGCGTGCTGCCCGCGCTGAAGCCAAGCTAAAGGTTCGACTTCCGCTGTCAAAGGTCGAAGTTGTCCTAGCAGAAGATTCACGTATCGCATGGCTACAAAACCACGATGAGCTGGTTCGCGAAGAACTGAACGTGAAGGCCGTCGACTACACGACCGACGGTGGCGATTACGTGCAGTACACAGTCGTGCCTAACTTCAAACGACTCGGACCGAAAGTCGGCAAACAAATCCCCGCAGTCAAAAAGGCTCTCGCGGGAGCCGATGGCAACGAACTGCTCAGCCAGCTACAGGCCACCGGTGTTGTAAAAATAGACCTTCCCGACGGCCCGCTGGAACTTGACAACGAAGACATCGAAGTGCGACTTCAGGCTCGCGAAGGGTGGGCGGCGGCGCAAGGTACGGGATCGGTTGTCGTTCTCAATACAGAAGTCACCGACGAACTGCGCCGCGAGGGAGTCGCCAAAGACTTGATTCGTGCGATCCAAAGCCAACGCAAAGCCATCGACTGCCAGTACACCGACCGAATCCAAGTCGGCGTGGTAAGTGACTCAGCAGACGTAAACTCAGCCATCGAAGAACACAAGGAAATGATCTGCAACGAAACCCTTGCCGATTCGCTTGCACTCAAGACGCTCGTCGACATCGAAGGTGTCGAAACAGACTTGGGACGTGTGTTTGTTGCGAAAGTTAGCTAGAAGCACTCCACGCGATTTTCAAAAACCTAAATGCAAACTCCACTCCCGATAGCCGTCTTCCTGAGTGGTGGCGGACGCACACTCGAAAACCTGCTGGTCCATCGTGATCAACACGGCCTGCCGATCGATGTTCGTCTGGTCATCAGCAGCAACAGCAAAGTCCGCGGCGTTGATATTGGACGCAATGCCGGCATCGAGACCCGAGTTGTTCAAAAGTCCGCTCATCCCGATGCGGACGAGTACTCCGGGGCGATGTTCGATCCGGTCCGTGCTGCGGGCGCAAAATACGTTGTCATGGCTGGCTTCCTGAAGCACGTTTTGGTCCCGACCGACTTTGAAAATCGTGTGATCAACATCCACCCATCCTTGTTGCCCGCATTCGGTGGCGAAGGCATGTACGGATCTAGGGTTCATACTGCAGCCATTCAGCGGGGCGTCACCGTTAGCGGCTGCACGGTTCACTTTGTTGACAACCACTACGACAATGGACCGATCATCCTTCAGAAAACATGTCCCGTGCTAGCCGACGACACGCCTGATACACTAGCCGCCCGTGTTTTCCAATGCGAATGCGAAGCACTGCCCGAAGCGATTCGGTCGTTGAGCTAGCCATTTTGCTAGGCGGTCTCCAGCCCACGGACTCCCGCTGCCGTGCTGCTGCCAAAACGATCCGTTTCGACGCCCATCCGCTGCGCAAGCGTGACGAACAGATTTGCTAGTGGAGTGTTGTTCTTCGTATCGTGTGCGACGTAGGCACCGTGCTTAAATCCGCCTCCGGCAACAATCACTGGCAGGTTATGCCAATCATGAGCGCTGGCATTGCCGAGGTTGGAGCCAAACAAAATCGACGTGTGATCCAGCAAAGGCCGACCGTTTTCTTCGATCGAACTTAGTTTGCTCAAGAACTCGTTGAACACAGTAAACTCGGCTTGTTCAATCTTCTTCAGTTCATCGATTTTCTCAGGATCTTTGCCGTGATGCGATAGCCCGTGCCAATCGCTCTGAACCCCAGGCACAATCGGCACCGCGTTCATTCCGCTCAGCTGATACGTAAAAGTGCGCGTTGAATCAGTTTGTATCGCCAAGACCATTAGGTCATAGAGCAGCCGTTGCTTTGCCAATGCGTCATTCTTGTCCGCAACGTCCTGCGGCAATTCGGCATCCACCTCCGGCTTGGGACGCTCCGCCCATCCTTCGGACTGCTGCAAACGCGACTCAAGCTCTCTAACCGCCGTTAAGTACTGATCCAACTTGTCGTGATCGCGCGAGCCAAGCCGTTCGCCTAGCTTTTTGGCGCGTCCGCCCACCGTATCCAAAATACTCCGACCGCGACGCAGGTTTGCCATTTCGGTTTTGACCTGTTTTTCATCGCCACGCACAAACAACGCCTTGAACAACTTCGCCGGTGACGAAACGCCAGGAATTTCTACGCCGCCCGCGGTCCAAGACATACTGCGTCCGCTGGTAGACAATGCTAAGTAAGGATACCGCGTCTCAAGCCCTACCTTTTGCGAGATAACTTGATCGAGTGAAACGGAATTGCGAAAACCAGCAAGACCGGGACGTTGAGCCGACGTGAGCCAAGTCATCTCCGAAGCATGCCCATTGTTGCCCTGTTGTTCGGGGTGCGAGAGTCCCGACAAGACGGTCAAACTGTCGCGATTGTCTGCCAACTTTTCCAAATAGGGTGTCAGCTCGTATTCTCTGCCTTCCGTTTTCGGAAATAGATTCGGCGCATGAAAACCCAGCGTCGCACATGCCGCCACAAATCTTTTTGGCGATTCATTCCTTGGAGTCGCCGCCAGCACCTGCTGCCCCAGTGTCACTCCCATCGCATCAAGAAACGGAAGCGAGAGAGCAGTCGCCCCCGCGCCACGTAACAGATGACGTCGATTCAACTTCTTCAATCGTGCAATGTTCATTCTTTCATTCACTTTCTGCGAAAGATGTCGCTAACGACAACTCGCTCTACCAAATCAGTCAGACCGTAGTCAGTTTCTTTCGCGGAATTGACAATCGCTTCAATCTTCATCCGATCGGAGAAACCCATTTCGCGTCCTGTCGCAAAAATCAACAGTTTCGTCACAAACGCTCTCGCTAACTGCTGCGGATCGCTTGCAAGCTGATCACGATATTGAGCAAATCCATCGAATGATTGACCATCTACGGTTTCCCCGCTGGCATCAACCTGCTGGCCCAATCTGTAACGCACTTTTCGCCCATTCACTTCCTTAAGGACTTTTTCCCCTTCGCCAAGAGAACGAAAACGATCGCGCCATCCGCCAATTGGATTGAAACATTCCAATGCAAATCCTGGAGGATCAATCATGCTATGACAGGCCCGACACGAGTCACTGTTGCGATGCTTGGCCAACAATTCTCGCAGCGTCGATGCGCCACGAATGTCAGGTTCCACGCCAGGAATCCCCGGGGGCGGGGGCGCGGGACGTTTGCCCACGATTCGCTCCATCACCCAGACACCACGAACAACGGGTGAAGTATTCGTTCCATTGGCCGAAACCTTCAACACGCTCGCTTGAGTCAAAAATCCTCCCCGCTGACAGTTCGCAGGAAGTTCAACCCGTCGAATTTCGGGACCCTGAACATCTTCAATTTCATAGTGCTGTGCCAGTCGATTATTCAACATCGCAAAATCCGATTTCACGATATTTCGTACCGGAAGATTCTTTGCCAGCAGTTCATCAAAAAAACGTCGTGACTCCAGCAGCATCGAGTATTTCAGAAAGGCGTCGTATTCGGGAAACAGGTTGTTGTCGGGACTGGTGAATTCGATGTCTCGTAAGTTTAACCAAGCATCCGTGAAGTCATCGACAAACCGATGATGACGCTTATCAGCAAGCAGGCGACGCGTTTGCGCAAGAAGCACTTGGGGATCTCGAGCAAGTTTCGCGTCTGCGGCGGCTCTTAGCAGTTCTTGGTCCGGCGTTGTCCGGGTCAAGAAATAAGACAATCGAGCCGCAATCGCATAGTCGTCCAACCAACCCGCGGGTTCGCTCAGATACAGAAAATCGGCTGACGTAAAGATCGCCACGACGGCCGTCCGCAAAGCCTGCTCAATCGTGGCTTCATTGTCCAATTCCGATTCAAACAACCGTACAAAGTCATCGACATCCGCATCTTCGACAGGCCGCCGAAACGCCTGCGATGCGATGCGCCGCAAAACTGTTCTCACATCTGCACTCGGATTTTCCAACTGCAAAGAAAAAACAGGCTTGTACCACGACTTGGATTTTGTGACAGCGTTCTTGGGCTCTACTTCAACGCGATCCAATCCATCAAAAACAAGTCGGTGACCACGACTGGGAAAGTCATCAACAATCGGTCCTATCAACTCAACCTGCTGGATTGCCAGTCCGGGGCCTGGATAGTTTTCGATGCCATTCTTCTTGATCAAATTTTGTTCATCCGCAATTCCCCAAGGCGCAATCTCGATCATGTACCGTTCATCGATATGCGCTTCCAACTCAATGGTTTGCGGCGCCCCAGGCTTGAAAGCGTAGTAACCATAGGTCGGTTTTTCTGCTCCACGTTGAAACGAAGTGCTACCAACACGAAACGTCACCGGCACGTCCGACTGATACGCGTAGCCGGTGACTTTGATTTTGTAACGCCCCGATGCCTGCGCATTGGCGGTCCGCAACATACCGGTCGGGTATCCCATCTCGCGAAAAAACACGACCGCCCCATCTGCTGCTTGCAACCAAGCTTTTCCTAAGTGCTTCTCCCCCTCGCGTGTTTCCGCATAGCGTGCCGTTTTGCTGATGGCTACTGGCTTGCGAACATGACTAGCAATAGCGGCATCCAAGACAAGGTCCGAAGCGGCCATGTATTGCTCCAGTTGCACCAACGAGACACTCAGCGACTGGCCCACGTTATCAAATTCGTGCGATCGACCGTCTGCCGGCAACAGCACTTTCAGCTTCAAATTCGTGCCAAACAAATCGTTCAACGTGTTTTCGTACTCGCTACGATTAAGCCGGCGTAGCACCGTGCCTTTGGTTTTTTCATGCGTCTGATGAAGCTGCAAACGCAGATCTGCCAAAAAACGCTTCCGCTCGGATTCGCTCATTTGTTCTGCGTCATTCGGTGGCATCTCACCGTCGGCAACTCGGTCAAAAAGTCGTTCCCAGGATGCAAAGGTCGCCTCGTCCGACAAATCACTCTCGAGTTCGTCAAGCGAGAACCCACCTTCATCGGCACCATCACCGTGGCAATCGTTGCAGTACGCAGCCAAGATGGGTGCCGCCTCACGCCGAAATTTCGGCTCATTCGCAATGCTCGTCGTACAACTGAACAAACACGCGGCCAATCCCACGGCAGTGAATCGAACACGAAAATTGACTAAACGCACCACTGCTAAGAACTCGCTCAGGCGATGAAGACGAAGTAGGAGCCGCAACACACGAAAGCCCCAGTTTAACCTCACCTGGGTAAAGGAGTAACTGAATCGCGGTTCTAATTCCCTTTGATATCTGAAACCAGCTGATCCTGCGCGTTTTTTTGGATCTGGTGTACCAGCGAAAGCAATGCCGAAGTGCTGAAGGGCTTTGGCAAAAACCAAGTGATATCGGGGTGCTCGTTCACGATCGAGATATCATCTTGCTGATGCCCCGAAATAAGAATCGCCTTGGCATCCGTTACGGTCTTCCGCACTAACCGAAGCCAGGCCAAACCGGACATGCCCGGCAACACAATATCGGTCACGACCAAATCAAAAGGCGCTGGTTCGTTGTAGCAAGCCAATCCTTGCTCACCCGTCCTGCAGCTAACAACGTCGTGTCCCGCATCAACCAAAATTTGACGGATGGCCTCACGAAGCGTATCGCGATCTTCGATCAGCAGGATCCGCCACGCTATCTGCTGTTCTTCAGCCCGAGCCGCCCCGCCGTTTTCATCAGCTGATGGTTCAATGCCAACGGCGTCTGCCTGTGGAAGCAGGACGCTAACCCGCGTGCCCTCACCAACGGCGCTTGTCACATCGACCCAGCCGCCAGCGCGACGCGCAGTACCATGAGCAGTCGCCAAACCCAAACCAGTACCCTGGCCACGCGGTTTGGTGGTAAAGAATGGCTCGAGTGATCTCATCGCGATCTCCGGAGGCATTCCAGCTCCCGTGTCGGTAACAGAAAGACGTACGAAGGTTCCCTCTTGAACTCCGTGGATCGTCGCTCGCTCACGATTTGCCTCGAACAAATCGACGTGTACGGTCAAGTCTCCTCCATTCTCCATCGCCTGAGTGGCATTGTTCACCAAGTTGATAACCACTTGCTGAAGTTGAGCTGGGTCAACACGAACGTGAACGCCCTGATCCTGCATCGACACGCGGAATTCAATGTTCTCGGGAACCATGCGTTCAATCATCTTTTGGCTCGCGCGCAAGAACTCGCCCACGTGAATCGTCTGTTCTCGAAATTCTTGTTTTCTTGCAAACGTCAGCAAGCTCGCGGTCAAGTCGGATGCCTGACGTTGCGACTCCAAAATCCCATTGCGTATGTCTTCTTGTTCAACAAGTTCTCCGTAGATCCCGATAACCGTTAGCAGATTGTTGAAATCATGCGCCAGTCCACCGCAAACGGTACCCAGGCTCTCCAACCGCGATTGCTCCAATATGCGTCCCATGTTCACCATCGCATCATCAATGTCCTGAACAGTGCTGACCCACTTCTGGTTGCCTTCGACATCGACAAAACTCCCGCCAGACACTCGCACCCAATGAGAGCGACCATGAGAACCTTTCACACAGATTTCAGCGCAAAAGTGTTTCTTCTGCTCGTTCAGCGATTTCAGTTCGCTTAGTAGTTTGCCACGCGCCTCGCGCGGTAGTTGCGAAAGCAGCCGCCGCCCCACCAAGTCTTCCGAATCGTATCCGAGTTGCCCGATCAGCCGACCATGTGCCAACGTAACAAGACCTCGTTTGTCCGTCTCAAAAATAGCGTCATAGGCGCTTTGACTGACCGTTTCAAATCGTCGTTGCTGAGCAACAACGTTGGCATTGGCCTTGGCTTCAGCTTTTCGTACCTCAGCCACCATTTGCTCTTTCCAAATGGTCGACCCCGTAATCACTACGGTAATAAAAATCAAAATGATCGACTCAGGCACCGGCCCTGCTAAATAAAGGGCCGCATCGACCGGAGGTGTCCAGATTTCAAGTTGAATGGCGGTTGAGATCAGAAGCACGCTGACAACGTAGACGCAAAGCACGACGATCGCGTTCCTGGTACCAGCGAACAACGCGACTGCGATTGGCAGCGTCATCCCCAAGGTGATGTAGTAAAGATCACCCGTCAGAACAAAGCCCGATGCAAAACAAACGAACACGACCGGAGTCGCCAACATCACAACGGGAACGATTTTTCTCGTTCTTATCAGCAGAGCAAACAACGCTAGGAGGCTGACGCCAGTGAAACAGCTGATCGCGAATCGTGTTGGAGTTGAAAAACCACCCAGCGTGATGGGATTGAAAAGCCCCAGGACTCCGCCCGTCGCCAGCAGGCATGCAAACGCACGCAGATACGAACGCGACCAAACCTGTTCAGATTGGTGTCCCGCTCTATCTCGTATTTTCTGCCTACTAGTCACCTGCCAATGTTCTCCGGCGAAACCTGCCCTTTTCCTCGTCACTGCCTTCGCCATCTTATCGTCAAACGCGGGTTGCGTCTGCCCGATCAAAGCGAGTGGCGATGCAACATCGGGCACCGAGTTCGCCGCCAAAGCGAGGGGAAGACCGCCCCCTAGCCAACATCTCGGTTGGAGTATTCACGTAACGATTCGCGAAAGGCTTGTAACAACCGACTTTGAAAACGATAGGGATTCCACACCGCTGCAACGGTTCGCGTCGGTTTCACGCCAGACAGCGAACGGTAAACCCGACGCTTGCTTTTATCCAGCTTCTTCGCCATCTCAGGAATCATCGACACCCCGTGCGATAACGAGACGAGTTCCTGAACCATTGCAAGTTGACTGGTACGTTCAACGGAAACGGGATGGACCGATCGATTACGACAAAAACTAGTAATGTTGTCCGAAAGACAATGCGCCTCGTCTAACAGAACGAACGGATACTCGTGTACGTCGACCAATCGAATTTGCTTCTTCTTCAGCAAAGGGTGCTTCAGTGGTAGCACCAGACTGAGCTCCTCCTCCAAAAGCTTATCGACTTCCAAGTACTTCGCCGGAATCGGCAGTGCCAGAATCACCACATCCAATTCACCTTGCGTGCAACGCCGCAGCAAATTGTCTGTCGTGTCTTCTTGAACAATTACCGTTGCCTGTTTGTGGTTGTCCGAGAACTCACGCAAAAGATCCGGCAGAAAGAATGGCGCGACGGTTGGAATTGCCCCGACACGCACTCGCCCAGTTTTTCCGTCGTCGCAAATTTCCGCCTTGGTGTCTTCCACGATACGAAGAATCTGAGCCGCCCGAGATTGAAACAGCTGACCTGCGTCGGTCAATTCAACACTGCGTGATTTGCGTTCAAAAAGAGGTTGCCCAAGCTCCTCTTCCAGTCTCGCAACGGAACGACTCAACGCCGACTGCGACAGATTCAGACGCTCTGCCGCTCTCGTAAAATTCCGTGCCTCAGCAACACACTGGAAATAGGCAAGTTGTTCAATGTCCATTCTTCAGATCACACGACTTGGGATTGCTAACTCAATCGGCCACGGAATGCAATTTGCGTGGGCGAAGACGCAATGGTTTGTACGACAGAATGATATCGCCTCGCAGTTACCTGCATTAGACTCTATTGATGCTCTTGGACATCGTCCCAACTAAATGCAGCGGTCGTAGCCCCCGCCGCTGTCACAGAAATAGAGGCCGCTTTAGCTGCCGCGCCGGCGGCAACCGGCACACTCTTGCCTTTCAGAATCCCTGACAGCAACGCGGCATAAAAAACGTCGCCTGCCCCCGTCGTATCAACCACAGGTAACGGAGGAGTTGGCGCATCAACCACAAAAAATTCATCAGCATGCGGGCTGATTACGGCTCCCTTTGCTCCTAACTTGACGCCCAAGACACCTTTCGCGCCGCAGCGTCGATAGAACTGCAACATTTCTCTGGGCGATTCCAATCCCGTTTGGTTTCTTGCTTCGTCGAAGCTGGGACAGTAAACATCCACATACGGCAAAACAGCCGCCAGAGGTTCCATCGTGCCGCCACCTCCTGCTGCATCCAAAGCGGTAAGACATCCTGCGTTTTGTATTTCGGCAAAAACGTCTTGCAGCTGATCCAACATGTTCGGCAGCAACGGATAGTAGCCCAGCAACATCGCTCGACTTTGATTAAAAAAAGGCATCGCGTCGAAATAGTCGTCCGCCGTCATCGCCTTGGGAGCCCCTTGGCTATGAACAAAACTGCGCTGACCCTCCTTATCAATCATCACCACGGTGGTGCTTGTCGGCATCGAATCGTGCCTTAACAGTCGCCCACAATCGATCCGATCTGCCCGATAACGTTCCAAAACGATGTCTCCCCAACCATCCTTGCCAACCCGGGAAAATGCAGCGGTGCGCTGACCTAGTCGTGCCGCGGTAACGCAAGCGTTGGAGACGATACCACCGACAGACAAAGTGATGGGGTCGACGCGATGAAGTTGCCCGACTCCAATCGGCGTCGATAAATCAATCGGTCCTGCCAAGATATCGACGGTGCAGGAACCGCAAACAACTAAGTCAATGTCTCGCGGCGTGTTTGATGTCTTCATAAATCACTCGCGTTAGGCAAAACCATTCGACAGGATCATTCGACAGGCCAACAACGTTCCGGCTCGATGTGAAATCATGAAAATCATACTCACCAATGACGATGGAATCGACGCACCAGGGCTGCGATCACTCTGGGAATCAGTTCATGATGCGTTGCAAGAACATTCTCCCGAAATCATCGTGGTGGCCCCCGATCGAGGCCGCAGCGAATGTAGCCATAGTGTCACGCAAAGCCGTCCATTGGTCATCAAATCCACCGAACCGCAATGGTACAGCGTCGATGGCACGCCTGTCGATTGCGTGCGAGTCGCGACTCACGTCCTGATGCCTGAGCCAACGATGGTGCTGTCAGGTATCAATCAAGGCGCAAACCTGGGCGTCAACTTGACAGTCAGTGGAACGTTCGCGGCAGCAAGAGAAGCCGCGATGACAGGCAGCCCAGCAATGGCAATTTCACACTACCGACGACCCGATGTACCCAAGTCATGGGAACACTGCAGCAATTGGCTCAGTAGCACGTTGAAAGAATTTGTGAAGGTCGCGCAACAATCACCGATGACGTCGGCACAAGGAAGTCCACTGTGGAACGTGAACTTGCCCGCAATTAAAAATGCTTCGGCAACACCACCGATAACACGCTGTAGTGTCGATCCGTGTCCGATTCCAAGACAAGCGAAGATGAAGGGCGAAGAAGTGTCCTTCGAGCTAGATTTCCACGGTCGCCCTCGACAAAAAGGCACCGATGTCGATCTTTGTTTCAATGGACAAATAACGATCAGCGAAGTCTCGCCGTTTATCAGCTGAATGTTCGCTAACAGCCGGCCTGCACCGACTCCCGCTAGCCAAAACTGGGAGGGGATCTTTGACTAGCGGGACAATTGATCAACTGTGTGGCTTGCTGGCGACGGCCATACTGGAATCTTCCATCGATGCAGCAACTGGAGCGGCACCACCGGTGACCTTCAGTGGCTCTAATTCGCCACGCACGACCCGGATACTTCGAGGTGCTTCGATGCCAATCGCAACGCGGTTGCCGGAGATCCGACTGACCGTCACAACGATGTCGTCACCAATGCGTAGCTGCTCACCTTCTTTGCGACTTAAAACTAACATGGCGTTCACTTCCCTGAAATTTGAGTATCTAAACTAACTTGCGATGAAACCTAAGAACAAATGGCGTGCCGTTTGATGAAGCAATGATGAAAATTCGGATGAATCGTGAGGCCTAGGCAAAAACACCGGGAAATTCGGGTTTCCACTCAAGTCCAGCAATTCTCCGTTCACCATGGCATTCACTTATTTGCAAGCAATTTGCGACCAAGCAAACCGGCTCAGTCTCGCGATTTGAACCACTTGTCTCGATTTGAGATCAGCAGCACTTCCTTCGCTAAAAGAACTATCGCACTGGACAGTGACACGTTTGGTCAACGTAAAGATGAAACGCATTTTCAATGCGTAAATTCAAAGCGAAGCATGAGCGAGCGGCGGATTCCAGAGGCCGCTCAATGGCACTTCGTATTGATCGCCTAGGAACTCCCTCGCCACCAACCATCGAAGGCTCAGCGGCGTCAGTCTGCCGAACCAGCACAGCAGCCTGTTCGCAGAATCCTACGATAGCAGCTCCGCAGATAGCTCTTTCTCGCACGCCTTGATCACACTTTGAATCAACGCGTCGGCCTGATCGCCGCTCAGCGTGCTGTCGTGCCGCTGTAGCTCCAGCGACATCAAGATGCGTTTGCGATCCTTGCCGTCCTTCTTTTCGTCGCGATAAGTCTCGCGGTAGACCAAGTCAGCTAACTCGTCGCCCACGGCCGCGCGGACCACGTTGGCCATCTCGCTCCAACGAACCGATTCCGCTAACACGAAATTCAAATCTCGCTGCACCGACGGAAAAGCACTAACACTTTGTTGCTGTGGCACCAACCTTGATGCCTCCAATAGCAACGGCAGTGAAAGCTCAGCTGCGACCACAGGTGCGGGCAACTTCCATTGCTTGAGCGTTTTGGGATCAACAACGCCCATGTAGCCGAGCGTTGATTCGCCCAACAACAGCTCCACGACGGCACCCTTGGCAAAGCCATCGCGCCGAATGGTTTTGACTTTTGGCGTTTGCGCAATGCCCATGCGCTGGACCAAGGTTTCGACGATGCCTTTCAAGTCAAAGAAATCGCCACCCGCGACCAGGCCGAGGCAATACTGCTCGGACGGTAACGTGTCGCCTTCTTTGCCGGGTAAGTAGATGTGTGCGATCTCGAACAAGTTGGCTTCGATGCTAGCTGTCGCCCAGTTGTTCGCACGTCCTTGCAACAAACTCGGAATCAACGTGCGGCGCAAACGCTTGGAACCTTTCAACATTTGCGTTTGCGTTTGCAAAGCCGGCTTATCAGTCCAAGGACTCAGCGAGTCATCCAGCTTCGCAGTGACCACGCTGGGTGTCATCGCTTCGCTCATGCCCGCCGAAGTCAGGATGAGTCGCACGCGCTCCATCGCAACATCGAACGGACGTTTTTCACTTGGCGCGACTGGAATAGGGGCATCCTCGGGAATTTTGTCGTAGCCGTAGATCCGCGCGACTTCTTCGATCAAGTCTGCTTCACGCGTCAGGTCGTGACGCCATGTCGGCGGGACGTAGCCGATGCCTTCTTCGCTGTCGTCACCATCCGCGGTGCAACCCAGTTCATTCAAAATGCGAGTCGTCTCTTGTGGATCGATATCGATGCCCAAAATTCGCTTGACTTGGCCACTACGCAGTGTGATCGATTCACGCGGCGGAATTTCGGGAGCCGTATCAACAACGCCCGATGCCACTTCGCCGCCAGCCAGTTCTTGAATCAGCTGACACACCCGTCGGCTGGCCCAATCGACCCCGACCGGATCCACCTTGCGTTCGAATCGATACGAAGACGGGCTTTGCAGCTTTAGTTTTCTTGCAGCGCGTCGAACGATCAGTGGCGTGAAAACCGCAGCTTCGATCACTAAGTCGGTTGTATTTTCATCGACTTCGCTGTCGGCGCCGCCCATGACACCGGCAATCGCATCGGCGTGCTTCGGATCAGCAATCACACAAATCGACTCGTCAAGCACATAGTCTTTGTGGTCGATTGCTTGGAACTTCTCGTTCTTTGCTGCCGCGCGAACAACGATTTTTGAATCTGCAACTTTGGCGTAGTCGAAAGCATGCAGAGGCTGTCCGCATTCCATCATCACATAGTTGGTTGCATCGACAACATTGTTCACGCTGGCAATGCCGACTGCCTTCAAGGCTTCAACCATCCAGGCGGGACTGGGACCGACTTTGACGCCCTGAATGACTCGCGCAGTGTATCGCGGGCACGCGGCTACGAACTGGTTTTCGACGCTTAGCAACGAATCCACGCTTGTGCTGGATTCTTTGATCGCCACTTCGGGAGTCCTGACAGACGCCCCGTAAAGCACTGCAATCTCGCGTGCCACACCAAGGTGCCCCAAACAGTCACCACGATTGCTGGTCACTTCCAGATCGATGACGGGATCGCCGTCAACGATTTCGGTGCCTTCGTGATTCAAACCCGACAGGCTCAG
>CAYUGI010000007.1:31041-35799 GCA_964444105.1 uncultured Pirellulaceae bacterium
CGGGATCGCCGTCAACGATTTCGGTGCCTTCGTGATTCAAACCCGACAGGCTCAGCCGCGTTTCCAATTCCTCGCGATCCATCGGCAGATCGACATATTTGGAGAGCCATTTCCAAGAAACAAGCATGGGGAAAGCTGGGAGCTAGAAGGAGGGAGTAGCAGGTTGCGAAAATGAGTTCCAAGCAGGAAACTCCACGCTCCCAACTCTTCGCTCCACGCTCGCTTAAAACTGTCGCAAGAACCGGAGGTCGCCGCTGTAAAGATCTCGGATGTCCGTGATGCCGTGGCGTCGCATGCACAATCGTTCCACGCCAAGGCCGAACGCAAACCCGGATACTTCATCAGGGTCGTATCCGACCGCTTTGAAAACGTTGGGGTCGATCATTCCGGCGCCACCGAACTCAATCCAAGTGCCATTCCAAAGAAAGTCCACTTCGACGCTAGGCTCGGTGAAGGGGAAAAACGATGGCCGAAAACGAATTTCAACATCGTCGCCCAGGTAGTTCGTCGCGAACACTCGCAGAACCGTTTTCAGGTTCGCCATCGTCACGTTCTTATCGACCAGCAGACCTTCCATCTGATGAAACATCGGGAAGTGCGTCGCATCGGGCTGATCCGGGCGATAAACGCGTCCAAGCGAAATGATGCGGATCGGCGGCTGACGCTGCTCCATGATCCGAATTTGGACCGTGCTGGTTTGGCTACGCAGCAGTTGCTCGCCTTCGACATTTCGGTCCGCGCCGGACTTCTTTTTAGCATTGGCCGATGCGGCGGTAGCCAGATAAAAGTTATCCAGCGGATCACGAGCAGGGTGATCTTCGGGGATATTCAAAGCAACGAAGTTGTGCCACGGGTCTTCCACCTCGGGGCCTTCGGCGGCCTCGAATCCCATTCGCCCCATGATCTCCATTAAGTGGTTGATCGTCTGGGTAATGGGATGGATGTGACCAATGGTTGGTCGATGGCCAGGCAAAGTTGGGTCGAACGTCGGATCAACGCCGTCAGACTCTCCCCCACCAAGACGCGACTGAGCCGACTGCAACGCGACTTCGATCGCCGACTTCACTTCGTTCAGCTTCAGCCCGGCGTCTTTCTTTTGCTCGTTAGGGACGACGCCCATTTGCTTCTGGACGTCTTTCAACCGGCCTTTCTTGGCACCCGTAAAAGTGACACGCGCTGCCTCTAGCGAATCGGCATCGTCGGCCGAATCGAACGCAGAAAGCGCGTCAGCCCGAAGTGTATCGAGCGACGAGAGAAAATCTTGCAGCGACATGGCGACTAAGCAGCCAGAGCTTCTTTGACCTTGTCACAGACATCCTTGAAGCCTGCTTCGTCGTGAATCGCCATCTCCGAGAGAGTCTTGCGATCCATTTCGATACCAGCCTTCTTCAGACCGTGGATGAACTCGCTGTAGCGAATGCCGTGCTGACGAGCGGCGGCGTTCAAGCGGATGATCCAAAGCTTGCGGAATTCACGCTTCTTGACACGACGGTCACGGAAAGCATACGCGCCACTGCGAAGCAGAGTTTCTTTGACAGTTCGTGTCAGATTGCCCCGTCCACCGCGAAAACCCTTCGCACGTTTGAACAGACGCTTCTTTGACTTTGTACGAGCTGCACCTTTAGTAGTACGCATTGTCTCGAATCCTAGCTTTGTATCTTTTGGAGAGGTGTGTAGTTCAGGCCCCGGTGATCGCAAAGCCGTGATTATCGAATCACGTCTAAGTCACCGATGTTTTGCCCAACCAACTGGAATAGTTGTTTTCCGCGAGGAAGAAGCCGTGGCTAACGCCAAAACGGCCTAGTAACTGTTGCCATTCAAGGCAGCGTGAATCGTTCTTTCCATACACGTTGCAACGGCCGCTGTTCCACGAAGGTTACGTCGCTGCTTCTTCGATTTCCCGCGTGCCAAGTGACTGGTGCCACTTTGACGGTGCATGGCTTTGCCTTTCGCGGTCAGGCGAAAGCGTTTTTTGGTGCCTTTGTGGGTCTTGATTTTATTACCCATCGTTCTTCTTTCTAATCGTTTTCGGTCTATTTCTGGAGAGCATCCTGCTCGGTGGAATCGCGGAGAATACCGAAGAAACGTGGTTTTGGGAAGTGCCAGTTGAGGGTTTCTCAGCAGAGACTGAGGCCTCAAACCTTCACAATCGATCCCAGCTGCTCGTTCATCTGCTTGGTGGCCGCTTCGACCGGCTGTTGCCAGTGCGTATCAGGGTACTTTTCGCGAAATTCGTCTCGTGCGTGTGCAAATATGATGTGCCGCGAACTATTCACAACCGCCCCAAGTCCTTTTTCATCAAATCCGCCCAAAACATCATCCGCCCCACCACCTTGAGCCCCAAAACCGGGAATCAAGATCCAACTTTGAGGCATCGCCGCTCGCATCGCTACCAATTGCTCCGGATAAGTCGCCCCGACCACCGCCCCCATCGGACCGTATCCACATTCGCCGACTCGCCCCTGGTTCAGCTCCGTCAATAAGGCCGCGACCCGTTCATAGACCGATTGCCCATCGGTCTGACGATCTTGCAGCAGTCCGCCACCAGGGTTCGACGTTTTGACCAACACAAAAACGCCCGCTTCCCGCTCGTCACAGATCTCAACAAACGGCTCCAAGCTGTCCTGCCCCAAATACGGACTGACCGTCAACGAATCACTTCCCCAGGGACTCAGGTCGCCAGCCCCAAGATAAGCCTGAGCATAAGCGGTCGCCGTGCTGCCGATGTCATTTCGTTTACCATCCGTGATCACGATCAAGCCACTCTCGTTGGCATATCGAATCACTTCCCCCAGCGAAACCATCCCAGCCGGACCAAGCTGTTCGAAGAAAGCAGCTTGTGGCTTCACGCATGGGACGGAGTCTTTGACCACATCGATGATCTCCTTGCAAAACTGCGTATAGGCTGCAGCCCAAGCATCCGGCGATTCACCCGCCACCGATTCTTTGATCGCGGGCGGCAACTGAGCCTTCCGAGGGTCCAGCCCCACGCATGTCACGCTCCGAGTTCGAGTCACGGCCTGAGCCATTCGGTCAGCAAAGTTCATGGGGTGATTCCGTTTCGATCAAGCCGCAGAGGTTTCCAGTTGCTTCGTCTCAAAGACGCTACCAGAAACGCAAAAAAACGAAAACCACGCCAGGGCGGCATTTCGATTTGCATTGAATACAAACTGCGATTGCTGGTGTACCGGCGAGCGATCATGAATAGTCCAGTTTAGGCAACCGCCTCTGCCGCCAGCATCCGCGAGCTCACACCGCGATGAATCAGTGCGTAGACCACCACAGACAACGTCGCAACAACAGCCGCCACCGCCCATAGCCTTTGCGGCCCCAACCGCGTCAGGATCTCGCCGCCAGCAGGCGCTCCGATCGTTAGTGCCAACGCGTAACTCATGCTGTAGATCCCCAAATACCGACCACGCATTTGAACTGGTGCCAGCTGCGTAATGATCGCATGCTTGAATGGCGATTGCAGAATCTCTCCCAGCGTCCAAATACAGATCGTCAGCGTCAAAAACAGGAATCCGATTCCAAGCCCCGTCATGCCAAAGCCAATCGTCACCAGGACGCCGCCAACTAATACAACCGACATGGCATTAAAACGACTGAGATAGTGGGTCATCGGTAATTGCAACACAAAGATCAAGATGCCATTGATCGACATTAGCAACCCGAATTGCAGATTCGTGTAACCGCTCTCGCGAATGTAAATCGGCAGCGTTGACATGCACTGCATGAACACCAGCGAAATCAAAAACGTCGCCAAGCAAAATCCAAGAAACGGAACATCACCAATCGCGTGTCGAGTCGCTTCACGCAGCGTGACACGCGCCTGAGAAATACTGTCCGCATCCAAATCACGACCATCGTTAACTTTATCGCCTGAAGGCAACGTCTCCTTGATCATCAAAAGCACAATCAACCCATAGATTGACATCGTCGTCGCGTCACCCAAGAACAACCACTGGAATGAATACGACGCCAGGATTCCACCCAGCGTCGGTGCAATCGCAAAACCAAGATTGATCGCGATGTACATCAAGGCAAACGCATGCGCACGCTGCTCGATCGACACGATATCCGCGATCATTGCTGATGCCGCCGGTCGATACATCTCCGCCAATGCCGAGAACACGCCCACGGCCGCCATGAATGCCCAGCGATTCTCCTGCAGTCCAACAACAACCAGCATCGCAGCACCGCCAATCAGCGCGATCAACATCACCGTGCGTCTGCCGATTTGGTCAGCCAAGTGCCCGCCAACGATCGACCCGATCATCGCCCCCAATCCCAAAACTCCCACGCACGCGGTGGCGAAGGACACGCCAAACCCCAGCTGCTCGCTGGCATAGATCGTCAAAAAAATGACAACAAACGAACCAGCCCGATTGATCAAAGAGCCCAAGCAAAGAACCCGAACGGCAAGCGGCAATTCGATGTAATCACGAAGCATTCGATATCCAGCTTTCGTCAGGGGACTCAAAGTACCCCGGCACAGACCGTTTCCGTTGAACATCGGTTCGCGCTGAAAAGCATGATTTCGTCCCAACGCAAGTCGATACCAAACCGAACCTCCAGGCCGCGGTGCCACCTCAGGCCGCGGCGTTTTTGCAGCAAGTCGCCTAGCACATCGGGCAGCAGTTCATTAGCATCTAGCTTAACTGTCGACTGCACCTGGAAGACTACCAAGCCCGGTGCGACATTTCGACGGGCTGTGGCTCAGCCTGGTAGAGCGCTGCACTGGGGGTGCAGAGGTCG
>CAYUGI010000007.1:35899-63399 GCA_964444105.1 uncultured Pirellulaceae bacterium
TTCGACGGGCTGTGGCTCAGCCTGGTAGAGCGCTGCACTGGGGGTGCAGAGGTCGCAGGTTCAAATCCTGTCAGCCCGATTCGAAATCACAACAGCTCGCCCCATCGATTTGCGGCGAGCTGTTTTTTTGGGTGTGAGCGATTTACGCAAACCTTGAAGCCCATTTTAGTCAGTTCAAACGGGTTAAACTTTTCAGGGCGCGACGAGTGTCAATCGCTCGAACCTAATGCCAAACAGAAAGTTACGGAGCTCAAACCCAGTCCCGACTCTCAAAATTCAGCTGTCCGGTTCGAGTCCTATACGGGGAGTTCTTGGTCGGTTATCCGAACCATTCTCTTCATTAAACCTTGGCCACAAGCATCATTGTGGCCGAGGGTTTTCTCATCTCCATCGCAGCATTATTTCCAGCCGCGTCATCATTGACCGCTGCGTGATGGGAGAATTCATGGTTTCATCTACTCTCCGACGTGGTGTCCAGACGGAGTTGTACGTAAGCCGTTGATTGCGAGGCATCAAAAGCGTATTTGGGATAGTGCGGGTAGTTGGATGCTATTCGTTCCCCGCCATTGGCTGGTTGTATGGAAGAACGAATCACGCGTTTTTCTTCCGACCAAGGCTCAATGGTGATTTGTAGCGGGCAATCTGTGACTCGGATCGACTTGGTTATTTCGTTTCCGCTCCCATCCTCGTTTTTAACCCCTGTTCGTTCATACCGAATCACTGGCCAGCGAGTTTTCTTCTCGCCCGGCATCTCGATTGGCAGGCGGACTTCCATCCACGTCCAGTTTGTGGGCATTGTGTCGTGTACGACGAGCTTTTTGTCCGGGACTGAATACTCCAGTCCTGCGAGCCCTTCGAGGTACAAAAGGAGTTTGCCCGCGTTGAAGTTCGAGTACTGGTCCCCAAACTGCTTGCCGCTTCGCGTGTAGGCCTCCGGTGCGACCGGGATTTTCCAGTCAGAACTGAAGTTGTAGTGGGTCAGATGATTCAGCGTCAGACGCCACGCCGGATCGCCAAGCCGCTGACGAAACATGCCGTCGAGTGCGAAATATGCGGTATCGGGTGTGTACCCGAATGAGTGGTCCACTTTTGTATCGAAAGTCCTCATCGCTTGGCGTGACATGGCCAAAGGAAAGAAGTCGCCGTCGCCGTAAAACCCCTGGTCTACATTGAGGGCCCATGACCGAGTCATCTTCAAAGCGTAATCCCGCGGGAAATGCTTCGAACGCATGTGCCAGAATCCGGTTGTCATCAACATGCCATTTTTGGGGCCACCGAAGAAATGTTCGTGACCATTTACCTGCCAACGCTGATCGAACCACGTTCGGATTTCGTCCGGATCGAGCGGCACAAGCTGCTCCCAACGTCCTACATCCTCGACATGACCAGTGACGCGAGCCATCGCGATCAGGGCCTCCGCCACTTCAAAGTGATTCGAGAAGAACGGGGAGATTCGCTCGCGAAATACTTCTCGGAAGTAGCCTTCGTAACAGTCGCGTAAGAACTTGACATCGCCGGTGTGCTGGTAGATCTGCCACGCTCCGAGGACATGCTCTGACAACTCATTGCCGTACACACCTGAGTGCCATGTCGTCCCCTTGTTGTCAGCCAGTGCGATCGATCCGTTCGGTGATCGTTTGTAGTGACCGTTCTCGAAGAGATGCTTCCATGTCAGCACGTTTCCATACGCGTAATGCGACTTGTCGTTCGTCCACGCTCCCACTTTGATTTGGAACGTTGCGTCGTAGCGATGCATGCCGAGAAAATTGTTGACAGCTGTCTGGGTGTGCGGCTCCAACTCCATTCCGCGCCCGACATCGATGTCGTACATCAGGTACAGCGACCAAAGGTAGTAGTAGATGTCTTCGAACTTCTGGTCCGAGCAGCGAAAGTAGGGAATCTCTTCGCTCAGTTGACGATTCATCTCTCGCGTCTTTGCGAGTATTGCCTCGCGCGGCTCACGGAGAACTGTCATCGCGTCTTTGAGTGCCTGCCCGTGGTCATCGTGCATCGCCCACACCAGTACGACTCCTTTGCTGTCGCAGGGCACTTCGAATTCATATTGCATCTCGCCATGCTCGCCCTTTGCGAACTCGTGGCTCGTGGCGAAGTGACGGGACGCGGCGAGAATGGTGCTCATGCCCTGATACATGATCGGACCAACCTCTTCAGAGCGATCTGTTTCAGGCAGGCACTTCGTCGTGCCCCCTTCGACGATATGGATGGCATTGTGATCTGCGTCATACTTGATCTTGGCAGTGCTTGTCAGACTGTGGCGCCCAAAGAAACTCTGGCCGCTGAGTCGCAGCGTAACCGGAGTCGATGAGGTGATGACCGAACAAGCTGCGTCATTTGCGGCAATGAACTTCTCCTCTCGTAACCGAACGCCATCGACTTCGTATTCGCAGTTCATTCGGTCCGGTCGCCAGTACATCTTCTTCGGGACCGGGTGACGATGAATCTTCCCATCGATCACTACGCTGCCGTACAGAACCCGCGTGTCTTTGTAGAACTCCCAGCCAGAGAAGTCGTTGCCCAGACCGGTATCGTCTTGATCTTTACCCTGACTCTGGACCAGCCCGACGCCGCGACTGCGAAGATCGTGACAGAACGGATGCGTCAGGCCGAGGGTTTCGTGTTCCTTCGGCTCCCAACTCGCATGAAACCCACCGACATAATAAGTCACGTTGCCAGCGAGAAGTCCGTGCTTCTTTCCCTGAATCTCCTGCTGCAAACGCTGGCAGTAATCCGTCAAAGGTGGAGCGTCCGCGAGCGTGACACTGGTGCTCAATAGCAGGGCCGAAGTCACGACACGCAAAAACGGCCGCAGCAAAGTCATGACAGAATTAATTTTCAATGGTCTTTCCCTTGTTGGCTTTCCGAAGCGACGATGCCGTGGTCATTGCATCAATTGTTGTAACGAAATCACCAGCCAACTATGTCTTTGTGCATGACTTGTTCAGCGGAATTTCTGGTAACCCGATGCGTAAGTTCTGAAGTTACGATTTTCAGGTAACCCGCTGCCTAAGCAAGGGAAAATTGATCTTGATTCGTCTCTCGTTAACGCATCGGTTTACCAAAAACCAATGCCTGACGCAAAAGAGCAACTTCCTCAGCCACACCGGCCTCTAGCCGCTGGCCCATCCGATCGCGATTTGGTTTCACCGACTCGGATTCTGCGCGAATTCGATCTCCACTTGAACATTTCGATCTCCGGAAATCGACGCGACCCCTTTGTGCGAAAGTTACCTAGCTCAACGAACCCTTGGTCAAACTGTAGTGGCCGAGGGTTTTGTCGTTTACGCTCTCACAAGAAGCGTGGTTGGCTGAGTCCGGGCGGTTGGCTGACGTGGGACTCAGCTAGAGAACGACTGTGAAGCAAGATTTTCTCGCAAGAAATTGTGACCGCTGGGTATCCTCGCGGAATAAACCATAGAGCAGCGACGGCGGACATCTCGCTAAGCCGATTGAACGACCCCAGAAGCCTGGCTCTACCATTTGAATCGACCAGAACTCACCTTATCCATGCCTCCACCACTGGACGAAACCCGCTTCATTGAAGCGTTGACCCGCCACCAGCCCGCTCTGGAGGCATTCTGCCATGCGAACCTCGCCAATCGCGAGGATGCGCGCGAGGTGTTGCAGGCGACTTGCGTGAAGTTGTGGCA
The DNA here is from genome assembly GCA_964444105.1 of uncultured Pirellulaceae bacterium. Taxonomy (GTDB): domain Bacteria; phylum Planctomycetota; class Planctomycetia; order Pirellulales; family Pirellulaceae; genus K23-9. The sequence continues at coordinate 39,568 of CAYUGI010000007.1, forward strand.
AAAGGCGGCGGACTGGGATCCGGAGACGGAATTCTTGCCGTGGGCGTTCACGGTGGCGCGATTCACGATCCTTTCGCATTACCGCGACCAGAAACGCGATCGCCTGGTTTTCGATGAAGATGTGATCAGAGCAATGGCGGATGAAATCGACGAGGCAGCAACTGCTTTTGATCACCGGCGCGAGGCGCTTGGCAAGTGTGTGAAGAAACTCGATCAAAGGCAGAGGGCTCTGCTTCATGACCACTACACCGCCAGCCAGAGTTTGCGGGAAATTGCCGAAGCATCGGGGCGGAGTTTGAGCGCGGTGAAAATGACCTTGCTGCGAATTCGCCAGCAACTAAGTGCGTGTATTCAACGCGAGATGAGGACCAATCCGTGATGGAAGAACAACTTCTGGGCTTGCTCCAGAAAGTGCGCACCGACGGCGACGAAGCAGCGCGAACCGAACTGAACGAACTGCTGCGCAAACATCCGGAAGCTCGAGCGATCATGGCCACGACGCTGGTCGATGAACAGGCCCTTGTTAGTCATCTGCGCGATGAATCAATCGTTTCCATTCTGGATGCGGAAGGCGAAGTGGCCGGAAGTCAAATTCCGACGCGGTCTGCCAGACGTCTCCTGGCGTGGCCGCAGCAGATGGCAGTCGCTCTGGTGGCGGGTGCAATTGTTGGTCTGCTGGGATTCGGGGTGGTTTGGGCGGTGAACTTGCCTCAATCACAGGCAAGATCTCTTCATGTTGTGAACGGCGATTTTGAGACGTTTTCAGGTCCGGTTGAAATCGGCTTTCCGTCACACTTTGGCAGGTGGGGTGGAAATCCTGCCGAGGTGATTGAAGAAGCTGATGGAAACCGAATGTTGCGCCTTTTGAAAACCGGAAATGTCAACGGTGATGCCGATGACTTTGCCTCGAACTGTTCGATGTTTCAGTTGGTCGAACTGTCGTCGCTTCGGCAGCAATGGGAAACGACAGGTCTCGAGACGCAAATCACTCTCAACCTCTCAGCCCGCTTTCGCCGAAAGGCCGCCCCAACCGATGCCGAATTACCAAAGCTCGCAGGAAGTTGCCGCATCTTCCTTTTCAATATGAAGCCCAAGGAAATCAGTGAAGGATGGCCGGGTGTGGTCAGAGAAGACGGGATCGGATTTGGTAAAAAGGTGATCACGCTAACGCCCGGTGAAGAGTCGGCAACGATTACCGCATCCTGCCTGCTGGAATCGGAAGCGACTGTTGCGCTCATCGCCGTTTCTGCGAGCACTGGCTCGCGTGCGGCCCCCGTCGAATTGGGCGGCTACTTCGTTGATGATGTTCAGCTCACGGCGATCCGGCAACCGACTCTGCCAGTTCACTTTGTGCAATAATCTATTTCCCGATCATTTACCAAAGTTCAAGATGATGAAACCCAACCTGGATCGCCGTCACTTCCTTCGCGGTACCGGAGCGCTGATCGGGCTGCCCGCGTTGGAATCGATTGGCTTTCGCCGCTTTGCTTCGGCTGCGGAAAAACGACCCGCCGCACCTTCCCGGCGCTGCGTCTTTCTGAGCATCGGATTTGGCGTGACCAAGGAGACTTGGTTTCCGGACCAACAGAAGACTGGCACTGACTACGAACTCTCCGAAGGTCTTGCTCCGCTCGCCCGTCACCAGTCCGATATTACGGTGGTGCAGGGATGCGCGAACGAGTTCACCAATGAAGCTCACTGGGGCAGCACTTTCTGGCTTACGGGAGCCAATCGCTATCGCGTGCCTGGCCAAAACATGGCCAACAGCATTTCCGCTGACCAGGTCGTCGCACAGCATCTGGGGAAGGACACTCGCTTCTCATCAATCCAGCTCAATGCCGCCAGCCTGGAGGGTCACGGGCCGGGACTTTCTTTGGCCTGGGACGGGCGAGGCAAACCGGTTGCCGGTCACAACGACCCGGTCCAGGTTTTCCACAAACTCTTCTCCGCCGACGACTTGCCGTTGGAACAACGTCAGGCGGCCATCGCCGAAAACCGCAGCGTGCTGGACGCGGTACTCAGCGAAGCCCGGCGTGTGCAGCGAGGTCTTTCCAAAACCGACACGGACAAGCTGGACGAGTACTTCCAAGGCGTCCGCGACATCGAGACGCGGCTCAACAAGGACGAAGCTTGGCTGGACGTCCCCAAGGCCAAGCCTCCGCTCAACGAACCGGAACCCGGACTGAAGGGTATGGCGGAGATCGAGATCATGCAGGATCTGATCGTTGCCGCGCTGCAGACGGACAGCACCCGTTCGCTGACCTATCGCATGCCCGGCCAGAGTCTGCTGCAGAGTCTCGACCTGAAACCTAGCGCCCACAATGTGAGCCATTACTCGCCAGGCGATCGCATGGAGGCTTCCAAGGTGCGCGACAAGACGCACAGTGAACTACTGGCCCGGCTGATCGACAAACTAAAAGCAACAAAAGAAGCCAACGGATCGAGTCTCTTCGACCACACCGCCGTAGCGTTCGGATCGAATATCAGCTCCATCCATTACCTGACCAATTGCCCGACCGTGCTCACCGGCGGAGGAGCAAACCTAAAACTGGGCCAGCACCTCGTCCTGCCGAAGGACACACCGCTGTGCAATGTCTGGCTGACGATGCTCCGCGGCATGGGCATTAACGCTCCGCGACACGGCGACAGCACCGGCGTCGTGAAGGAACTACAGACTTGATGATCTCGCACAAAGGCACGAAGACACAAAGGGAAAGCATCCCCGACAAATTCTTCGTGGCTTTGTGACTTCGTGCGAGCCGCCTCTCCTGAAGCACACCTCCCCGATAAGCACCGGACCTAGCTGAAAGACGGAATAAAGCGGCTCGCAAATTGAGGTCTCGCACGAAGCCACAAAGGCACGAAGAGAAAGAACTATGACAACACAACTTTTTGCAACGTCGCTATCACTTCGTGTCTTGGTGGCTTTGTGCGCGGTCGTCGTCCGCCTATGCGGTAATAGGAATTCGCACGAAGCCACGAAGTCACAAAGAATCGTGCTGACGGGATTTACTTTTTGCATCCTGTCTTTGTGTCTTTGTGCCTTCGTGCGAGCCGCCGCGTCTGAGGTACGCCTCCCCGACAAGCACCAGACCTTCGTCAAACAACACTGCTTCGACTGTCACGATTCTGAGACGCAGGAAGGGAAGGTCGATCTGGAGAAGCTGCCGCTCAGTATCACCACGCTTGAGCAGGCGGAACGTTGGCAGAAGGTTCTCAACGCGCTGAACTCTGGCGAAATGCCACCGGAAGATTCTGAGCAACCTGACAACGCTGAGAAGGCGGACTTCCTTGACGCGCTCGCTCAGACCATGGTTGCGGCCCGCAACAAACTTTCAGATTCCGGCGGCAAGATCACCATGCGTCGTCTCAACCGGCGCGAGTACCTCAATTCGATCAAACAGCTTACAGGTGTCACGCTTGACGTCTCCAACCTGCCCGCCGATGGCGGCGCTGGCAACTTTGACACGGTTGGATCGTCGCTGTTCATGTCCAGCGATCAAATCGAGCAATATTTGAAACTCGGGCGCAGCGCGATTGGCGAATGGTTCCAGCGTCAGGCCGCAGGGCGACAGAAAACGAAAACTTTTCGAGTCGAACCCGAGAACACCGTCAATGCAAAGAATCTGGAGATCATTAAGAAGCTGGAGAAGACCTACAAAGAGAAATGGCTTCCATGGAAAGAGGGTGTCGACAAGGCAGCCAGGGCTCCGGTGAACCAGGAAATTGTGGCCGCGCTTCGTAAGAAGCACCCCGATTATGATTCCAACCCTACTCTGAGGTACCAAAAGGCTGAGCTTCTGAAAGGAGCCCCCGATCCTCGCGACTACGGCGGCAGCGATCCAATCAATGCCGTTGCCGCCCTGTACAGTCCATATCGGCGATATCACAGCTACATGAAGTACTACGCTGAACTTCCTCACAACGATCGGGGCGCCTATCTGAAACTTTCACGTGGGATCCAACGCTTCGATGTGGGCTCCGATCCCGAAGACATGCCTCCCGGCAACTACAAGCTTCGGATTCGGGCCGGCGCGGTGGAAGGCGCCGATCCGTCCCGCTATTTCATCGAGATCGGTCATCCCCAAAAACTTAACGGTACGTCAGCAGGCTTCGCCAAACTGCTCGACACCAAACAAGTTTTCGGCACGATTGAGAAACCAGAGATCATTGAGGTTAATGTCAAAATCGGTGCAAACACGCCTCGCGTGGTGGGCATTCAGGAGCGCCAGCCCAAGTCGGCCAAACTCCTCAGGCAGGAGTTCGACCGCCACAAGCAGGAAAATGGCTACGGTACTCCGCCAGCCATTTGGGTGGACTGGTTGGAACTGGAAGGCCCCATTACTGACGCGGCAGCGACTAAATCCAAAATCGTCCGCATCGAACCGGAGAAGACGATCAATCCGGCGAACGAAAAGGAGATCGAGCAGATCGAAGATGCCTACGCTCGTTTCACCCGCTGGCAAAAGGGCGTCGATGAAGCCGCCAAGACTCCCGAGAACCAGGCGAGGATGGCGAAATTTCGCGAGACGGATGAAAAGGCTGCCCACCCGGTCTGGTCTTATGGCTTTGCCGACCGCCTGGAAGGAACTCCCGATCCCAAAGACTTCGGTTTCCGCGACTCAAAGAAAGCTGCCGCCAGCCATCCCGATGGAGACCGAGCCAACCTGGCCTATCACAAACACTACGCCGCCTTGCCGCATCGTGATCGCGGCGCCTACTTGAAGCTCGCCCACGGAACCGGTCGAGTCATCGTTGCGGCCGAAGAACTTCCTCCCGGCAACTACACCATGCGTGTTCGCGTCGGCACCGTCGAAGGCTCACCCGCCTCTCGCCACTTCATCCAGGTGGGACATCCGCAGCGACAAATCGAATCCAGAAACCGGGGACTCGAGGGCCGGGCCATCAGCAGTCACCAGGTAACCGGAACGATCGAGAACCCCCAAACGATCGAAATCCCGCTTGAGGTCGGCTCGAACACGACTCCCGAATTCGCCATTCAGGAAAAGCAGCCCAACAACGGAAACCTCAAAGCGCTTTGGGATGCGCACAACAAGCTCAAAAACGAAAACGGCTACGGTCACCCGCCCGCCATCTGGATCGACTGGGTAGAGCTTGAAGGGCCGCTGCCTAGCTCGACTCTCCGAGTCGAGCACTCCGGAGATAGTGATGCTCGACTCGGAGAGTCAAGCTACACCACTCGGAAACAACGTCGCGAGGTCGAGGAACATGCCAACGCGTTGGTTGCTGGTACTTACAACGGATACTTCAAACGCGGTCATGAGAAAGCGCAGACTTTTCTGAAGACCGGAAAGCCTCAAAAGGGCATCGTGGACGAACAGGAAGCGAAGTTTCGCATTCGTTCGTTTGAAGAAAACGGTCCGAGTTTTCGCCGCTACCTCGAAGATCCACTTGCAAAGACCGGCTCGCTTCTGACGATCCACAACATGATCACAGAAGAATTCATCGCCTTGCCTCCGGAGCAACCTTCGGGGTGGAAGAAGACAGAACATGTCGTGGAGACGTTGCCAGCCGGAGACTACAAGCTGCGTTTCCGCATCGGCGCTGTTGAGGGCACGCCAGCCGACCGACACTTTGTCGATCTTGGTGCTGTTCCGGAAAAGAACCAGTTCAACCATCTGACCACCTTTCAGGTTACTGGCTCAACGAGCGCGCCTCAGATTATTGAATTCTCCGTATCACTCACTTCCGACGGCCCACGTAAATTTGCTCTCCGCGAGAAACGTGATCCGAAGAACGATCAACGCCGCTACCGAGCCGCCCGAGCGAAAACCGGCGTCGGTCCGAAACCCGCCCTGTGGATCGACTGGGTGGAATGGGAAGGTCCGTTCGCGGCATTCAATTCCGGGACATTGTCTCCACTTTCTCAGATTCTCGCACAAAACCCCGGAGCCCCGAAACCTAAGCGAGGCACAGGAAATGGTCACCCGGCGCGTGAGCGAGGGGCTGCGCAAGATTTAGAGAAATCTAAGACCCTCGGTCGCGCTTCGGGTTACCCAACCCGCGCTCGCAAGATCCTTCAGCAGTTCGCCTTCACTGCGTTCCGCGGGTCCGAGCCGGAACACGACTTTCTGGATCGCTTGGTAAGCATCTACGCGGCGCGGCGCGCTGCCGGTGATTCGTTTGAAGACGCCATCGAACTGCCACTCGGCATCATCCTCGCCTCACCGGGCTTCCTCTACCTCAATGAACCGGGCGACGCGGATGAACGACGCGAACTCACGGATCGCGAGCTCGCCGTGCGCATGGCTTACTTCCTCTGGAGTTCACCGCCCGACCAGGAGCTGCTCGACCTGGCGAAGCAACAGAAACTGAGCCAACCGGAGATGCTGCGCCAGCAGGTCGATCGGCTGATCAGCGACGCCCGATCTGACGAGTTTGTTTCCGGCTTTGTGCACCAGTGGCTTGAAATGGAGCGTCTTGATTTCTTTCAGTTTGATACGACGCTGCACCGCGAATTTGACGAAAGCACTCGCTCCGCCGCCCGCCAGGAGGTCTACCACTCATTCGCTCACCTGCTGCGTAAGCCAAAAGAAGGAAGCATTGGCAAACTCCTGAAATGCGATCATGTTTTCGTCAATGGCCTGCTAGCCAATTACTACGGCATTGACGGAGTCGAGGGAGATCAGTTCCAACGCGTCAACCTGCCAGAAAATTCCCCGCGCGGCGGACTGCTGGGTATGGCCGCTATTCACGCCATGGGCAGCGACGGCATTGAGAGCAGCCCCGTCGAACGAGGTGCCTGGGTCTTGCGTTACATCCTAAATGATCCACCGCCACCCGCGCCGCCGAACGTCCCTCAGCTCTCACGCCTCGCCGACAAGCCACTCACCACTCGCGAGAAACTGGCGGCCCATCAAGAAGAAGCTCAATGCGCAAGCTGCCACCGTAAGATCGACCCGATCGGCTTCGGTCTGGAGAACTTCAATGCCGCTGGCAAGTGGCGAACCGAGGAGCGGCAATTCATAAAGAACAGAAAGGGGAAATTCCAACTCAGCAAAACTGCCACCGCGATCGACACCTCCGGGAAGTTTCACAACGGCCCCCAATTCGCGAGCTACAACGAGCTCCGCGACTTGATCGCCGAGCGTGAAGAAGACTTCGCCCGCGGCTTTACCGAGCACTTGATCGAGTACGCGTTAGGCCGCCCGTTCGGATTCACTGATAACGACTTGGCGAACGAAATTGTCGGCTCAGCCAAGAACAAGAACTTCGCACTCAGTGAGTTCGTTCACGCACTCGTCCAAAGCAAAGCGTTCAGAACCAAATAGGGTGGCAACCCGAAGATTGAACGAGGGACCAAGAGCGCCATGCAGTCGCTCGCTTACGCTTTTTGAAGTTTCGCTTTTCCGATCGAATCGGTTGGCCAACGGCCCTATTTATCGTAGCCAGGGGCATCACCCCTGGAATCATTTACGAAGACGTGTTTTCCGAATTCCAGGGGCGATGCCCCTGGCTATGTTGAAGAAAGGCCGTTGGCCATAAAACCAAATAACGCAACTTCAAAACTTACGCTGCGGGTTACCAAGAAAGAAAACGAAGCGCCTACTAGCGACTTGATTCGCACAAAGACACCAAGGCACCAAGGAGAAACAGTCATGAGAAGTCCATTATCACCGCTACCGCTTCGTGTCTTTGTGCCTTCGTGCGCGATTCTACTTTGCGCGTCTTTCTCGACTGCGGCCGATCCGGCCTTCAGGTCTGAGTTGTTTGAGAAAGGAACGCTGGTCTACTCGGACGACTTTGACGGGGAATACGACCGGGATCGATGGGGCGCTCCGAAGAACAACAAGCAAATCAAAGCTGGCAAGCTACATGTCACGGCCCAGTTCAAATCGAAGGAAAAGGCGATGAAAGCGCTCAATCGCGATCACCATCTCGGACTGGAACCGGTCATCCACCTCAATCGCATCCCGGAAACGTTTGTTTGTCACCTGCGTTACCGGTTTGAGGCGGACAAACTCACACCCGGCAGACCCAGTTTTCAAATCGGCCATCACATGATCGCCTTGGGCTACCTTGAAGGAGGAGGCCACCGAATCAAACTGCCCGATGGCCCTGCTTTCGCCGAGCCCGAATCGGGCATGAAGCTCGGTGACTGGATCGATCTGGTCCTCGAATACAAAAAGGGGCAGATCGTTATCGGCGTAAATGGCTACAGCAAAACCTACCAACACGAGGCAGTAACCATCATCAACGAAAAGGATAAACGCGGGCCCAGATTTACATTCAAGGGCGGTCCGAATTGTCGGATCGTCTTTGACTCGGTCCGTCTATGGAAATGCCAAGACTGGGCACCAATCACGACGGAATGCCCAACGACAGGCAAAGCCGAGACACGCTCAACCCCAACGATTCCGGGGACCGAAACAACGAAGTAACCAGTGTATAAACATAGGTCGAAGAGTACCTCAATTGGCTGATTCCACGTCATCAACTCACAAATTGCGTCGAGCTAAGAGATTGAATCCACCAAGACGCCATACCGAAGCCCTAGCCTAATGAGTTTGGACATCCTTCCCATGAAATCCCTGCACGACATCGTTCTGATAGTCGCCGTTGCTTTCGCTGCACTCGATACTCAATCCCTGATCGCCGCCGACGCGCGAGCCCCAAACGTTGTCTTTTTTCTGGTCGATGATCTTGGATGGTCGGATGTGGGTTGCTTTGGCAGTCAGTTTTACGAAACTCCGGCGATCGACCAATTGGCAAAAGAAGGGATCCTTTTTGACAATGCCTATTCGACTTGCCACGTTTGTTCCCCGAGTCGCGCGAGCATTCTGACTGGAAAATATCCCGCACGAACCAACTTGACTGAATGGCTGGGCGGGCGACCAGAACGCGATTACGAAAGATTGCATCACGGCGAAAAGCTGACCGCATTACCCCATGCAGAACAAACGTTGGCGGAGACACTCCACAAGCATGGCTATGCAACCGCGAACTATGGCAAGGCCCACCTGAACAAAGACCCGATGACTTACGGCTTCGATGAAGCCATCACGGGATGGGTTCAGTCTTACTACCATCCGTTTTCGCCGTCGTACTCCAAATCGTTACCGGCGACTGAAGGCGACTATTACACCGACGCACTGACCGACGCAGCAATCGACTTTATCGAACGAAACAAGGACAAACCGTTCTTTGTTCACATGGAACATTTTTCCGTTCACGATCCGATTCAAGGTCGCAAGGATCTGGTTAGGAAGTACGAAAAGATACTCGCCGCAATGCCGAAGCAGGATGGCCCGGAGTTCATTTTGGAAAGCAACCCGGATGGGCCTTCAATCTCGGCGGACAAATTGAAAGAACTCGAGGCAAACGACACCAGTGAAACGCACCAGAACGAACGCGTGTGGTGGGTAAAACAAAAACAGGACAATGTCGAATTTGCCGGAATGGTCGGAGCAACGGATGAAAGCCTCGGTCGAATCCGCGCGAAGCTGCGAGAACTGGGTCTGGAGAAGAACACCATCATCATTTTCACGTCGGACAATGGAGGCATGGCAGCATCCAATCAGTATCGTGGTATCCATCACACGCGTGAGACCTTGAACTCGCGCTATGCAAGTTCCAATCTACCGCTTCGTGGCGCGAAAGGCTGGAACTACGAAGGAGGTGTACGCGTGCCGTTGATTGTGCACTGGCCTGGCAAGATCCAGCCGAACACAAAATCTCATGCGATCGTCACGGGAACAGACTACTACCCTACGCTGCTGGAAATGCTTGACCTTCCCGCAATGCCAGATCAACACAAAGACGGCCGGAGTTTTGTGCCCGCGTTGAAAGCGGAAGAATACGATCGCGGTCCGATCTACTGGCACTTCCCTCATTACAGCAATCACGGATTCCAAAGTCCCGGCGGGGCGATTCGTTTGGGACGGCACAAGCTATTGGAGTATTACGAGAACGGAACCGTTCAGCTTTTTGACCTGGAAAACGACATTGGCGAACGCAACGACCTGGCAGCTTCACAGCCAGAAATCGCGAAAATGTTGAAGAAGAAGCTGCACGATTGGCGCGACGAAGTGGACGCGAAGATGCCGTATCCAAAAACGGCAACCTCGAAACCAGCTCCGGGAGCACGAGTTGCCAAACCGAAAAAGGCTAGCGGAGCCCGTCTCGATCGACCATCAAACAAGGGCTCATTCAATCTTGTCGAAACCTTTGACGATTTCGACGCTGCTAGGTTTCGCACCGAAATTCCAAACAAGAATACTCAAGTTCGCGACGGCGTGCTTTGGACGCGAGGCGATAGCGGCGGGAAGTATCCACCGATGGTGTATTTGGATGTGGATGGAAAGGATCTCGAAATTTCTTTTCGCTACCGCCATCTACAAAGCGGCGGCATGGTGTGGTTCTTTGTCGATGGCGACGATGGTTTCGGCAGCGTCGATCATATGCTGCGAGTCAAGCTGAATCGGACCGGCGTCCAACTTCAGATCGACGCCCATTCGCTGAACCCAGATCATCCTGATCGACAGAACACCGAGCGTCCGCCGGACAAAGTCAGTGGCGCCTATCGCTTGAACAAGAAGCTACCCCAACAAGACGTAGATCTTTCTGACAATGTATGGCGTCAGGTAAAGCTTGTTTTCCAAGGCGACAAAGTCACGATTGCTGTTGATGGAAAGAGATGGAGCAAGAAACTTAAACACCCCTGTTTCGACGCCAGCAAACGCAAACTGCTATGGATGCAAAAGGGCGGTGAGGAAGGCGTCGAGCTTGATGACATCATCGTGACGGAGACTGCTTCGTAGCCTCGGCCGCAACATACTCAAGACTGGATCGCAGGATGTGCCGCTGCGGAATGATCACCGACAATTCAAGCTCGAACTTTTTAAGGCATGGCAATGCAGATTCACAAACTCTTTTTTCTCGCGGCGATGTGCCTGACCACCGTCATTGCCTCGGCACAGGAAACGCTTTTTGACCTACAGTCGATTCGCGACACTGAAACTTTAGAAGCGACGGTTGTACACGATTGGCAACCGGCGCCGCGCGAACCGACTGTCGTGCAGAAACTGATTGAGATCACGGTCTGCGAGTGGTGGCCAGGCCAGAAAATTCGCTTGCCTGTTACGCTCAACGCACCGAAAGAGGGATCACCGTGCAAACACATTCTCGTTGCCAATCAGCCGCTGGCCATCAAGACCGCTCGTCTTTCTGCAGCACAATTGGACTTGATCAAACAAGAGGGTGTGGGCGTCGTGTTGATTGGTATGGGAACCATCGATGCAATGCAGCCGGAGGGAAAATTGCATCACGAAATGCGTCGGCAACTCTTGAAGACGAAGAGCCCTCGTTACTCGCCAGCCTGGATTTGGGGTGTCAGTCAGATGCGGGCACTGACGGCGGCACTGACAGAGCCCACAACTTTCGCGCCGCAAAAGGTGTTGTCCACCGGCGGATCGAAACGTGGCATCGCAACTGCCGTCGCAGGAATTTACGACGATCGCTTCACCGCAATCATGCCAATCGTTGCGCCTCCGCTAGGCAACCCTGGTGGCGTCTACGTATTAGGGACGGAAGACGAATCAATTTCTCGCGCCAACGGACAGTTCTTCGCTGATTTGTCCGCTGGAAAGCTGGGGCTGCCAGAGTCGACCAAGAAATCGCTGGACGCGCGAACCCAAAGACGAAGAGACATCCGAGTCACCTTGCAGCAGACGCGCGAGGCAGGTTGGTCACCAAATGACATTGCGGCGATCACCGATCGATTCTGGGACGCCAGCCGCGTTACCAATCATCTACCAAAACTCCGAAAGCGAGATCTCGATATCTTTTACAACGTCGGCACAAACGACAGCGTCACGCCTGCATTGTTGGAATTGGGAAAACGCTTTCCGGGTTTCCCGGTCTGCATCATTCCCGGCGGTCAACACGGCGGTCCCGCCGATGCGGGATATACTCGCCGCGTCCCGCAACAGCGCGAAGTCCAAGATAACTTTCTGAGTTTTGCGAAGATTCACTTTGGCGGCTCTAGAAACATGATCGCCGCTCCCAAGATCGGGAGCCAATGGGATGCGGCACAACTCAAGCTAACCGTCTCCGTCACGTTCCCTGACAAAACACAACCGCAGAAGAATGAACTTTGGTGGAACATCGATCGCAGTGAGCCGTACACGTTACCGTTTGATTACGATCAGTGGATGGCGGTCCCGATGACGCAAAACGAAGCTGGCATCTACCGTGCTGAACTTTCTTTTTCCAAATCACCATCGCGGATTGATTTCATCTCGCTGCACACGCACACGGAGAATGGTCTGCCGCTGACCGTTTCCAGCCCCTATCAAAGAAACGAGCCACGATAGGCTGCCGCAGGCTTGGCGGTCTATTTCGTTCGAAACGCTTGACTTTGAACCAAAGCCCGCATGAACGCGCTCACTGCGTACTCGATCAGATGTCCCGTGAAGCCGTGAGCGAGGTCGTTCTCGTCTTCGGCGGCCAGTCCTGGTAGTTCGTTCCTCGCTACTGCAAACTAGGCGTGTTGCCACTATCGTCTTCGGCATTCTTATCAGCGCCATGAGCCAACAGGACCTCAATCACCTTATCGTACGGCTGACCGCTCCAGAACCGTCGCGCGGCCAGATGCAAAGCAGTTTGCCCGTGATCATTCCGCGCGTTCACATCGGCGCCAAGCTCAAGAAGACACTCGGTCGCTTCCGTAAATCCCTCGCCGCAAGCGATCATCAGCGGAGTCATCGCAAATTCGTCTCTGCACGGTCCCGCGTCTTCACTGCCAAGTCGTATGATCTCACATTTTTCGCTGCGACTATCTACGTCCACTCCACTCTCAACATAGAACTTGATCATGTCGACTCGGTTCGGCATTGCGACCAGATGGATCGGACGAAAGCCGTCGAGCGGCGAAACCGCGTTGATGTCTGCTCCGGCTTCCAGCAACGCGCGAGCTACTGGAACACGTTTCGCATCGAACCCCCAAAGCGACGCCATGTGAATCGGCTTCCAAGGCGAGTAATCCTGGTTCACGGCATCGTCTTCCCAGCCGAAGTACGCCACTTTCTTTAAGTCGCGGTTCGGATCGTCGCCCTGTTGCATGAGACAGCGAATAGCTTCGGGTCGGTTAGCGGTAATCGCGTACTGAAGCGGATAATAGGTATCGACTTGCGTACTGAGAGCGTTTGCATCTGCGGCGAGAATTTCTTCGATCCGATTCGTTTTCCCCAAGCCGCTCGCTGAGTGCAGATCGATTTCAGCGCCTTGCTCAACCAGCAGCGGCGATACATCTTCGCCTTGCCAATCCCGAAACGAGGCGAATTGCAACAGTGTTGCGCCCTTTCCGATTGCGTGGTTGGTGGGTCGCTCGTCAGCGATCTTTGTCACCAACAACTTTTGAATGTCTGAGGACGACGAAAGCACTTGCGCGAGATTCGCTGCATCACCATTCTTGATCGCAATGATCGCGACGCGTTCTTTGAGCCGCGTCCAACTAGGAAAATCGTAGCTGCGTGCGAGTACACGCTGCGCATCCTGCAGGGAGAAGGTTTCAGTATCGAGCTGGCGTTCGTGATGCTCGACCAAAGCGACGGTAGATTCATCTTTGTCGCGAAGTTCTTTGAGCAGCGTGTTGGCTTGCTTTCTAAGATGTTCGAGGCTTGGACGATCAGAGAGCGAACGAGAGAAATTGTCAGACATAAAGGACCTCCATTGACGGCATGCATCGTGCTGGGTGTTCGCGCCACATGCAAAAGGACATTTAAGAATAGTCTTCGATGTGATCAGTGGCCTTAAGCCCTTCCTACGGACACCAAGGCGCCTGACCTAAGCGAAGGCAGGAGGGTAGCAAATTAGTGAATCGCGCTGCCCAGTCAAGCACGACAGGGCAAGCACGACAGGGCAAGCACGACAGGGCAAGCACGACAGGTCGCCGACTGCCTTCTTCACGAGCCGCGGCCGGTCGGGGCTGACTAGCTGTTTGGCAAAGAAGAGTAGTTATGGTCGGCTGCGACTACCGACATCAAACGACGCGCCCGTCACGCGGTACCTGGAGCTTTGGAGTGTGCGTTCTGCGGGAAATCGAAGGTCAACACAAGCGGTTCCGTTCCAGTGTTTTCGATTTCGACGCCGCCGGCGGCAAGCGCCGACTGGGTAATGAATCCGATCTCGGGATAGATTTCACCCAGAATCATGTCTTGGTGATATCGCACTTTCATTTTCCCGACACGGCCGCTTCCGCCATTGGTGTGGAATAGAGTGGGGCACTCCGGGCAAAATTGAGTCTTACCGCCGGGCTGCACGGTAAGCCGTAGAATCGAGGCCTTTTGATCGCCAAGGAAATCGCCGTAGACGATCCACTTGGCGTCGACACCGTCACCCGCAAATTCTTCGGCGGTGATTGCTGGACGCCTATTCTTCAGAACGAACTCGGGATCCTGGTTGGCGGCGAAGTCGAACTTTTCGACCAGGTAATCCCAGTCTTCGTGACGATCCTTTGGATAGTCTTCTTCCCGGCACGCGTAAAACGCATCCGCTGCTCCGATGCGTCCGTCCAGCGTCAGGTCCTCGGCCAAAAAGTGTTCGTCCATTGTGACGTGCAGTTCGTGTGTGCAAAGATCCGTCGGCGAGTGCAGCACGCCGTTAGGCATCACGAAGCCATTATCAATGTGCATCATCACGTGCGGCGACAAATGCCGAACGTTGTTGTACTCGCCCTCTCCCCAGCTCTTCATGCAGGCAAGAAACTGATCCTTTGTCACGAACGGGTACAGTCCCATTGCCGTGGTGTGGTAATGCGACGGACTGACCCCAGGATTGTCGAAAGAGTTGATGTCGTACACTTCCCACTTTGACCAGTGAAGGTGATGCGGGATTGGGTTCAGGTTGTCGAACTTCTTTGAAACAATCGGCCAAGTCGGTGTACCGTACAATGATTTTGCAAACGCTGTCACCTTCTCGCCCATGACAGCTTCTGGGTTGGTAGTGATCAGATCCTGCAACGAAACGAATTTCCCGTCCGGCGTCAGGACGTGCGATTCGCCTTCACGAAATGGTGCCTTATTTGTGCGAGTATCGATGACCCCTGTCACGATGGGCACGGTGCAGCACATCCAAAGTTCATCCAGCCCCGTCCCATTCATGTAGTCCGGGTAGTACGATTTCGCATCAAGTCGAAGGCGTTTACCAGGCGTGCAAAATGTCCGACCCGCGTAGCGATGTTGTAGCTGCAACACCCCGTCGTTTTGACTAAGGCAGTCATCGAGAATCGAATCCGCTCCGCCGGCAGCGTCGATCACATCTTGCTGGGGATACTCGTGCAGTTTTTCTGCGAGAATTGACACCATCTGTAATGAACCTCAACGAAGCGAAAGATGCGTGACGGATCCAAAATAGTTTTTGGAAAGTCGATATGAAAATGCTACTGCCAAAACACAACGAGGCTGACGAAGAATCGATTGAGCCGCGGCGCTAGCAGAGACGCGTAGTGTACGAAAAGACGGCGGGCGGAATCAGGGGTGGCGGGCTCCAGCCCAAGGCGAATCACTTTTTCGTGTGCCGGCGAGAAACTGTCGCTGAGTCGAAGGGGCCTATTTTCGTTGCCTTCGCTTTTTTCTTTGCGTCTTCTCGCCTTTGCGGGGGGCGTTCTGTATTCGGCTGGGATCGTACTGTGGATTCGGTACGGCCATTTGCGCGTCCACGTCATTTAAGTATCGCACAAGCAGGCCGTTGAGTTCTTTGGCCTTGCGGGGAAACCGCTGCGCCAGGTCGTTTTGTTCGGAGATGTCCGCTTCGACGTCAAATAATCCCATTCGATTGTCTTCGTAGAACTTCATCAATTTGTAATTGCCCAAGAACAATGCTGAATGGGGACCGTCAACGCCTTGATAGTGCGGAAAGTGGAACACCATCTCGTCACGTTTTCGCTTGACGACTCCCCTCCCATCGTCAAGTAAGTCGGTGATGCTGCCGCCTTCGATTTCACTTGGCAGTTTTGATGATGGAATACCGGCCCACTGGCAGTAAGTCGGAAAGAGGTCGTAACCAACGATTCGTTCATGGCACCAGGAACCGGCGGGAACTCCCGGGCCGCGCACGATCATCGGACTGCGAATTCCTCCTTCCCAGACACCACCCTTGCCTCCGGCCAAACCTACCTTGCCTCCAGCCAATCCCGCACCGCGGACTCTTCTCGCCTTGCCACCACCGCCGCCGTTGTCGGACATGTAGATAACGAACGTGTTGTTACTCAGGCCTAGCCGATCGATCGCCTCAACCACCATGCCGACGCCGGTGTCCAGATTCTCTGCAATCGCAGCACGTCCAACGCGTTTGTCGCTTACGGGACGACCCATCCGCTGAGCGTACTTGGCGAGAGTCTTTTTCATCGCGTTTTCTGGCGCGTGTAACGCATGCCACGACATCTGAATGAAAAAGGGTCGATGGGCTCGCTTGTTCTTTTCCATGAATTTGGCAGCACGCCGTGCCATGCCGAAGATGTCTGCAGGGTTTGGATCGGCATAGCGATAAGCGTATTCGTTTCCAATGTTCCCATCGCTCTCGTGGTACCCGTTCGCGGCCGGTCCGTCGCCGCCTATATGCCATTTGCCGTAATGAGCGGTCGCATATCCGGCTGACTGTAGTAATTCCCCGATGGTGACTTCGGCGGCCGGAATCGACCGGACATTGCGAGGCTCAATCATCTTTTGCCCCATTTCCGGTGGTGCCGCTTTCGTCCAATGCATGGCTGCCGGACTCTTGCCCGTCTGCAAACTGACGCGAGTGGGTGAACAAACCGACGCTGGTGCGTAAGCCGCCGAAAACCGCATTCCCTTCGCAGCGAGTTTTTCGAGATTGGGCGTATCGACGGTGGTGCTTTTCGACCAACTCAAATCGGGATGCATTTGCACAGAAGTCCCATTCCACGCTTGATCGTCCGACATCATGAACATGATATTGGGACGCTCAGCAGCGCTGATTGAACTCGCGCAGGCAAACAGAAAAACAAGAGCCAAATTCCCGCGCGATAACGCTAAAGCGGAAAGCGGCGTATTCGAGTCTGTCATTGATCTTTCCTCTTTTTGTGCGTGTTGGCTTGCGATCGTCATTGCCAGACTTGCGTTTGACGAATTAGCGATTCGGATAGCCCTGTCGAACGCCCCAATTGTTTACGTTAAGCACGGCTTGAATTCGTTGGTCGATGGCAAAAACGTCTTTCATCAAAGAAGGAAGGAAGGGGGCGGCATCACTTTCTGCGCGAAGCCTCCAATTCTTCCGGTGAAATCTTGCCATCTTCGTTACGGTCCATCTTGGCGAACATTCTTTTTGCGTTGCCGACAGCTTCGGTTCTCGTCAAGATGCCATCCCCATCGTGATCAATCTCCTTGGAGTGCCCTTTCAAAAATCCTCCCATCGCACTGCGTGATCCACCGCGGGTCGAGAGTTCACTTTGGCTCAGTTTTCCGTCGTCGTTGGCGTCGAATCCAGCGAATGCTCTGGTTGCTTCGCCGATAATTTCACTGCGGCTGATGATCTTGTCCTGATCCAGGTCGATCTCATCCGCATGAACCAGAATCCAGGGTTGCCGCGGACCATCGGCGGGCTGCGGTCCACGCGCTCCGCCAACTTGTCCTCGTGGTCCGCTAGCTGGTCGTTGGCCACTGCGCTCACCTCCGGGGCCACGAATTTCTTCCATCGCAATCTGGCCGTCCTTGTTATTGTCGAGCTTGCGAAGCGCCGCTGCGACTCCACGCAATTCAGCTTTATCGATGCGACCGTCGCGGTTGGCATCTATTGCCCTCACGATTGGGTCGCCACCGCGCGGCGTGTACTCCTCTGTCTTTGTCCCCTGCTGCGAAACAAAATTGAATGTCGCTGATCCGTTTTCGGAAACTCGGTACTCGACCGACCGCTTGTCCCCGTAGATCTCGTATCGAACGGCGTAGCTGCCCGGTTTGGGATTCTCAAAGCCGACAATCTTCGCGCCACGCAGCGGTGGCATAGCAGGACGAACGCGGCCGGCACGCGGTTGCGGATCGACTTGTCCGTTGCTCTCCACGACTTCGCCGTAAAAGCCGCCGTTCAAATAGGGAAACGTTTTCGTTGCATGATAGTGATATTGGCCGTCAGGGCCTTTGTGTCCGTTCAACCAATCAAGATCCGTTGGCGGCTTGCCGTCGGGATCGTTGTAGCCGTAGATCGGGTAGCCATCGAGCGCGACAGCGACTGGATTTCCGGCACCAACGATTTTTTCCAGATGTACCGGGGCGATGTGATAGTGGTAATCATCGGTTCGGCCACAATGGCCACCCCAGTGGTCCAGTTCACCAGCCTTGTTCGTATCCGTTCTCCCATCGTTTTTGATCGGATTAAAGATCGGCACCCCGTTGGCTGCAAGCGCGATCGCACCACGAAAAAAATGTTCCTTTGTCGACAGTGGGTTCTTAGCGGGTACCGGATGCAGCGGGATTCTCCAAGCATTGTCGCCGGTGTACGACTGTGGAAGTGGTACTTGCTGTTGCCAGGCGGTGATCCCAGTCATCATCGAATGAGCGGGCATGCCGTTTGATTCAACGAACAGATATTCGCGATCGAAACGAACGCTGATCTTGTTTCTAAACGGATCGAACACCTCGGCGAGCCGGGGGCGTACCGTTTGTTGTGCTGGCCGCTGAACGACGAAGTGATACTTCGGAGCCTCGGTATTCGCTCGAATAATCCTCTGCATTGTTTGAGGCGAAGGAGCATGCGAGTGGCCTTCGTGAGCGTCAGTCATCCCTGGAGACAACACTGTGACAAGTAGTAGGCAAGTCTTAGCGTAGAGCGAGATATTCATGATTAGCGTTTAGAATTTCGTAGTGTGACATTTCATCAGGTGCGTTCCTCGTACAACTCACTTCTCAATCCTGTCCACGCTGACCTCGATTACCGCCTTGGCCACCACGGGCCTCCCCACCACGCGATTGGCCACCACGACCTTGTCCTGCACCGCCGCCTCGGCGGCCACCACCTTGCGGAACCACATCGGTCAACCCACGAAAGTCAGGACGCTCAGCGCCGTCTGGCGGTGAGTTCACGACGGTGCGGAACAGCACGAGGTTGTCTAGCTTTACGTCGTCGGACCAGATGAACTTCGCACCGTCAAAATCATGTTCAAAGAACGGTTTTTTCGGCCCGACTTCCTCTTCGGTGAACTCTCTGGCGTTTGGCCATTTGCTGTCATCAAAGCCGATCGCGTACCAGTCTTTCGGAATGGGAACATTTTCGACGCGAGGGTTCTTGATGTCGCCGTCGATTGGTCCCCATGAAAACTTCTTCGCCTTCCAAGTCGCATCGGTCATGGTGCCGTCGCCGAACTTCAAAATGAAGCCGCCATCACCAATGTTAGTATTGGCGTATTCCATCCCGGTTTTCGGGTCAGCGTTATCGATACCCATCGCGGCGATCGTCATCGGATAAGCGGGCAGCAAATCGACAGAAACAACGTTGTGCGGCACGAAGCCAATCGGGTCAACAGCGACCAGTTCGCCGTTGACATACAACTTGAAAGAATTGTCGGCATAGACGTTAGCCTTGATCGTGTCGCTGATGCGAGGTTTTCGCGGTGGCTGCTTCGTGCCGCTCGGCAAATCTGCCGCTTGTGCGGCTTGTTCACGACGCGGTGGACCGTCAACACGTTGCTGATCGCCGCGACCGACGCCACGTTGCCCGCGCTCACCACCTTGGCCTCCGCGACCTTGACCGCCACGAACGACGAGTTCCTGTGCCTCAAGAACGCCGTCGTCGTTCGCATCCAGTTTCGTCAACGCAGCAACCGCACCATCGATCTCATGTGCCGACAGATTGCCGTCGCGGTCAGCATCAAGTAGGCGAAACAGCCCGCCGCCGCCACCTTGTTCACCGCCTCCACGTTGACCGCCGCGGCCTCGCTGCTGACCTTGTCCGCCGCGTTCGCCTTTTCCGCCGCGCTGTTGGCCTCTTGCGGCGCGTTCTTGTGCACCACGGTCTTGCCGCTGGTCCTGCTGAGCAGACACCAAGTTCGGTAAGGACTGCATCGCAATCACTGCTGCAAGGTAAAGTAGTGGCTGCATTGTTTGTTTCCTTCGAGGGTACATCGATTGTTCGTTATTGTGGGAGCATGTAGGAAAAGCTGACATCGCCGTTTCTTTGTCCTCGGCGTCGGGCGTTTGGCAAGTACGTTCGGACGTAATCAACACGAGCCGAATCGCCGTTCACACGAACTCGCACCGTGCCACTGCTGCCTTGAACGGTCCCGCTAAGGTAGCCGTACTCCTCGGCGCTCTTGGTCCCAGATCTTGGGTGCCCCGGCTGAGGAACAAGTTGGTAGGCGATGCCGTCAAGGTCCTGCTTGATGAACATGTGGTCGTGGCCGTGGAAGACGACGCTCGTTCCGTGATCGACCAGCATCTGATGAATCGGCTTGCCCCAACCGGGGCGTTTCTTATTGAATTCGTCTTCGCCGGACGCACCTTTGCCTCCCCATTCCCAAAACCGTGCGGCCTCGGCTCCACCGCGGTTGTTTCGATCCGTGCCGCCCACCAAGTGATGAAGGAAGACGAACCGCAGCTTCGCATCGCTTTGCTCCAAGGACTGCTTTAGCCAACGGTACTGGTATTCGCCAAGCGTCCAATTCCAGTTGTCTTCTGAACCGCTACGACTTCGCGTCGTCGTGTGCCGAAACGGATCAAGGACAATGAACTGAGCATTCCCCCATTCGAATTGGTAGTAGTTCTCAGGCAAGCCAACTTCGCGTTCCTCTTGCTCGTTGCCGGTGAAGAATCCACCGGGAAACGGATTGGGAATGTGGCGTTTACGCATGGTTGTTGCCCAAACATTCGATCCGCGATTGCCCGATTCGCCATCGTGATTTCCCAAGGCGAAATACAACGCAGATGAATGGCATAGCTGGCCAAGGTAATATCGCTGAGCCAGATATTGCGGCTCCGAAATCTCCGGCTTCACGTACTTGCCCGTCATGAACGTATCGCCAAGCGCGAAATGAAAGTCGGGCTGATCGGCCAGCGCGTTGTCTAACGTTCGCAGGTAGACTTCACCGCTGGTGTTTTCATCCAAATGCGAATCTGCTTGAACAGTAAACACGAACGAGCTGTCCTTGTCTCGCTGCGTATGAAACGTGAATTCCTCACTCGCTTCACTGTGCCCGTTCGACTGATAAATCAATCGATAGAAGTATCGCGTGTTTTTCGTCAGAGAATCGATCACAAAGTCAAAAGGCTCGCCAGCCTTCAGATCTTGGACTGGCGTCTTACTTGCTAGCTTCCGCGACTGTTCGCCATAGCTCAAGTGCGCTTTCACATCGCTGTGAAACAGCACGCGAACCGTCCCACTAACGTCGGTCAGACGACCCACGATGATATTGAACGGATGATCGGGAACATTGTTCGCAGGGGGCGGAGTTGTGTAGCCACCCAGCCTGCTTCCGCTCGACTGGATTCCGCCAGTCCCGTTGCCCTTGGAACGGCCCGCGCCACTGCGACCCTGATTCGAATTCGATTTACCAAACGCTTCATCACGAGAGACGATTCCATCACTGTCGGCATCCAGTTTACGAATCGCCGCGGGTGCCGTCTTCAATTCCGCCCGATCAACTGACCCATCTCCATTTGTATCGATCGCATTTGCGACCGGGTCGATTCGGCGATTTTGAGCCAATGCTGTGTGAGCTGACAAACTCCAACATGCGATCAAAACAAATGCAGGAATCCACTGTTGTCCCATCAATTCTTCTCCTCGTATCGAATACGTCTTCCTGGTCCGTGATGTGCGTCGTGTGAATAAAAGCCGTCACCCAAATCCTGCTGCGACTCCAACGCGAACTCGACACTTCGCGGGCCTCCCCGCGCTCTCGGCAAACCGCTAAGCAGCATTCGGTGAATTACTCCCGTATCTGGATCGAAGTCGATCTCAATTTGCTTGGGTCCACCCACTTTCTTCGAGCGATGTTTGCAGAGCAAACGCTCCAGATCAGTCCGTACCCCATCACCCTCGATAGGAATCAATTCAATTTCGTATCCGTCACGCAGCATGCTCAACTGAGAATACATGTCGGTGAAACCCAGGCTGTGCTTGTGGCCAGGCAGTCCTCCGCGATAACGCTGCAGTTGATCGCTGACATGAACCGGACTGTCTTCGCGAAACGCCCAGCTTTCATTTCCATCGCAGCCAGAAACACGCTTCCGCCCGTCCTTCAATTGCCGAACGAAAACGAATCGATCAATGCCGCCAACATGCAAGACAGCTCCATCAATTTCGTCCTCGAACTTTACCGGCCGTACTGGCTCCTTCACCGATCGCTTCAACGGACGCGTTTGTGCATCCTCCTGAACCACACTCAAGCGATACGTTCGATCAAACGGTTTCGCCACAGCGTCCAGTACCTTTTCCAGCGAAGTCATCGCCGCTGAAGCAGACTTTTGCGGCCCCAAAACGACGAACATCACTAAAACGGCTGCCGCAATTGACAACGCCGTCGTCAAAATCGTGAATCGGCGACGTTGGTTTGTGCGTTGGGTTTCTTTCGCCAACACTTCGTCAGGGTTCGACTCAGACTCAATGCGATCCATCACGTCGCGAAGTTGCTTAGACTCGCGCAAGTCATCACGGAGCCCTATGTCAGTCAACAGACCATGGACCAGAAGCGACTCAGCGATTTCGTCACAAGACTCTTCAGACGTCACAACTTCGTTGTCCGACGTTTCCAGCAGTTCGCCATTTTGCTGACCGTCGTCAAGCCACTGCGAAAGAAGGTCACTCACGTTCTCGCTCACGATCTCGCCTCCGATGCGTTCAGCACGCCCTTCTTCTTCAGGCAGGCTGCGAGCATCGATCTTCCACGCTGAAGTCGTTTCTTGCACGCTTCGACCGTTAGCTCAAGTTGTTCCGCGACAACCTGCGTTGGCAAAGCATCGAAATACCGACCGCTGATCACGTTTTTCTGTCGCTCAGGCAGTGCATCCACGCAGGCACGTAGTGCCGCGATCTTGTCGTCCCATGTATCACCAGCCAGCAAATTGATGTTTTCAAAATGCTGATCGACCGCCGTTAGCACGGCGTCCTGTAGAAAGACAGGATCCCGCTTTTGTTTGCGGTAGTGCGCCATCACCAACCGGGACGCGATACCCCGAAGCCACGGACCAAAAGGTCGGTCAAGGTCGCATTCGTCTAGTCGTCGCCACGCGACAATCATCGACTCCTGAAACAGGTCATCCATCGCCGTCTCGTCGCGAAGCAAGCTACGCAAATACACCTTCAGCATTCGCGAATTTTCGCGAGCCAGTATTTCGAACGCCAATCGTGTCTTTTGCTGCGACAATCCAGATGCTCCTATTGATCGAACACTGCTACTGTCGGCTCAGGCCCTTTAAGGGACAAGAAATCTTCAGAAATGGCGAAGTTTGCGCAATTACCCGGGAAATCACGCGAAAGGCCGCACGAAAAAAGGGAAAGCGATTGCCGAGGCTCGTACGAATTGACGAGCCAAGCTAAGACTCACGCCCCTTTTCTACGCCATCACTTCCTCGATGACCTGCGTTGGTTTGACGCCTGTGAGTTTTTGATCCAGACCTTGGAACGGGAAATTGAATCGGTTGTGATCGAAACCCAATAGTCGCAGCATCGTGGCGTGGAAGTCACGCAGTACGACAGGGTTCTCGGCGGCCGAGTAGCCCACTGCATCGGTTTGGCCGTAGGTCATTCCGGGTTTTACTCCCGCGCCAGCCATCCACAGCGTGAAAGCGCCCGGATTATGGTCGCGGCCGACAAATTTCATCTCCGCACCGCCTCGGTTCTCTCGCATCGGCGTACGCCCGAACT
>CAYUGI010000008.1:0-58793 GCA_964444105.1 uncultured Pirellulaceae bacterium
TGGAACAAGTACTTAGCTTTTGCAACAGCAAGCTGACTGCCGATCAAGTTCACTCGATGTTGGGCACAGCCGACGACGAGCGTCTTCATGCGTTGGCCAAAGCGATGGCCGATCGGGACGCGGCTTCAGCCATCCAACAATTGGACGCCGGAATCGATGCGGGCGTTGACGCAGGACGACTGGCAGAACAATTGCTAGGGTACTTTCGTGATCTGATGGCCGTCACCGTCGGCTGCGATCCGTCCTTGATGCGTCACTCTTCGGCATCGATGCATGCAGAGCTGAAGGAACTTGGTGATCGCTGGGGGCTGCAAACCGTCTTGGCCGTCGTCGGTTTGGTTGACCAGACTCTCGTCCGTATTCGTCACAGCGTGTACGCAAGAGTTTTGTTGGAGGCCACGGTGATTCAAATTTGCAATCTGCCCGACTTGCAAAATATCGCCGACTTGGCCGCTGCCGCCGATAGCTTGGGTGGATCGGTCTCTGCTGCCAAACCACCTGCTAACTCAGCAACCAATAGCAGCGAAAAAAAAAACGTAGTTAGCGCGAACTCTCAAACCGCTCCCGCGGAGAACGCTGTTCAGCGAAACGGTTCAAGCGGCGCGTCGGTGCCAATCACAAGCACCGCTGAAACTCCGCCAGTAGCTGTGCCCACTGAAGTCAGCCCGCCAGCAGGCGAGACTCCCGCTGCCGAAACAAGCACAGCGGCAACAGCTGAGCAAGAATCAACCCAGCCGGAGCAAGGAGCCCCGGAACAGCCGTCACCCGAACCACAATCCCTAACCGCTTCATCGGCCAGTCAGCTTTGGGAACAAGCGGCCGAGCAAGTGGAAACATCGACAGCAGCGTTGGCGCGTTCTGTGCAACGCGTCGAACTGTCCGGTGAAAACACACTCCGATTGGTTTTCGCCGCGGAGTCGAAACTTTCGGTTCGACGTTTCGACACCGCCGAGCACAAAACGCCAATGACCGCGGCGCTGCGAAGACTCGTAGGCAAAGACGTGAATGTCGAATGCACGATGGCCGCACCGCTGAATAAAGAGGTCAAGAAGGCGTCCAAACCCTCCAGTAAGGACCGCATGCAGCGACTGCGGGAAATCGAAGGGCACCCGCTGGTTCAGGCTTGCGTCGAAATATTCGGTGCCGAAGTGGTCAAAGTCGATCACCCAAACTGACCGGAATTTGCAGTGATTCTGTGTTGAAACCGGGAAAAGAATGTCGATTTATGGCGGGCGCGACTCCAAATCGACCATTTTCCCTGGTATCGACTTGCTGAGTCGATAAAGTACGCATGTTAGTCAACATCTTTTTCAATCGGAGTTTACCTATGAAACGATCGTCGATCGTTTGTCAGGTCGCGATGCCAGCACTCATGCTGGTCCTGATCGGTTGCCAAGGTCCCACGGACACGGCGCAAACTGATTCAGCTGCGACAGGGCAAGACACAGCAACACAAACCACCACAGAAGAAACCGCCAGCAGCGACACCGTGCCAGGTGACGGCGAAGGCGTAACACTCGTCAGCCTCAAAGTGCCGAACATGCACTGAGGTGGCTGTGCCGCCTCGGTCCGAGGCGATTTAGCTAAAATCGATGGTGTCAGCGACATTAAAACTGACATCAGCGGTCGCGTGTGTTCGTTCAAAATTTCAAAGCCGGATGTTGACTACAAGGCCAAGCTGAAAACGTTTGCCGAAACCAACACGCACCTCGCTGGATATACGATTCAGTAATTCCACCGAACAGAAAATCTAATGAAGCCCACAGGTGTTCCTATCTGTGGGCTTTTTTCGCGCCCGCAAACCGCCGCTCGGTGCAACGCTGTAGCGGATTTCTCACCGGCGATCACCACATTTGTGAGCCGCTGGCCGTGAGGCCACGGGCCTTGTTTGCAAAAGTGATTGACGAAATGCCCGGCCGCTCACGCGTCACGGCTCACAAGAATACGCTACGGCGTTGCCAAGAGGGCGAGTGACGCCCTGTAAGTCCGCTACGGCATTGTCCTTGGTGGATCACCAAACTATCCCTGACCGTGACTTTCGCGGGTTCTCAAGCTAATATGGTTTGTTCTGTTTCCACACTCGCTGGCGCAAAAGGACGAATGATGTTCAAAGGACTTGGAAATATCGGCAACATTGCATCGATGATGGGATCGCTGCAGTCGTTGCCGGACAAAATGAAGGAACTGAACGCTCGAATGGAAAACGAGTTCGTCACAGCGAACTCGCCCTGCGATGGAGTCACGGTCGTGATGAGCTGCACCGGAAAGGTCCAGTCGGTCAACATCACAGGCGAAGGCTTGCAAGGAGCAGAATTGGAACAAGCTATCACCGAGGCTTGTAACGCAGCCGGCGCACTAGCGAAGCAAACTTACGCGCAATCGATCAGTCAGATGGCCGGTGAAATGGACATCAACTTGCCTGGCATGGACGGCCTGATTAATTCGCTCGCAGGGAACGGTTAAACAACATGAGTCAACATGCCGGCGCCGTTTCGCAGCTCGTCGAACAACTTGGACGGCTCCCCGGCATTGGCCGCAAGAGTGCCGAACGTTTAGCGTTTCACATATTGCGAGTCCCTGAGGCAGAGGCAATTGCACTGGCCGACGCGATCCATCGCGTACGAAAGGATGTTCAATATTGCGAAACGTGCTTCAATCTTTCTGAAGGCCAGTCCTGCAAAATCTGTAGCGACCACACACGCGACGCCACGCGGTTGTGCATCGTCGAACAACCGCGCGATCTGATGAGCCTGGAGCAGTCAGGCGTTTTCCAAGGCCACTACCACGTGCTCCTTGGCCGCATCGCACCACTGGATGGCATCGGCCCAGATCAGCTAACTGTCGATGCCCTGGTCGATCGTGTCCGCACGGGAAATTTCGTCGAAATCATCATGGCGACGAACCCTACCGTAGAGGGTGACGGCACTTCGCTCTATATCTCCAACCTTTTGAGTGAGTTTCCCGTCGAAGTCACCCGATTGGCTCGCGGAATAACCGCAGGAAGTGTTCTGGAATACGCAAATCGCGAGATGATTGCCGATGCACTAACCGGCCGACAAAAACTATAATCATTGGAACGGAATTCGCTCCGCCGGCCCAGGAAATGGGATAATCGTTCGGTGGAGATGCGGTCAGCGATTGTCGCCAGACCAGTACACAGGATGCACCTTTTCTCAGAAAGCAGCTGTCATGCGGATGCAAATGGGCCTTCAAGCCCGGCAGATCCAATCACAAAAACTCGCGCCGCGGATGATCCAGTCGATGGAGATTCTGCAGCTGCATGCACTTGCGCTGCAAGAACGCATCGAACAGGAGATGAATGAAAATCCGCTTCTGGAGCAGCAAGATGTCGACCCATTGGCTCCCGAAGAAGAACGCGAAACTCCCGATGCCGATACGCGCAGTGAAAACGAGAAAGAACTGGTTGTCGATGGCGAAAGCGACAACTCGGAGGACTTCGAGCGTTTGCAGAACATGGTCTCCGAACTTCCCAACACGTTCGACGAACCTTTCAAACGTTCTGCCGGCCGAATGCAAGACGATGCCGATCGTCGCCATGACTTGATGGCCAATGCGCAGTCGCGTCCCGAGTCGTTAAACGATTTTTTGTTGCATCAACTAGCCGAAATGGACATCGACGACCGCGTTGAACAACTGGCCGAACGAATCATTAGCACTCTGGACGCTCGTGATGGCGGTTACTTGCGAATGCCGCTGGTGGATCTTCTGCCCGCCGGTCACAACGAAGAAGACCTCGAATTGGCAGAACAGGCGTTGGAGATCGTGCAGTCTTTGGAGCCAGCTGGAATTGCAGCTCGCAGTCTGAGCGAGTGCTTGCTCCGACAGCTGAAACCAAAGTTTCCGCACTACGAAGAAATGACCACTTTGGTCACATCACACTTAAGCGACCTTGCTGAAAATCGACTGCCACAAATTGCCAAGCAGACCGGATTTTCGATTGAACTGATTCAAGACGTCCGCGACGAACTACACGTGCTGAACCCCAAGCCGGGTGCAGCCTTCATGGAAACCTATGTTCCCAACGTCACGCCAGACATCATTCTGGAACAAGATGACGACGGAGAATACCAAGTCCGCTTGGACGATGATCGTGTACCGCAGCTGTTCATCAGTGAGTACTACCGAAACCGTTTGCAGGACCCCAAAGCGACCGCCGAGGAAATCGAATTCATCAAACAAAAGATTGGCAGCGCACAGTGGCTGATCGAATCGATCGAACAACGTCGCAGCACCCTGACGAAAGTGTCTCAAGCAATCGTCGAACATCAAAAGAAATTCTTGGACGAAGGCCCCGAAGCAATCGAACCGCTGAAAATGCAGCAGATTGCCGACAAGGTAGGGGTCCACGTGACCACGGTCAGTCGCGCCGTGGATGACAAATGGATGCAGACCCCACGCGGGATTTTGCCGCTAAAGCGGTTCTTTGTTGGCGGCACTCAGACCGAAGACGGCGATGACGTGGCTTGGGATACGATTCGGCTCAAGCTGCAAGAATTGATCGACAAAGAAGACAAGAGCGAGCCATTTAGCGACGAGAAGCTTGTCGAAGAACTCAAAAAAGCGGGTATGACAGTCGCTCGACGAACCGTCACGAAGTACCGCAAGCGAATGGGAATCCCAAGCAGTCGTCAACGTCGCGACTGGTCACTGAAAAAGTAGTCATGCGATCAGCTGGATCGATCCTATTCTTCTTCGCATCGGTAGCGGTTCATGCTTCCGAGTCGATCCCCATTTACGTACCTGACCCGGGACCGGCACCGCCGTTCTCTCCCGTGTTGAATCCCGCGGTCATTGTCATCGCGCTTTTCTTTGGAAGCGCCGCAGTACTGTGGGGAGCCAACGCCTACGTCCGCGGCAAAATCACGCGTAAAAAGCTGATCATCACAACATCGTTGCTGATGCTGTTGACTTGGGGTGGACTGCTAATCGCATTGATCAATGCACCTGCCAATCCGGAATACCAAGCCTGGCAACAGGCTCACAGAGCATGGCAAAACAAGGAAGTCATCGGCTACGAAAACGAGTCTGAACGCAAACAGTACGATGACATCATCGTGCCAAAGCCATAGTGAACCAGCAAAGGTAGTCACGCAGACAATCTGGCTTTGTCACAGTGTCGCAGCAGTAGTTCCAGCAAGCACATCGCTGGGACCCAACCAAGCCAAGCAGCTAGCTGATACGCTATTGCGTGATCCAGATTGGTACTTGAAAGCCAGTAGCTGATCAGTCGAAGCATGATCGCGGAACACATCAACGTGTAGCTGCGACACATCCATTGGCCATGCGCTCGATAGCGATGTTCGCATGCCCGCCGCCAGGCGATGAACGTGGTCAACCACATCAGCACGCTGATCAAACCGAAGCAGAGAATCGAAGAGAGTCCTCCGTAGGATCGCGTCGCCATCACCAGTCCGCCCGGTGCCACCCCAATCAAGACTAACCAAACGTACAGTCGCCCGAGGCTGCGATGAATGTTGGGTTTCCTTTCGCGCAACGTGCGGCTCATTTGGACTGCGCCCAACAGCAGTCCAATCGGAGCGGTCAGAATGTGGGCGTAGAAACCCAAGAAGTAGCCGCTTGAATAAAAGAAGTCAGCCTTGTTTCGCAAAAAACCGCGAGTGAAATCGGGCGGCAAATAGTGGGGAAACGGCGTCAGGATCAGCGCTCCGATGTAGAGCGTGACTACCAAAGTGATGAACTTCAACAAGCCTAAGGGCGTAAACCAATGAACGAATGCAGTTTTCAAGAATACGTCCTAATGTTTTGGCAGGCGACATCGTCTCCCTTACTACGAAGTTCATACACAGCAGTTCACGCAAGCTGATTTGTTCCTTTCAACACAACGGATGATTCCATGGCTATCGAACCTCCCGATCAAGACGATTCCGTTTCACCAAGTGACTTGGAAAAGCCCTATCTGACGCCCACAGAAGTCTCCAGCGAACCGATTGGCAGCCAGTTCATTGGATCAAAGGGAATGTGGCTTTTGCTCGTCGGATCCATCGCGATTGGCGGCAGCGCCTACGCGCTCTTCACACCGCGACAATCCGATCACATCAGGAACTTCGGCAACACCCGTGGCGGACCGCCTGCTGATTTCGACGTCGAATTTGATGACTATGTCGGCGATTTCGGAGGCGAGCGACGCGCCTACCCGATCGAAGTTCCTGACTTAGAGCAAGGCGAAGAAGCATTGCAGAGCGACAAGCCAGACCAAGACTGATTGTAGCTAATTCAAAGGACCGGCTTCAAGGTTTCCCGATGAGGAAGCCCCCGTGACTTTAGCATCGACAGCAGCTTCGACTCGCTGCTGAACCGGAACGACCACTCCGCAACTGACAACAAACTGAATCGCCTCGTCGATGGTCAAATCCATATCAATCGCTTCGCTTCGTTTGACCGTCACGGTGAATCCCGTCATCGGCATCGGGCTGGTTGGCATCAAGACGCTCAACATTGGTTCACCGGTAATCTTGGATATTTCTTTCATGCTGTTGCCCGTCACAAATCCTAGCGACCAAATCCCGGCGCTTGGATATTGAATCGCGACAACACGATTGAATTCAATCTCGCGTTCGCTAAACGCGAAGTCGGTGACTTGCTTAACGCCGCCATACACCTTGTTCACCAAGGGGATCCTTAAGATCGCCGCATCGAATTGCCTGACAAGCCATCGGCCCAAACCGAACGTGAACAGTCTGCCCAAGAAGAACAGTGCCGTGATGAACACGATCAAGAAGACCGGGACAACCAGCGCACGTGGCATGTAGACCAATTGCACGTAGCGGTGCCAATAGGCGTTCGCACTTGCTGGCGCTGCCGCACTCGCGCCGAAGTAGTCCGCGTTGTCATCGACGACTTTGACAACGTACTCCGGCAAGAACCGACGTCCAGTCACTGGATCGGGGGTGTAGCGTTCACCCTCGAAAGTGAATCCGTCCAGCAATCGATCGCCTGTTTTCATAGCCCCGCTGGGCGGCTGAACGTGCGTGTCTTGGATGTACCAAACGATTCCGCTGCGAATCATCCATTCGGTCGGCTTTAAGACGTAGCTCTCAATCGTCTTCCACGCCCAGATCAACACAACGATCGTCAACAGAGGCGGCAACACGACGCCCAAGCCCCTCAGGATCGCGCGGCGAAAACCGTGCGGCTTCGGCTGACTCGATTCCGCCGAGTTGGCGTCCACAGGGTTTTTCTCGTGGTTGGGATCCATCGTTTCCATGTCGGTTATTCAAGTTGTTTATTTTGACCAAACGGCACGAGCAACCACCGCCAAAGTCACCCGGCGAGCACCAGCTTCACGAAGCACTTTGGCGACCTCGTTCGCTGTCGCGCCGGTCGTCAGTACGTCGTCAATCACCAAGATGTGCTGATTCTTGATATCAAATGGGCTCGCTTGCGTCGCTCCCAAATTCCGAAGCTTCTCTGGCCAAGCATAGCCCTTTTTTGCCGCAAAGGCACCGCTAACGTTTTTCCGTCGTTCGACATCGCCCAGCCAAGCTTGTTTCTTGATTCGACGCGTCGCTCGCAACCGCGGCTTGAGGGCAACTTTCGGGATGGCTTGGCGAACGCACTCATTGACCGCCTCAGCGATCGCGACATTGCCACTACGTCCCCCGCGACTCCACTGACGCAGAAAATGCGATGGAACGTAGGTAATTTGGTCAGGCGGATCCGTCGCAGTCTCGGCCAACACCCTTTCGCCTAACTGTCTACCCAAAGCACTCCCAAGTGCAGCATGACTTGCGTGTTTCGCGGCAACGATCGCATCACAGACGCGGCCTTGATAGGTCCATTTGGCGACGACTTGGTCAAAATGGAAACGTTCCGCTTGGCAATGAACGCAAGCAGGTAAAGCAACATCAGAAGACGTGGCGACGATCCCATCAGCCTGTGAATTCGCCATTTCTGTGTTCTTTGACTCGCCAGTTAGCCCACCGGGACGTCCACATCGCCTGCAAGCCGACCGCATCGCCGAATCACTCATTGATAAGGCTAGCCAACAAGAGTGGCAAAAATCATCACCTTGCTGGACGGGTTCGTGACACAGCCGACAGGCGGGCGGTAACAGCAGGTCCAACATCGCCGAAACGGCCCAAATGCCCCCGGATTTCACGCCAATTAACGTGTTTTCGCGTTTCGACGGGTTCGGCGGCGTCTCCGTCACGGGGTAGACCTATCCATAGTCGGCTGGGAATAACGGACCAAAGTATTTTCTTTTTTATCATTTTCGCCGCGAACCCTGAATTGTCCGCAGCGTCTATACGATCATCTGAAAGAGGGACCAGCAGGAAAACGCTACGTCGTTTTCACTGGTCTTTCGGAAGATTCTAGGATACCGTGTATTCTAGTGGACCTCGCTTCGGGCAGGACGGGCACATCTGTGCGTCTTTGATCGAAGCAGCATGATCGACCACTCGGTCATGTGGTTCTGGTTTTTTCCTTTGCTCCGCCGCCGCACCGTCCTGGTGCTCGGGAGGTACTGAAATGCGTATCGAACAAATCACCGCCGCCGTCACACGTCTGGTCATTACCCCAGTCCGTGAGATTGCCCGTGTTGAATCGTTTGCAAACGTGTTTTGCCTCTCATTCTGGCAAATGCGGATGCCTTTGGGGATGTCGTGTTATCTGCTCCACCAGCTGGGTTTATCCCGAGGTAGTGATTCATCGCTATCGAGAGATACCGCAGGGTGTAGTCCCAAACACGGCATAAAACGCGGCCATTTGTTGCACCAAATGAATTTGGTCCCGGTCTTATGCCCGGCAAATTGCCCCGCGGGAAATGCAGCAGCCTAAAGCTGTCGCGATTCTCCGGTCTGTTGCCCAAAGCTGTGCGAAATAACCCACACGCCTTCGGTAACTGGCTGTCCAAGCTGAACTTGCAAATCAACCAGCACTTTCAGCGAACCCCCATCACCCAAGTTCGACTCAGTCGGCTGGTCTGGTCTTACAAACCACTCGCCTTCTGAATTGCTCCTGGCTCGGTCAACTGTCTGGCGAAACGTTCGCAGCTGATTTTGTTTTCAATCAAAACCGAAACGTTTTCGTTTTCGACTTACACACTGACCCGTGCTTCGCGGCAATCGTTCGTTTCTTTGGTGGCATCCCGATTACTGAAAGCAACCACCGGCCTTTCCGAAATGAGTTGGAAAGAGCCAAACCGTTTTGACCACTGCTGACAAGAAAGTAGCATTCGCAGGAAGGTCATCGGAAGGAAACGAAATCATGACGACTCTTCAAACTCAAGACACTACCGCTTTGACACAAACCGTCGCCGAATTGGTTCGCGCTGCACAAGCAGGTGACCGAGACGCTTTCGGCCTGTTGTTCGAACGATACCGCCCCGGCATCGTTGCACTGGCGATGCGCCGAGTCCGCAATGCGGATGAAGCGGAAGAGCTAGCGCAAGACGTGTTCATCCAAGCGATGCAAAAGATCGACCAACTGCGAGTCCCCGAAGCATTCGGTGGCTGGCTGCGTCGAATCGTGCACCGCATGGCGATCAACCGTATGACGCGAACCCGTAAAGCGCTCGCTTGCGACCCTGAGACTCTGGAAGCCACTTGCTTGGCCGAAGGAACGCCTGATCAAGAGGCACAGGACCGCGAACAAGCCGCAGCCGTTCGTGACAGCATTGATCGACTGGGCGACTTGGATCAAGAAACCCTCAAGGCGTTTTACCTGCG
The DNA here is from genome assembly GCA_964444105.1 of uncultured Pirellulaceae bacterium. GTDB lineage: Bacteria > Planctomycetota > Planctomycetia > Pirellulales > Pirellulaceae > K23-9. The sequence goes on from CAYUGI010000008.1 coordinate 9,711, forward strand.
TGGTCAATCGCTGATCCAAATGAGCGTCGAATTCGACGCTCCGGTCGGGACGATCAAGCGACGTTTGCACGTCGCGCGAAAGCGTCTGGCCAAGGAAATGGACGTGACGCAAGCCGTGTAAATGGAGAAGGCAAAACTGACAGGCCGGCTGGAAGCCAACACTTCCGGCCGGCTTTGCGTTTCGAATCGGGTCATGTCTGTTGGAGAGATCAATCCCAAGGACGGTGGTCGCAGAGTTTTCCTCTCCCTGGGGCACTGGTATCTACCCATGTTTCTCTAGCTCCCTTCTCCCCCAACTTGTTGGGGGAGAAGGGCTGGGGACGAGGGGGCCGGAGCGTCAAGTCAAGCAAGGCATGATGTGCTGCACTTCCCCCCTTACCCTCTCGCTTGCGAAAGGTTCGGACGCAGTAGCGGCCGGGGAGGGTATTCTTCGTGCTTCAATTGATCGGTAGGCGATTTTTCAAAATGTCTTAGAGAGAAAAATCAAAAACGCTGGCGGATCAAAATTGGATTCGCCCATTTCAGCCATGTCAGTTGATTTACTCGGTTGCCTCACCGGTCGATCAACCCGCTCACGAGTCGTCATTCACCGCGCTTGCTCGCACAAGGCGCGGTGGAGGTTCATTCGTGAAATCCACCAATTGAATGTTCGGCCTGTTGCTTGGGGAAGCCACGGGCTGATCTTCCGTCCCGTGATGGCATGCAAGACTTACCCCAAAACACAGTGGATCAGACTTCTGATTTGCCAACCAAGTCCGAGTTGATCGACCGCCAAGCAACGCAACAAACAGGGCTTGATTGGTTAGCCGAATACGGTGATTTGCTCTACGCGTACGCGATCACACGAGTCGCCGATCCAGAGATCGCCGAGGAGTTGGTCCAAGAGACATTTCTGGGTGCGATCAAGAATGCACACAAATTTGCCGGAGACTCTTCACCACAAACCTGGCTAATCGGCATCCTAAGAAACAAACTGGTTGATCATTATCGGCAGAAAATGAAACAACCTCGAATTACGAGCGTTTCGCAGTCGAATCCTGTAGTGGAAGCCAACGAATCGCGTTCCTCTTCGCGTCATTGCCGTTCCGTTGACTGGTCCGACCCAAGCGTAAAAGTGCAAGACGTCGAATTCCAATCGCTTCTCCAACAATGCATCGAAAAACTGCCGGACCTTATTCGACAAGCGTTCGAATTTCGTTTCGTTGATGAAATGGAACATGAGGAAGTTTGCAAGTTGCAGGATATTTCGCGCAACAACCTGGCTGCCAGAATGTACCGTGCGCGGACCTATTTGCGTGAGTGTTTGACGCGTCATTGGCAATAGGAGCGAGCTCTCTTGCTGAAAAAAATCTCGCGTAGCCTACTCAAAATTCTGACGCTGCGCTGTCAGGAATCACGCCGCATTCAAAGTCAGTATTTGGACGACGACGGCGCGCAAGGTTGGGTCGATCGGCTCGCCTACGCTGGGCATTGGCTCTCGTGTCGCACCTGCCGTCACGTTCACCGGCAAACCGAGATACTCCAGCGCGCCCTTCTGGCAATGCGAAAGCCTATTCCGCAAAAAATGTCTCTCGCCGCAAAGCAGCGAATCGCTACTGCCATTGAGCGATTCACCGACCAGCAAGGCAGAAAATAAAAACGACGAAATCAGAAAATCGTCTGTCATCGTAAGAAGCGAATTACGACTAAGTGTGCCGATGGCGGAGCCTCCAACTCCGCTCGCGATCATGCTTCCTCCTATTCCTTTGACAAGACGAGACACCGATGAGACTTACCAAACAATGCTGGCAGTTCGCCGGTTTGGCAGCCGTTTTGATGACGGCCACATGCAACACTTCTGAAGCGGCCACCATTCGCGTGATGGTTGAGAATCTAGGTTCGGGCACCACCCCGGTGACGCCAGTATTCGCGGCCTTTCACGACGGCAGCTACGACATCGCCCGAACCGGAGGTACCGCATCAGCGGGACTGGAACAACTGGCTGAAGTCGGCATGAACGTCACCATTGCCAATGAGTTTGGTACCGCGAGCGGACGCGTGAGCGGCAATATCAGTGGTGGCCCGATCACACCTGGCTCAACGGCATCGGCCGACTTTACGGTCGACACGACGGGAGCATCCAATACATTTCTTTCGCTCGGAACGATGATTTTGCCGTCAAGCGACTACATCTTCGGAACCGTCAGCGACCCTGGTGATACGCAGTTCGGCGTTGATTTAGCCACCTTGTTTGCGACAGGCACGCAGACTTTTACTTTGGACGAAGTCTACGATGTGGGCACCGAGGTCAATGACTTTGAAACCTCGGCTCCACCGATTCCTGCCGCTGCCGGTCTGTTTGCCGGAGGACCTTTCGATGGCGTTCTTCCAGACAGCAACCCACCCTCGGGGATCGACCAGGGAGGCACGATTCAGTTGGTAACAACGCCGTTCGCTGGTTTCGCAAATAGCCCTTTTGCTGCTGGATCGGAACCTAATGTCGGTGGACTGCGAATCACGCTAACCAATATTTCGGCTGTTCCTGAGCCATCAACCGGTCTAGCCATGTGCATGCTGCTTGGAACCGCAGCAATGCGCCGGCGTCGGCGTAGCTAATTCAAAGCCTAGAGTGAGATTGCGCAGCCCGAACGATTGAGTTTGCTTCACTCTCGCTTCGGGCAACGCCGTAGTGGGCTTCTAACCGGCGATTACCACATTTGTGAGCCGCTGGCCGTGAGGCCACGGGCCTTGTTGGCAACAGCGATCGACGAAATGCCCGGCCGCTCACGCGTCGCGGCGTCACGATACGGGAGTCCTCCAGCGGAAGAGGATGTCCTGAGATCAAAAGCAGATTCAGACGAGCGAAGGCTGCCGAATTTCAGCGGCTTCGCTCTTCATAGCGGTGCTTGTGCAAATCGGCAGAGTGCCCTGGAACACAAGCACGCCATCGCTCTGTCGGAATGCTTCGATGCGCCCTTGATGCAGGTGAGCAATCTCTCGCGCGATCGCCATGTCCAAACCGGTCGACTTATTCAACAGGTTCTCGTCAGGCAGTCCGAACGGTTCGAACGCTAGTTCCAATGGCTCAGTACTACCCGCGTCATCGCAACGAACGTTGAATACGATTTTTTCGCCTACTTGTTCAACCGAAACCCCAACTTCGCTCGCGGACGTCGAAATCCCGCACGCGTGACGGAGTACCGACTGCAACATTCTGGTCGTCAGTCGCTGATCCAGTTCGCCGTATAAGCCGGCTTCAATATTGGGGACAATGGTGACAGGTTCTTGATTCGATCCGGCCTGCTCGGCGGCAGCGTCAGCGCACCGCTGAACCAAGGCAGAAAAGTCGATCGATGCGAAGTTGGTGAATGCCGCATTGCTTTTTAGCTCGACATACTGCTCACCTGCTTCCAACCAAGTCAACAATCGCTCAGCGGAACGTTGAATCGTGATCCCGGCTTCTTGCAGTCCTACCGCATCCATGGGTTCGCTCGCCTGGGCAAGTGCTCCCGCGTTCATCAATATGCTGGTCAGCGGTGTTCTATTGCTGTGTTGTAACACGTCCAACAATTTGTCTTTGACCGAATCAATTTCCTCGACGCGTTTTAGTTGCAGGTGAACGCGAACTTTGGCTAGCAGTTCTTGCTCGTCGAATGGCTTGGTGACGTAGTCGTCCGCTCCGGCATCAAATCCTTCCAAACGGTCTTCTACCAAAGACTTGGCCGAAACCATGATGATCTTGACCCAAGGCCGGACTGATTGGCGCAGCTGCCGGCAAACTTCAATGCCACTGATCCCAGGCATCATGACGTCTAACAAAACCAGATCGGGCTCAAAACCCCGAGCTACTTCAAGGGCAGACTCGCCGTCTTGTGCGACAGCCAGTTGATAGTCATCGCAAAGAATTTCTTCGCAAATCTCTCGATTGATCTCGTTGTCATCGACGATCAGGATCTTTGACTTTTGCATGGTGTTGGCTTTGGATTTTCTTGGTGGGTTGGATTGTTAGAGAACCGCTGTGCAGAGTTCCGTATCAGCGACACGGGAATGAATGATGGGAAGCGTGAATGAAAATTCCGCACCGCAAGGGTCAAGGTTTTTGACCCGCAATTCGCCACCATGGGCAAGCACGATTTCGTGCGTGATCGAAAGCCCCAAACCAGTACCACCCGAAGCATCCTTGGTTGCGCTGGATTGAACAAATTTCTCGAAGACAGCGGACTCTTCGCCACTGGGGATCCCAGGACCTTCATCGCAGACTTTCACGATTAGGTTTTCTTCGCCTTGTTCAAGCGAAATCTGGATCGTCGAAGACTCCGGAGTGAACTTGATCGCGTTGGAAACAAGATTCCGGATCACTTGGTCCATTTTCTCGCAGTCCACGTCTACCTGGGGTAAGTCATCCTCAATCAGCAATTCCAACTGAATTGATTTTTCACTGGCGATTGCCTCAAATCTCGCGACCTCGCGACGAAGATTGATGCTGATGTCACGCGGGGCAAATTCAAAAGTCGTACAGCCGGCTTCCAGCTTGGACAAATCCAATAGGTTGTTCAGAAGCTGCAATAGCGTTTCACCACTCGATTCAATCTGAGCGAAGTAGTGGAGCAGCTTTTCTGGCGTGGCCTTGTCGTACTTTCGCACACCAAATCGTGCAAAGCTGAGAATTCCGTGCAGCGGCGTGCGCAATTCATGCGACATGTTGGCCAAAAACTCGCTCTTGGCGCGGTTGGCGGCCTCAGCAGCGTCTTTGGCAACCCGCAGTTCACCAACCAGTGCGGCCAATGCTTCAGCCTCACGCTTTTCTGCCATCGCGATCACATTGGCGGCTTCGGAAGCACGTAGCTTGTCCATCACCTTCTGGCGTTCAATCGCATAGCGGATCGTTCGGTTCAAAGCCAACTTGTCGACTTTGGATTTATTCAGGTAGTCAGCAGCGCCCAGTCGAATTGCCTCCATCGCGACGTCTTCATCATCCATACCGGTTAGCGCAATCACGGCAACATCCGGAGCGCCTCGAAGAATCGCAACCACCGTGTCGGGTCCACGGCTGTCGGGAACATTCAGATCGGTCAAAACGACATCGGGAACCTGTTCTTTCAAACTAGCCAGAGCTTCTTCTACAGTAACGACGCGGCGAATCGAAAACAGGGTTCCCGCTTGCATCTGCTTTGACGATGCAACGAGTGCGCGCTGCACAATCCTGGCATCCACATCGTCGTCCTCCAGCAGGAGCACCTCTATCTCGTCGTTGGGATTGCTCATGCGTTGCCCGCGAATGATTGCATAGAACGCGTCCCATTCGACTTGACTGGAAACTGAACATTTGCAAGGTAGTTCTCAATCAACGGAATTTCCTTGACCAACTGCTTGCCGGCCTGCGACTTCACCAAGTATCCGGCGATGTGCTTGTCGTACGCCGCATCACGGTCTCTCCGATCGTTGGATGTCGTCAGTACGAAAACAATGGTGCGATGAAGATCGACGTCGCTGCGCAGTTCACTTAAGAACTCGTGGCCGCCCATGCGTGGCATGTTTAGATCCAGCAGAACAAGCACAGGCATGCAGATTTGCTCGTAGCCATCTTCACCTCGCAGCATCGCCAGAGCTTCGACACCATCGTGCGCGACGAACAGTTCGTTCGTGATACCTTGCCGTTTAAAAGCACGCTTGACGACCGCAACGTCCACATCATCATCGTCAACAAGCAAGATCTTTATTTCGTGTTCAAGCATGGCATAGCTCCTGGGTCTGGGTCTCAGTTGATTCGTGGTCGGTTTCGTGTGAACAATTCACTGGCTTGGATACCTTGGGCCAAGTGAAAGTAAAGGTGGCACCATTGCCAAGTGAAGAGTCAACGGCGATCGATCCGCCTTGCTCTTCGACAATGCGTTTGACAAGGCTCAGCCCCATTCCGTTGCTTTCGACTTCGTCGCGACGCCGAAGGGTTTAAAAAAGCTGAAAGACCTGTTCGTGGTACTGCGGGTCGATCCCGACTCCGTCATCGGAAACTGACACCTGGATCATGTCTCCAGCATCTGCCGCCCGAATAACAATGACGCCACTGTCGCTTTCATGGTGCTTGACCGCGTTGTCAACCAAATTGCGGATGACTTGCTCCAATGGCGAACGCGGAGCCGTCAAGACGACATCAAGATTCTGCGTCTGAACGTTAAACCTGGCGGGGATATCCAACAGCTCTGTAACGCCTTCAACAGCATCGGACAAACTGAAAGTCTCGAAGGCGAATCGCTGCTTGCGAAGTCGCGAATAGGTAAGCATGCCGTCAAGCATTCGTTCCATCCGCTTGACCCGTTGTTGAATCAATTGCAGGTCATCGAGAGAATTTTCAGGAATCGCGTCAGTCAAATCTTCGACAACGAAGGCGGCCAACGAATCGATGGCTCGAAGCGGAGCCTTCAAGTCGTGAGATGCGGCGTAAGCAAATTCGTCTAGTTCATCGTTACTGCGTTTCAGTTCACTGGCGGTTTCGGTAATTTGCTCATGGGCGATGCGCAGTTCAGCATTCTTCGCTTCCAGTGTGTCATTCTCGTTTTGCAGCGACTCATTGAGCTGTCGTTGAAGACGACGGGCGGTAAACGATCTGCCAAATGGCTCTAGATCAGCCGCAAAGTGCCAAGTGATCACGGCTAACGCCGCCAGTGCGATCGCGAGAAGCCGGTAAACAGGCCAAAAGAAAATGACAATCGAAAGCCCGTATCCGCAGACTGCACAAAGGACAAAAATCCCCGCCAGATCCATCAGCTTGCGATCGCGATCACCGACTTGTTCGGCGAAATAGCAACGTAGCCAGAAGATGACAATCTTCACGTATCCGGCGACGACTACGAGATTCAACGCGATCAACCCAATGATCCAGGGCCAATCGGGAGTCCCGTCTGCACTCCGTAGGCAGTGAGCTCGCGGCATGTACTCACCGTAGTTGGTGAAAAAATCATATTGAGATGACAGCGATGTCGCAGCAACACTTTGCGTTCCATCGCAGTATCCGGACGCTGCCATCGCGCTGTTCAAATCTGACGAAGCCATGGCCCCGGTTCCGCTAGTCAGGAACCCCGCGACAACAAACACTAAGAGAGCATTTTTCAATACGCGACTTCGTACCGCGTTGGCCGATGCAATCGTATGTTGGATGGATGTTGGTCTCATGTTTGCCCCCGTAAGCAGTAGACAAACCATCAAACCCCAATCATCTCGCCGAAACGTTTACATCGTTTGGCTACTTGGTTTGCCTGAATTTATATTGCACTTGCACGCCGATAGCCCCGGTGGGTGGGTGATGCGTTTAAGAACATCGGTTTCAGGGCGTAAGGCTTGGCTAAAACGAAAAACCGTGCCAACCCGAAATTGCAGCCGAACAGAAACTGCGGTCATCCGAATTTAGAATCACGCTGACCTAAAGATGTCTATAGAAATCGCGGCCGCGTAAGAGATCGACCGGATGGAACACCGTTCGCGGCGACGCGACAGAAACACTAACGGCTCGATCTGACCGCCCAGAAAACTACTTGCGAAACAGTTGCTTCAGTCGGTCTTTCTTCTCGCTCTTGTCTTCTTTTACTTTGCGCTTGAAATCTTCTCTACTTCCGCCGTTGGAGATATGCTCCTGATAACGCTGAATCCCAGCCATCTTCGCCTTCAACTTTTCGCGGTTGTCGTCACTCATGTCCTTACTGCTCAACTGTGAGCGGATTTGCGTGATCCAGCCTTCCGTCTGTCGAACTTGCTCTTCGATCTTGGCACGTCGTTCGTCAGAGGTCGCCGTCAGGGTCGGCTGAAACGGCTTTGACGATGCGTTGCTGACCACGGACGCAGTTTGTGGGCCATCCGCGGCTGGTGTTGGCACTGCGCCATCCAACAAATCGCCCGCTGGCGTGACGCTCAGGCCCCAACTGTGCAGCATGCCAAACCGTTCGCTACGACTGCAACGGATCACCAGTTGCCAAACACCTTTGACACTTTTGCCGTTGAACGCGGAAAGACTTGGCTGTTTCTTGGCAAGGGCTTCGGGCTGAAAGGTTCCTTTGAATGGCGGGCGTGCTTTGAGGATCGAGTAGGTTGATTGATCATCGAAGGTGGTCTGATCAAAGTGATCGTCGTTTCTGCCCACTCCGGTAAATAACTCAACGCGTTGGCCATCGGGGCCCGTTAGATATCCGTCCAAGTAACTCACGTAGGTATGCGTGATCGAAAGCTGCACGTTCAGATCGCCAATGACAAAGTCGTCAGTCACTTCGATTTCAGAAATGACTGTCTTGCGTGGAGGAAGAACCTCCGCTTCGGTATTCTTGTAGCTCCCGCCAGCAAGAGCGGCGGAGCTAAGCACTTCCGCGGACGTCAGAATTCCATCGTTGTTATTGTCGTAGGAAGCGAACTCGGCAGCTTTTTCATCCGTCCACTCATCAGTGAATTCCAGCATCTCGATTTGGCCATTGCGGTTGGCGTCGAGTTCATAAAACCAGCCCGGAATGACTTCTGACGTATCGCCGACTTGGTCTTGGAGCGCGTTGAAGTAAAGCATCAACTCATCACGCGAAAGTTCCCCGTTTCGATCTGCGTCGATTCGCCCAGGTGGAATGCCCATGGACATCGCCTCATCAGTTTCCAGCCGACCGTTTCTGTTTTTGTCGAAACGCCCCAGTATCGTCGTTGTCAGATAACTACGACTGTCACCCCGTCGCGAATAACTTGATGAAGACGTGCTCTTGCTTCGATCAGTCGCTGGTTGGATGCCGTTGCCAACACGACGTGCTTTCTGAACAAGTTCATCCGAAGCACCGTCCAACTGGCGCCTACGAGCGTATCGCTGCGCTAATTCCAATCGGCTCAGGCGATTGTCGTTGTCATAGTCTTCTTCAAAGGGGTCACGATGTGTCCACCGACCTCGGCGTGCTTCGACACGGTCGATATATCCGTCATCATTGCGGTCGTATCTCTCAAGCGATTCATCGGCCTCTTCAAGATCGTCTGGCGTGTAACGGTATTTAATCTCTGCCAATCCAAATTCGGGGACCATGAACTCGTCATCTTCCGGGCCAAATCCCTTGATCGACGATCCAAAGTCTGGCCGTACGCGCTCGCCAGAAACGCCATTTTGGATCGCGTAGTAGATCCGCGCTGCCTCTTGCCATTTCTCGATGTCGTACTCCCGGCTGAGCGTCATACGCCTTGCCTGAGCAACTCGCTCCAAAAACGGGCGTGCCAACGGCGTGATCTCTTCCGGCTGGATTTCGCCGTCTTCGTTGGTGTCCAACCGCTCCAAGGATTGTCGCAGGCCCGACTGGCAATAGCCAACCGTCGGTGCCAAAACGGACGGGGCCAGAAGGCACGCAAACAAGAGAAGCAAACGTCGATAAAAATGCATGGCGTTTGCCTATCGGCCTGTCTTGGAACGAGATGTAGAGGGGGTCGCTCGACTACTCGTGGACCGAGACGCCGTTGACCGACTGCGTGTCGTTGGCTCCTGACCCAAAAGTTCCTGCAGCACCGCCTCGAAAACCATCCCGTTCATCGGTGTAATGACTTCGATGGCCTGCTCACCGCGAGTGTCAATCGCGCGAGCCAATTTTTCGACCTTGGCGTAAAGAGCATCTGGAGCAGTCACGATCAGCGAGTTGCTGGGATCATGAACCGCAAGCGTCATCTTCGGTTCAGTATCGACGACGCTTCCCTTGGCGTTTTTGGCGGGCGCCTTCGCTGTCGCTTTCTTGTCCTTGGCAGATGCCTTTGCCGTGGCAGCTGCTTTTGCTGCCGCGGCAGCTTCTCGCTGCGCCGCTGCCGGATCACCTTTGCCAGCTGCAGCCTGAGGTGTCGCGTTAGACGTGGCCAGAATCCGGTCGCCATAGGCTTGGCGAATGACGTCTGCCACTTCGCTCGCACGTGTGTTGAATAGCTCAATCACTCGCGTGGTTCCGTGCGTTTCAATTTCGATGATGCTGTTGTCTTTGTCCAGAATCTTCAAATAGCTTTCGATCAGCGCGATGTCGCTCTTGGTGCCTTGCGCGATCAGCCGATTCAGCCGTGGATCGGCAACAACCGTGACAGAACCCGACGTCATCGTTGTCGTGCCATCTCGACTGGTGACAAAGCTGCCCAGGAAACTGCTCATCGAACTAGCCGAGACGTAGCCATTGACCAAGGTCCCCGCTTCGCCTTCTTTCGCCGCGTCGCCACCGTCAAGCAGTTCCGCCAGCATGCGGAGAGCACCATCGGCCTTGGTGTATTTCAAGTAATAAACCACCGGCGGTGAAGGTAACGTGTCGACTGGACCGGCAATCGTGCGAAGATGCTCCTCAAACTTGTCCAAGGCGTTCACGTCATCGGACTGAACCAGCAAGCCGCGGGCAGTGACTTGGCAGCGGATCGCAGACGCCTGACTACTGGAATTAGTCGTCAGCACGCGTTGATTTCGCAAATTAATTGCCGCCAATTGGATGTCTGAGCTGGGCTCAGGTTTTTTGGGCTCTGCCGGCTCCGCGTTCAACGTTCGCTCTGTCACGTTGACTACCGAATCATCGCTTGAACGGTACATGATCACGGGGTTCGCGCCGCGCCAGAACTTTGACGCTGTCACCAACGTTCGTTCAGCTTCCTCGCCTTTGAGCGGAAGGATCCGCATCGTGCTCTGATCATCCACGATTGCAGCGCTCGAAGTACTGTCCAGACCGGCAACGATCTTTTTGATCTGTTCAATCTGAGGCTTCTTTGCTCGAACGAACAAACGCATGTTGCCTGGATCGGCATCAATCTTGGGAGTGTCAGGATCGATGTCCTCCGGATCCGTCAACGCATCGGGTAGATCCAACATTTCCTCTAGCAAACTGATGACGAAATACGGATCGACGGACTTAAGTGGAATGACCTCGAATTCCGCCGTCGAAGCCTGCAGTTGTTCAACCGTGGCTTCGATTTCTTCTTGCACAGCAGGCGTTGCCAGTGCGACAACGCTGCCAGCTTCTTCGTCGATCGAAAGTCGCACTTCCTTGTCGGCCAAGAGCGTCAGCAGCACGTTGTAGACGGTTTCGACATTCCCCCCTTCCACGACATGAGCCTTCAAGATGTTGCCCCCGCTATTCGCCATGGTCTTCTTCGGCTTGTCCAAAGCGGTGACAAGGCTCTCCAGTAGTTTGACTTTGTCCTCAACACCGGTAACAAAAATGAACTTGCCGTTGGTGTCTGCAGACAAGCTGACATCGATCCCAATCATTTCGTCGGTGGCCAATCCCATGTGTGGACGAGCGACTTGAAGAATGTCGTCGGCAGAAACGTGCTCAAGCACAAGTGTCTTGACGATCGTGCCATTGTCCATCGGGCCAGGGCGAAAGGCGTCCAAGATCGCTTTCACATTCTTTAGACGCCCCGCTGTGTCAGTAATCATCAGCTGGTTGGTCTTCGAGAACACCGCCGGCTGCGTCATTAGGTTGATCGCGCTGAGCTCATCAACGGCATCCTCCGCATCGGTTTCGCCCAATGGGAAGATGCACTTCACAACGTCGTGGTTCTCCCGCTCGTTCAATTGCTCAACGGTGACTAACGTCGCGATAGAATCCAGTTGCTGCATGCTGCGCGGATCTGTCAGATTGATGACCGTCAGTAAACGTCCACTGCGAACCAACGTGAATCCCTGCGGAAGCAGAAACAAATTGATGCGATCAATGGCAGTTTGATGCGAAAACGCATTTGGATCGGAGTACGTAAAGCTGCCTGTCGGCACATCACCAATATGTAGCGCCAACTCGGCTTCGTCGGCAATCCAATTGATCACCTCACGCCAAGGAGTTCCCTCGAATGAAAATCTGACCAATCCTTCTTGGAGCCGCTCAGTCGTTTTCGTCTGAGACGGTGTGTCCTGGGATTCTTGAGCACTGGTGTGTGTTGCGGTGAACAAGACCACCAATGTGACCAGGCACAACAAACCCAAGCGACAACTTGGAATGACCAAACAGGCATGGCATCGCGGCCAGCTCTTAAGCAGAACGCATTGAGTTCGTATGGAAGAATGAAACATTCGATCAATTGGGTTGATTTGAAAATGCAATCGCAGCAGCAATCAGGCGCGAATCACATCGTCGCGACGACCAACGGAGTGAGATTTTCAACTCACCAATTGGCCAGAGACGCATAGGCGGGGGGTGGGACTTCATTGACACATCACGGAAGTCGTCGATATCGACTTTATGGGATCTGCCAATCGGGGAATTCAAACTACCCAGAACACCGCAAAAAGTCAATATTTCATCGGCACGCAAGCAATGGATCTCGTCCTCAAGAAGGCCCGGTTTTGCCGGTAATTCAAAGGGTTGGCACGGTCGCCGAGGACCAGTTTTCACATGCTGCACTCAAATACCAGTAACAGGTTTATGATGGTCACTGTCAAATCACCAAATTGCCTACCCAAATTCAGTTTCACCGATAACCCTTTGGCCCCGATGATCCCTCCAAAAACAGCCGCTTTCAGTCTTGTCGTCGCTTTGCTTTCGCTGGTCACGATTGATTCCGTTACCGATCTGCCCGCCGAAGAGTGGTCACGATTTCGAGGCGAATCGGGCCGCGGCATCGCTGGCTCCGATATTCCGGCAACCTGGAGCGAAACAGAGAATTTGGCGTGGAAGACGACGCTGCCCGGCAAGGGCTCCAGCAGCCCAGTCATTGTTGGCGACAAAATATTTCTGACTGCATTCTCCGGGTACGGACTCAGCGCCGAAGATCCCGGTGACCGGACGAAGCTAAAGCTGCACGTGCTGTGCCTTTCACTGGCGGACGGCAGCCTTGTCTGGGATCGGCAAATTGATCCGTCGCCCGAAGAGCAAAAAGCCAGCAAGCGTGTCGTCGATCATGGTTATGCGTCGCCAACACCTTGCGCGGATGACAAAAATGTCTACGCCTTCTTTGGCCCGTCAGGAGTCGTCGCGTTTAGTCATGCCGGAGACGAACTTTGGCGCAGAAGTGTCGGAACAAAGACGGCAGGTTTCGGTGCGGCAGCCAGCCCCATGCTGTTCGAAGATCTCGTCATCATGAATGCGTCGATTGAAGACGGTGCGGTTTATGGAATCGAAAAATCAACGGGTGAAGTCCGCTGGCGTACCGACGAAATCGTCCGAGCATGGACGACGCCAACACTGGTCACGCTGAAAAACGGTTCGACCGAATTGGTGGTGAATCAAAAGGAAGCGATCTTGGGCCTGGATCCTAAGACAGGTTCCAGACTTTGGTCCTGTGACGCCATCGAAGACTACATTGTCCCCTGCGTTGTCGCCGATGGCGAAACGCTGTATTGCAGCGGAGGACGCAGCAACAAGACCTTCGTGATCAAAGCCGGTGGCCGCGGTGATGTCAGCGAATCAAACCTCGTGTGGGATGTGTCGCTGGGAGCAAACGTCACGAGCCCGATTTTGGTTGACGGGCATCTCTACTGGTCACACGACAAATCCATTGCACTGTGTCTGCGAGCGAGCGACGGAGAAATGATGTTCCGCGAGAGACTACCAACACGAAGTCGCGTCTACGCTTCAATCGTTAGCGACGGAGAAAAACTATTCCTAACCACTCGCGACGCTGGTGTCTTGGTCCTGAAGGCTTCCCCCGAATACCAAGAACTGGGCATCAACAAACTGGGAACCGAAGGCGAACTGTTCAACGCAACACCCGCGATCGTCGGCAAGCGGTTGCTGATACGATCTGACCAGAATCTGTACTGTGTGATGAAACCTTAGGACCGAAGCAAGCGAATCCCAACTCCCCCAAAGGCAATGCGATAGCGGAAGCTCAAGCTTTGCTCTCCCTCCGAGCAACGCGGTAGCGGATTTGATTACTTCAATTTGCCTGCGTATTGAATTTCACTCTCGCTCCGTGAGAGTGAAGCCTGAAAAGTCCGCTATGGCATTTCCCTGAAGGAAAAGGAAGTCGATCAAAACAGCAAGCGACCGAAGGTGGTGTTTTCACACAACGCACCACAGGAATTGTCTTGCCGTCGTTGGCGGACACGTACACGACTACCGCCGAAACCCTTCGGACAACACAATTTCTTCTATCAACGATCGGAAACCCAACTTGTTCGCCGGTGCGCTGGCCGCAATCTTTTCGGCTTCTAGCTGGTCCTGGATACTTGGATCACGCCCCGTGGCATAGGCCATTAGTTTCTCGACCAGATTCTTGGCAAACTTGTTCGACTGTTTGATCAACAGTGGCTTCAGCTCGCGGACGTCTTGAAATGACTCTCCGCTGGGTAGAGAACCATTCGTGTCGACTTTCACGAGTGTCTTGCTCTGGTGATAACGTTCGCGGTGACGTCCGATTTCATCAAACGATTCCAGAGCGAACCCGAGCGGATCGATCTTCTGGTGACAAGCATTGCACGTCGCGACCGTGCGGTGCTTTTTCAGCTGGTCGCGGATCGAAACAGCACCGCGAATATCCGGCTCAAGTGGTTCGACGTCCGGTGGTGGAGGCGAAGGCGGTGTGCCCAGGATCGACTCCAACACCCAGACGCCACGAACGACCGGAGAGGTTTCGATCCCGTTGGCGGTCGCCGTCAAGATTCCGGCCATCCCCAGCAATCCACCCCGTCGGCGATCGGTCAATGTGACACGTTGAAACCGGTTGCCGTGGACTCCGTCGATCTCATACAACCGCGCAAGCGGCCCGTTGACGAAAGTGTAATTTGCATCCAGAAAATTGGTGATTGGCCGGTCGTGTTCGATCGCGTCGCCAACGAACAAAGCGACTTCGCGGCGCATCGCCTCTTCTAAGTTCTGGACGAAGTACTCGGGGTGAGCCGATTGGCTGGGCAGCATTGTGCCCAGTTTCGACAGTCCCAGCCAAGCGTCCGGGAATTGCCTCACCAGAGCATCACTTCGCCGATCGGCAAGCATCCGCCGAGTCTGCTGCCTTCGAGTGTTTGGATTTAGCAACGAACCATCTGCAGCACATGCGAGCAACGCATCATCCGGAGGCGCAGACCACAGGAAAAAGCTCAACCGACTCGCGATGTCATAGGCGTCTAAATCTTCTTTACCCTGATGCAGGAAAATGAAATTCGGCGAACACAACACGGCCTGATACGTGGCAAGGATCGCATCCAGCGGTTCGTTGCCGCTCTGGCGTTCGCTTTGGTACAAGCCAAACAACGACTCGAGCGTCAAATCGTTGACCGGTCTGCGAAACGCTCGCTCAGCAAATCGGCTGATCAGTCGCTGTGCATTCTTGTCACTGGGTCGCACGGTGCCAAAAAGCCGACGGTGATGGGGAGGTGGCCAACTGTCAAAAATCGGCCCTTCGATTTGAACTTCGTAAACGCGAACTCTTGGCCCATCGTATTCGGCGTAGAACTGACCCCACGCATCGCGCATGTTGATCGAATTGCTGGTGCCAAAGACTGCGTAGGGCTTGCCGGCGTCCTTCAGCGCCTTTTGTTCCTCGCGAAACGCCGCGATCAGTCTCTCACTTTCCGCCTTCTCGAAAGCCGGGTGCATAATGTTGTACGGCGGCACCCAATTGTCGATGTAACCCTTGAACTCTTGCGGATATTCGCGAACCAGTTTTCCGCGAAACCGTTTTACGCCAAGTGGTCCATTGGGATACGCAATCCGAGGCTGAAACCCTTTGTCCAGCCAAACCGTGGCTTCGTACCATTGTGGATCGTGGTCCGCGAGCTCGAATTCCGCGAGCACCTTGTCCAACGCGTTCGTTGTTTCCAAGTCGCCCGCCGCAGCATTCCCGGCAATGACCTGCATTCGGATCGGATCATCCTTGGGGATTTTCATTCGAGTTTCCGGATAGGGATAATCGCGATCAATCCCGTCCGCCTTCACACGGATTTTGTAACGTCCACTTAGCGGGACACCTCTACTGAATTTCGCCAGCCAAAGAAAACCACCTTCGTCATGGTAGTTTTTGCGTATGTGTTGGTACTTCTCCGGCACGTCTTTGCCGTCGTGGCGATTGCCGGTCGGATAGAACGGCGCATTGAAGGTCCATTTCTGAACCTGGGGCTGATTGACTGGTGCAACCGCCGCACGCAAGTACTTTTCCGAAGCCTCCAGGTAACGCGACAGTAGAAAGTCACTCAAGATCAACGATTCGCCGTTGTTGCGAAAGTTCTCATGACTTTCGTCTGGCGGAAAGTCACCCGTTGGCTCGATCAATAACGACTCAAGCGAGAGTAGCTGACGGACACTCCGGTCGTACTCATACCGGTTCAGCCGGCGCAGCACCGTCGCTCCTGATTGACCAGACAGCCGTTTGCTTGCCGCGTCTAAGATTTTTTGCATTGTGGCAGCAATGGCAATGCGATCTTCATCGCTTGGCTGTGGTTCATCTGCCGGTGGCATTTCGCCTAAGTTGATTTGGTCCAGCGCGTCTTTGAAGACCTCCATCTGCCGAACATCAACGGGGTCATCACTTAGCCCGTCGAAGCGACGATCAGCCTCCTGCTTGTCCCCTCCATGGCAGCGAATGCAGTGAGTCTTCAAAAAGCCCGCTGGCGAAACATCGTTGGCTTCCGAAAACACAGTCCCCACTACCAAGACGCAACACAAGGCAAACCAGCGATTTAGAACAGTCATCATGCCAGCTCCAATCCACTGAGCGTCCCGGTCGCCTTGTTGAAACGATCGGTTTCGACACCAAACCGCTGCAGCATCGTCGTGAACAGATTTGACAGAGGCACGCGGACGTGGCTCTTCTCGGGCATCACCATATGCTGCCCGTGTTTGAAGCCGCCGCCGGCCAAGACAATGGGAAGGTCTCGGTTGCTGTGCGAGCTGCCGTTCCCCATTCCACTGCCTGACAAGACCATCGTGCAATCCAGCAGCGTTCGACCGTCCGGCTGCTCGATCGAATCCAAGCGACGAATGAAGCGAGCCAAGTTTTCCACCTGCATCGTCTCGATCTTCATCAGACCGCGACGCAGTTCGGGGTCTTTGCCATGATGCGAAAATGAATGGTATCCACCGGACAGACCGAGGTCGCCGACCGGCAGCGTTCCCGGAATGCTTAGCGTCGCGACTCGCGTGGAATCGGTTTGGAGCGCCAGCGTAATCAGATCGTAAAACAGCGGCAGCGTTTGAGTGAACGATTCTTTGCCATCGGGCGTTTTCAAGTCGACGGCAGGTTTGGGTTTGTCGACCCAAGCCTCGGCCATCTGTAATCGCTTTTCCACTTCGCGAACGCTGGTGAAATATTCATCCAGCTTCGCACGGTCGCGCGTCCCCAGTTCGCCACCCAGGATCTTGGCCTGCTGTCGGACCGAGTCCAGAACGCTTTTGTTGCGGCGAAGCGATTCACGCTGTTGCTTCTTCGCCGATTGGTCACGATCAACGAACAAAGCACGAAACAAATCGCGTTGGTCCGAGATCGGCGGGATGTTGACTCCATTCCGCGTCCATGAATTCTGCGGCGCAAGCGTCCCGTTGCCTTCGCCGACGCTTGCAACAATAGAAGGAAAACGAGTGGTCGACCCAACGTGCTCAGCGGCACGCTGATCCACCGTAATGTTCTTTTCTGCAAACTGGCTCGCTTCGTTATCGCGGATGCCACTCAAAAACGCATGGACTCCGGCATGCCCACCTGAAACCCCGTGGTCCAAATTGCTAAACACCGTGAACTTGTCACGAGGAAGCGGTGCAAGCAGCCGAGTCGTTTTGTAGCCACTACCAGCCTCTTTGGGAAAGAACACATCCGGGATGAACCCCAGCGGATTCGCAACACAGACCATCCGCATAGGAGCAGCGACAGGAGCCGCGCCAGCTTCACGTTCAAGCAGAGGAAGGGCAACCGAAAGGCCAAGGCCACGCAAAACCGTTCGTCGTTGGATCATGTCTTCACCGTGTGTTGGAGAACTCGCTTTATAATAGCCGGAAAAATCCAACGGTACGCAATTGGCCTTACTCGCATTTGAGAGCATAACTTCCCAGGTCCGTAGTGCGTTCCACCGCAACGCTTGCGATCGCACGACCGACCTTGACATGTCTTTCGCAGGGTCGTGGTGACAGATCGATCACGCAGCAGCTTCCAATGACAGGATCGCCTAGGTCTGACACTTCGCCCAAGTCAGCTGTGTGGAGTCCAAATTGAGTAGACGATTGACGCTCATTGGTATGTGTTCGGCTCCCTCACCCCCAGCCCCTCTCCCTCAGCAAGCTGAAGGAGAGGGGAGCCAGAGTGGCGTGAGTGGAGGTACGTTTTTTTGGCTGTCGCAATTGATTCAGTTGATACAAGCGCAACGCCAAGTTTTTGCCACTCCTAGATGTTTCGACAAAGTCACCGTTCTCGATTGAGCACTGACCTAGCGTTCATCGTTCTCCAAAACCTTCCAATAAAAAAATACGCTGCAAAGTCATTCAGACCATCCAGTCTCATAGAGGCGATATAAAAAAGCTTCTTAGACTACTCATGATCGTTGGAGTGGCTCTCACTGGGCTTTCTGCTGTTGCCCTACTCTTACTGTTCTGGCTGGAAAACGATCGGGGATCTTTGAAATCTGCGGAACGGTTGGTGTCGGGAATCTGGCTGTCCGCCGTTGCTTTCTTGCTCGCCGAAATCGCTCGCGCACTCGGAGAAAAACGAAAAGCTGTTCGGAAGATCTGGGTTGGCATTCTCTCGTTGACTGTTCTCGGCCCACCCGTGGTTCTGCTAGGTTTCGTTTTCTGGATTGAATCCCAGGGAGCTTTCAGGGAAGTAATTGACATTTCGCCGAATCATCTTGCTTGGTTCATCTGGCTCGCCTTTGCGGCACGATGCCTCAAGAAACTGGGCAGTCAATTCGCCAAATCACCTGAGCCCGGCACTCATAAATTCAGGTTACCGGCTTTTGAAAAGCTTGCATTGGGTACGGTCTTGGTCGTGCCCTTTGTTTTCACGATGAAGTATCTTCAAGGTTTGCCAAATGCGTCGGACGGCATGGGAGCGTTGGCTTTCATATTGCCCTCGGGTGCTTTCGCGCTCTTCGGAGTGCTGCTCATCCTCACTGCAATCGTGGAAGCTCTCACTACAAGACGAGCAACGTTCAAAACCGATCTTTCCCGCCACTGAGCAATTTGCGGGAAACAAACGTGGCACGTCGATCAATTTCCCTTTGAGCTGTTTCTCTGTGCAGCGCGAACTTCAAGGGCGTGAGAGGTGATGACTTTGTGAAGGTCAAAGTGAGCGATGACGATCATCGAGGCGGACTGTTAACACTGGGGACGTTCCTGGTCGGTCACGCGGATGGAATGAACTCTTATGCGATTCAACACCGAGTCCGGTTGGCAGACGTGATCTTGAACGATCCTCCGCCAGCACCACCAAAAAACATTCCTCCGCTGATTGAGACCACAGAGAGATGGTTCGCCGCTTGACCGTTGCCTCGCGGTTCGAGGTGCTGCGACCTCTCAAGTTCACGACAACACAAACTTCCCGCTGATCCCGGCCGGCGGCAAGAAGATGAGGCTCAAGGCCGGCTAGTTTGTGACCTACGGTGAAGAGAAAAAACGCCTATCCAACCTCTTTGTAAAAATGGCGAACTCCGTCTACGTTCCAATCGAAACGTTCGTCGATAGCACAGGCATTCGATGAACGAGCTTTTCGCGTCACGCATCGTCGTTACGCAAAGATAAACAAATTGATGCTGCGGCAATCCTGTACTGTGTGGTATCAACTGCCTTTCGAGTGAGGGCGGATGCTTTGCAGCACAAGGCCGCATCGACGAATCACAGCACAGAGCACCAGCAAGAGTAGAGCGCCGGCGAAACACCCCCCAATGCTCCTTCTTACGTCTCTAAAAAGAAAAGAGATTTGCGTTGTGTCAACATCGCCCCAGTACGTTCGCTCGAGCCCATAAAAATCAATCCAAACGACTCTTGTAGTGTAATAAGCTATCGGAAAAAGAAGGAGGACCGCGGATGTGACCGCCACGCCAACTGCTATGCAGATCGATTTCTGTTTCAGGTTCCCGCCAATCGACAAGCATCGCATTAAGCATAAATACGATAGCGATATTGCTGGCGCTGCAATGAGGTAATAGACAGCGGTGGTTATCCCGTCTCTGTCTCCATAGCCGCTGCTCGCTCGTTGGATACCATCAATTTTCGCAAACGTGGCGAAAAGAGCCGCCATAGCTAAAACGAATACAAAGAGATCGCGCAAGCTGAACTGTGAGGCAATAGCGATCGAGGTAGGAACTTCATACTGAGCATCAATAAGTCGCCAACGGCTGGTCATCCGTATCAACAGCGAGCAAACGATTGAAGTGCTAACGACAACCGGTATCCATGCAACACTCAACGTCACGACATCCCATGGCGCGTCGCGCGTCATCGACTCTTGCAACGCCCAAAACAAAATCGGCAAGCATGCCACCACAGATACAACCAAATATCCGAAAGCGCTTCGCAAACGCCGAGGATGCTGAAGCCAAAACCACACGTTGACCAGGCATAGCGCCAAGACCGTCATCAAAACCGAGTCATGGGAGAAAGGACTGTGGCGAACCAGAGTCAAAGGATACGCTGATGCGAGCAGCACTACGATGGCCAACGGTACCAACTCCAGTACCAAGCCTCGCGGAACACGAAGACGGGAAGGCGTGATGTGTTCCTCTTGCATCGATGAACCTAAGTGCGGAAGCAAGCTGCAGGGCGTTTTGAATTGCAAACGCTATGACAGAGAATTATGCGAAAGCATACAGGATCAACGAAGTGCTTCAATGCGATGTAAATGCAACGTAAATTTTGACTTTTTGAATAGTTCTCTAAATCGATCGGCGCAACCAAATCCCCTCCGGCATGCCCGTATACAGTCGCTGATTTACACCTGGTGCCCGGGTCCGATATTGACGATTGATGGCATCGCAGCCTGCGCGGTTCACCCTAAACGCCAAGTGCCGAAACTTCGCTTGGCAATGCTTGGTTTGCATCGGCCTGAGTACGAGATCTTGGAAGCGAGGACTTACACCCCAACATGGCTGCCCGCAGTTCATTGGCGGCCGCGATATGCTTGGCGACTGATATGCTGAATGCATCGGGATGCTTGAGCCGATGCAATTTGTGTGGCCACTCAGTCAAAGCGATGCAAATTCGAAAAGCAGTACGGGAAATTCCCTGATCGCGACGTTTCCGCCCGTGAAGAATTCGAGAACTTGCAAATCAAGCAAGCTGTTCACTGGAGGCATATCGTCGCCCCAAATCCCAAACATATTCTCAGCAGAGATTGCACCGTAAAAAACGGTGCAAAGAACGCTTCATTCTCCCAATTAGAAGGATCTTCTCAGATTCCACCGCCGAATCGCGGATACTTCTTGCTTGCCCATTCAATTTGGAAAGTCGACACTTCGGTGCGAAACCAAGCTTTGAAATGGGGGTTGAAACTGCTTGTTCTATTGGCCGCTACTTAGCACGGGCATTTCTCCTCCACGCAAGGTCTTCGCACAGATGATTCGCCAACTACTCTTCGGCTGCTTGTTTTTTGGTCTCCTAGTCGACTCGACAAGCGCCGATTGGCTTCGATTTCGCGGCCCCAACGGCTCGGGAGTCGCTCAAGGTGATGCTCCTACGGAGTTCGGTGAAGACAAAAATCTCAAGTGGAAGCTGAAACTCCCCGGCAAGGGCGTATCGAGCCCGATTGTGGTAGGAGACAAGGTCTTCGTGACCTGTTACTCCGGCTATGGCATGGGCGATAACGAAGGAGAAATGGAAGATCTAAAACGGCACTTGGTGTGTGCGGATCGCAACACAGGCAAAACACTTTGGAGCAAGACTGTCGATGCCACCATGCCCGAGGACGCCTACCGACCACCAGGCGTGACAACGCACGGCTACGCCAGTAACACGCCTGTCAGCGACGGTGAATCGGTGTTCGCGTTTTTTGGAAAATCGGGCGTCCATGCCTTCGATTTGGATGGAAACGAACTGTGGAAACAAAGCGTCGGTAACGAACCAAGCTACAAGGGATTTGGTTCCGCAGCGAGTCCGATCGTTTCGGAAAAACACGTGATTGTTAATGCCGCCGATGAATCGCTGGCGATCTATTGGCTGGATAAAGCGACTGGCAAAGTGGTGCACAAAGTGGGAGCGGAATCACTAGGCGAATGTTGGACAACACCCGTGTTGGTTGAATCAGGCGACACGACCGAAGTGGTCCTTTCGGTGATTGGCGAAATTTGGGGCATGAACGAAGCGACAGGCAAGCTGCGCTGGTATGCCAACGGCGTCAACTCGCGTAATGCGCAGGTGAGTGTCGTCGCCGGAGACGACGGCATCGTCTACGCCACCGGCGAAGAATCGTTTGCGGTCAAAGCGGGCGGTAAAGGCGACGTCAGCGAAGCGAACACGCTCTGGGAAGGCAGCCTGCGGACACGATACGCAACACCTGTGTTACACAACGGACACCTCTTTTCGATCAGCGGGACAGTCGTTGAATGTGTCAGTGCGAAAGATGGCACACGAGTCTTCCAAGAGCGACTACCAGCAAGTGGTGGATCGTCCAACCAAGGTGGCGCTGATGGCGGAGGTCCTGGTGGTGGAAGGGGCGGTTTTGGCGGAGGTGGGTTTGGCGGCGGACGAGGTGGTCGCGGCGGGGGTGGCGGTGCCGACTACGCGTCACCCGTTTTGGCGAACGGGAATATCTATTTCACGATGGGATCAGGTGCAGTGCACGTCATCGCAGCGGATGCAGAGTTCAAAGTCGTCGCGTCAAACGATTTGTCGTTCGACAAAAGCGGCTTTGGCGCAACGCCAGCGATCAGCGATGGGAAAATTTTCCTAAGATCCAACACCCACTTGTACGCGTTTTGTGAGTAGTCGTGGACGATCCTATTCCGTCAAGTGCTAAACAGTCATCACGACTTTCGCTCAACACCTGCAATGAGATTCAGTTTTGATTTTCTGCCGCAACTGAATAAACGAAAATTTCAGAATCCCCTTCGGTGATCAAGCACTCCTGGTCAGCAGACGACTGATACGTTTGTGATCTTCCGTCGGGCCAGCACACGTCGATCTGGACGCTCTGAATACCCTCACCGCTTGACCGAGCCCCGAGTCCGAAGTGCAGCGTATTCTCGCAGGAGCAGAAGAACCCATCTCCAGCCACAACCGTCCGTATCATTCGTTTTTCACCATAAGTGACTGTAACAACGGAGCCAACAGCGCCGCGGGCTGAGTTAGTCCCGACGAGGCTAACCCGAAGCCAGTGATTCTTGTCCGCATTGAGCGTCTGATTGTGAAGCAAGGCCGTGGGCTGACGCTGGTGCGTCACGACTAAATCGACAAGCTGATCGCGATCAAAGTCCATGCACCAAAGCGCCCTTCCGACATGGCGTTCACCGAAGTAACCGGCAAAGTCACTTGGCTCAAAGGACTCGAACCCTCCCCTCGCGGCCCGACGCAGTATTTGCGGACGCTGTGCATATCCAGACTTTGCGTTGTGATGAACATGCCCATTGGCGACCACCAGCTCCAACTGTGAATCGTTATCAAAATCAATCGCTTGAACGCCGAATCCCAGCGGCAAAAAACTGCTTTGGACCAGGCTATTCATCCGAGAGGCGTCTTTCCAAACCCCTGAATGCTGTTGGTCGTATAGCGTGTTGTGCTCGTATTCAAAATTTGTGACAAACAAGTCAACGTCGCCATCAATGTCGAAGTCTCCCACAGCAATTCCCATGCTCGCTTGGGGACGAGACCGCTCGCCTAACGCTAGTCCCCGGACGATGGCCGTTTCCTGAAGTGTGAATGGCTGTGGCGTCTCCATACTCCAAAAATGATTGCTCGTCATGTCGTTGGAAACAAACACATCCGTTCCTGGTTTGCTGTCCAACTGCCCAATAACAACTCCCAAACCGCGCCCTGGATTCGTTGGATTCGCATTCCACTGTTCATTCGCACTGACCCATGAACCGTCCGGTTGCCCACGATAAAACTGGTCGACATCTGCGGCAAAATTCGTGGGCGTGCAATAGTCGATCGAATCGGATGGCGGCAGGGTGCATCTCTTTCGTAACGGCTCCGCAGGTTTGCAATACTTCAAACACACGAAATCGGAGAGCCCATCCATATTAATATCCGCAATCGCACCACTGGTGGACCAGCTGTTTTCACGGTTTTCAATCCAGCCTTTTCGCTCGTTGAAAGTACCATCCCCGTTGTTGATAAACACTTGATCGAAACCGTAGTTGAGCAACACCAGGTCTACAAAACCATCTTCATTGATGTCGCCTGCTGCAACACCTTGCGCGAACCCCACGTCTTCGATTTGTGCAAGATCGCCAGAATCAGCAAATCGGCCAGCGACGTTCCGAAATAAATGTCCGTCACCTTTTTCGGGCGTCATCGGCTTTTCGCCGCAGCTCGCGACGTAGATATCCGTCCAACCGTCGTTGTCAAAATCCAGCGCTGCCCCGCCAAAACCGAGTTGCGCATACAAGGGAATGATTCCGTCGCCTACGGTCACAGGAACGCGCGGATTGTCAATCAACCCGCGTTCTTTAGATTGCTCCACTAACTTCGGACGGATAGACGGAACAATTTCCGCGGGTGTTTCCGAATCACTTGAATCAGCGGGTAAGTTTCTGCTCGGTAGCGGTAGCGATGCCAAGTCGAGCGACATGTAGGGCTGCGAACGCGCTAACTGCCATGGCGTATCCGCTTTCAGTTTGCCAATGATTCGTTCGCGGATAATCTTCAATTCATCAACATCTCCGTCCGGTTCGGCGATTCCTACCGCAGTCCACGCTTCGGCCTCCCACAACCGCCCCAACTGTTCCAAAGTGGTTGCCATTTGTGCGATCGTCGCATTGGACCTTCTCTGTCGCTTGTGAAAGCGTTCCTTTTCTTGCAGGAACCGTGTCAACAGTTCGCCACGTTCTCTAGCGACCTTCGATGCATCTTTTGGAATCGCATCAGCGAATTCGGACGCATCGCACAGGAGTAAGCTCTGCGCAAGTTTTGTTGCAACGGAGGCAATCGCCGGATCACGCCGAGACGCTTCAAAGTAAGCACGCGCAGCTTCAGCATAATTGCGGCCATTCATTGCCCAGTCACCAAGCACCTCCCAGTATTGCCAATGTAGCTCGGCGTCGGGTGACACTTTCTGCAACCAAGCAGGCAACTGTTCGTACTGATTGGTCTGAACGTAGTGTTGGCCCAGTAGTAGCTGCACGGTGACGAAATCAGGTGACGAGGACAGAATCTGGTCCGCAAGTGCGCGGAACTGATCCCACTGCCCATTGTCGAAAAGCACGCGGAGTTTGGCTACTTCCAGCCTCCGATCAGATGGATTGAGTCGTGATAGTCCATTGAGTGAATTGGGTGGTATGTCGCGTTGCTCGTGAGTTGCCATTAAGAACAACATGGTTTTGTCGAACGCACGCTGGCGGACTAGCACACGACCGTGGAAATTTGCCCGCTGATGTTGTTCCGCATTAAATAGCCAGTGCAGTAGGTTGCGCCGCGTCTCAGATTGGTCCGGCTGTTTCTGAACGACTTCCTCCAAAAAGTCGATGGCCTCGAACAGCTTTCCGCGTGATAGCAGCTGCGTTGCGCACTGTTGCACGAGCTTTTTGTCGGTGAAATCACCTTGCTTCGCGACGCTAATCGTCCACTGAGAAGCCGCGTCATGATCACCTTCGGCGCTGGCAATGTCAGCGGCCAGCAAGAGCGATTGGGGATCATCAGGCGATTCGACGAGCGCTTGGCCGATCTGCTGCTTGGCAGTCAACAAATCCATTCTTTGGAACGCGCGCCTTGCGGCAACCAGGGGCGTGACTTCTTCGTTCAAATCTCCAACACGCGGTGATGTTGCAGTTCTGTTGGCCACTTGCTTCTTTGATTCGCATCCCACCCAAGTGAGACACAAAAGGGTTACGACCGGGAATAGGAGCTTGAAAGGTCTATCCGTCATCTCTCGATCCGTCCAACTGGAAAGCGTCGTTTCCTTGCACGACCAAAAACCGACCATTGCAAGCGGCGGAAGTTTCTTGGACGTCGCCATTGGGCCATCGGATTTGAATGTGGACAGCGTCATTCGCTGCATCGATCTTTCCAAGTCCAAAATGGAGGACACGCTCGCTTGCACAGTAGAATCCATCGCCGGAGATGAGCGGTGCCATTCGAGTCGTATTGCGGGTCTTTACCGTAACGTTTGCTCCGATCGCATCGCGAGTTGCTTGGCGGCCGACGAGCCGAATCCTGATCCAAGCGTTGTCAGTGTCCGTTTGGTTGACGAGTAACGCGAACGGTTCACTTTGGTGAGTGACAGCAGCATCAATTCGTCCGTCCTGGTTTGCATCGATCGTCCACAACGCACGTCCGATGTGGGACCGATTGAAGTAGGCGCCGCTGCGCGTCAGGTCGATCGCTTCATATCCGGACATCGAGCTACGCCGAAGGATCTGCATCTTTTGGAAATACGAAGACGGTGGTTCCGCACCTCGGTAGACATGTCCGTTGGCAACCATGAGTTCCAAATGTGAATCGTTATCGAAATCGATCGCCTGTGTTCCGAAGCCAAGCTGAAAGAAGCTTGTTTGTCGAATCCCACGTTGTGTGGTCCGATCCGACCAGATGTCCTGGGTGGTCTGCTCGTAGAAGGTGTTGTGTTCCTGTTCAAAGTTGGTGACATAAAAGTCAACGTCGCCATCTTCATCAAGATCACCCGTGGCGATTCCCATGCAGGCTTGCGGGTTAAAGCCACCATCAAATGCCAACCCACGGAGCGTAGCCGATTCGACAAACGTCAACGGCGAATCCTGCGTCTTGTTGGACTCACTAGAACTCCAAAAATGGTTGCTGGTCATGTCATTGGCGACAAACAGGTCTACCCCTGGCTTCGAATCGAGCGAACCGGCAACGACACCGAGCCCACGTCCAAGTTGGCCTGGTGGGTCGGTCCAGCGGTCCGTCATATCCTCAAAGCCGCCCGCGGGCGTGCCTGCAAGAAACTGATCTTGAGCAGCTGCAAATTTTGTGGGCAAGCAAGGACTTTCATTTCCCTCGGAATCTTGGCAGGCCGTCTGAACAGCGTCTATTCCGTCGCAGTAACGCGAACAAAAAAGATCCGAGATGCCATCTCCGTTCAAATCGGCGATTGCCGCGCTAGTCGACCATACCGTGGCATTTTGCCGACTAAACCATTCGTCAGCTCTGCGAAACGTTCCGTCACCGTTGTTAATGAACAATCGGTTGGTTCCGTAGTTTAGGACGACAAGATCGCTAAACCCATCTTCATTGACGTCGCCAAAGGTGACTCCCTGTGCAAAACCGCTATCGGCGACCCCAGCGTTTTGTGTCACGTCGTCAAACTTGCCGTTTCGATTTCGGAAAAGATGGTTGGCTTTCGAATTTTGCTTGCCAGGCGTTCCACCTGACTCGGCGATATACAGATCCGCCCACCCGTCCTGATCAAAATCGATCGCACAGCCCCCGGATTCCATCTGGGCAAAGATGGGAATCGCTTGATCGACGGGCTTTGGATCTTTAGCCGAATCGTAGATCAATCCACGCGCGATCGCTTGGTTCTCCAGCACTGGCGCTATCGACGGGTGGAAAGCTATCGCGGGCGTTCCGGAAGACTTGGGAGCCATCCGTTCGACCTCGGGCGCCGGGAAATGACTTAAGTCGAGATCCACGATGGGATGCCCCTTGGAGACCTGCCATGGTGTTTCCTTGTCCAACCGCGCGACAATTTTCTTGCGCACCAGTTTAACTTTCTCAATATCCTTGTCGGGAATGGTCATCGCGAAAGCCGCCCATGCTTCAGCCTCCCAGTAACGTCCAAGTTTCAGGAGCGACTCCGCTACCTCGGCCGCGATCGCGTTTGATCGATTACCCATTTTATAGAATCGATCTTTGTCGTGGTCGAAACGACTGATCAGTTGGGCGCGTGAATTCACGGCCTTAATCATTTCCTGATCAATTGGTTCGCCAAGATTCCTCGCTATCACAAGCGTGGTAGCCAACTTCGAGAATACTTCGCCGACATCCAGGTTTCTACGCGTTGACTCCCAGTAAGCGCGCACCGCCTGTTGGTGCTGTTCTCGCGCGCTGGCCCAGTCGCCGAGTATGTCCCAATACTGCCAAGTTTGATTGATCGAAGGCGACAGACGAGTACTCCAGGCAGATAGTCGATCGATCTGGTCGCTTGCAACGAAATATCTTCCCAGCAGAATCTGAGCGGCAATATTGTTGGGGCTTTGCTCAAGAATTTCGTCGAGCATCTCTTCGAGCTGCTCCCACTTACCGCGGTCGAATGATGATCGGACCTTAGCAAGATTCAACCTTGCGTCGCCTGGATTTCTTTCATGGAGCATCGCCATCGACTCCGTCTCCATGTCCCGCGATTGCATACTGAGCGATAGCAGGAGAACACGGTCGAACTGCCTTTGCCGAACCAAAATCCGGCCGTGTGGCGTAGCACGATGTTTTTCCTCTGCGTTGACAAGAAAGTCAAACAGCTGCCGCCGGGCAGCGTGACGCTCCGGAAAGGCCGCAACAACCTGCTCCAGAAAGTCGATTGCCTCAAAGAGCTTTCCGACTGAAATGAAACCGATGGTGGCCTGTTGAACGAGCCGCTCATCGCGAAATTCGTCGGCAATCGAAGCGGCTACGATGAAGTCGATGGCGGTTTGAGGATCACCTCCCGCGTTGGTAATTTCGGCCGCCAATCGTAGAACGTTGGGATCTGAGTTGTCTTCAATTAGCGCATTATGGATCAGCAACTTGGCGTCGCCCCATCGCTTCTCCCTTGCCGCGATTTTGGCCGCTTCGAGTGACGTTAACGACGAATCCGCGTCTGAATTCTTTTCCAGACGCGGATTGGCGTTATCGGATCGATTGCATCCAAAGAAAACGAGCGACAAAAGTAAAAACAATGGCAAGATCAGGGTCTTAAATGCCATGTATATCGCTTTCATTCACCCTCTTTAATCGCTGACTCGGCTTCTTCATAACCAGCCATCGAATCTGCCATCATTTCGTTGTATTTTTCGACGTCGGATTTGTCCACGTCCAATGCTGCTGCGTCACCACCACCACTATCACATCCAGTCACTGCGACGGCAACAAAAAAAACCATTGTGCATATGAAACTTGACTTCATTGACTCATTTCTCGGGTTTGGGGTGTCATCAAAAAAGGCCGCCCACTTCGCCGGGAAATGGGCGGCCCAGAATACATCAAACGAACCTACTGGTTTAACTGCTCTTGAATAGTTTCACCACTAGCTCGCGTTCCGAGAGCACCCCACAATCCGTAGGGGCTCTTGGCTCCAGGCGCTTGATAAGGTGTTCGTCCTTCTGGCGAACCATTGCCATTCTCGCGACTCGGACCGTTCTTATTCTTCCAGTCATCAGCTTCGACCGAATCGGTCATGAAGACAACCGCACCATCGCACATCAAAATGTGTGCACCACCCTGGTGTCGACTAGACATGTGGTAGTAACCGGAGTTTCCTGCGTTCTGCTCGGTGCAGATGTAGGAGTTTGGTGGACCAATTGTGAAACAGCCGCTGAAGTTCGGCTTGTGCTCAGCCCATCGAAAACCTCGACCGTCAGTCGCGCCGACGACGCCCTGGGTGCCGATCCAAAATGTCGGACGCTCTGGGTCGATAAACGGAGCACATTCGCCTGCGTTGAATCTCCGCGTCCAGTTCCAACCTCGGTTGGTTGCAATGGTTCGGGAGTCACGATCACCCAAGTCAGTCGCAATTTCACCCATTGCAACCGTATTGGACAAGCCATCGAGGATGTCACGGAATTTCCGCTCTTTGTGAGCCCCGAACGCTCCTCTGCCACTTACAAGGAAATCTTGGGCGAAGTTATTGTTAATCCCCCCCATAGGCCCTTGGTTAGCGGCACGGTTC
The DNA here is from genome assembly GCA_964444105.1 of uncultured Pirellulaceae bacterium. Taxonomy (GTDB): domain Bacteria; phylum Planctomycetota; class Planctomycetia; order Pirellulales; family Pirellulaceae; genus K23-9. The sequence goes on from CAYUGI010000008.1 coordinate 39,537, forward strand.
CAAGGTCCGTGGACTGCCCGCTCAGGATTATCACCTAAGCACATCGCATAGTTTGTGCGACCAAGTGCAGGCAAACCTACGCCCGGATCACTTGGGCAACGGAATGTTGGGATCTCGGTGGCCCAAGGCGTGTACTCGATGTAGCTGGGTGACGGTCCCATTGGCGTGAATGAGGTGCCACCGGGGAGAGTGGTGTTGGAACCTCGAAGTGGAAATGCAGCTGGGGGTGAATTCCCAAGCGAGTCCGTACCAAGTGGGTTAGAGATGGAACTCCACAAACCTTGTTGCTCAAGAAACGGCGTCATTCCAACAAGTGCGCTCAGCAGGCCGTTGTTGGAAGTTTGCGATGGTCGCCAAGCATGTTGAGTTGCTGCATCAACCGTCCCCGCACCATGAGTTGGCATCTGCTTGTACGCGGAATGGTAGTTGTGAATCGACAGGCCGATGTTCTTAAAGTTGTTACTACAACTCATTCGACGAGCGGCTTCTCGAGCAGCTTGAACGGCAGGAAGCAGCAAACCAACAAGAATGCCGATGATGGCAATCACCACCAACAACTCGACCAAAGTAAACCCACGACGGGATTTCAAATTCATGGTAACCTCTACAAAAGAGTGAAAAACGAATTAAACAATTGCCCCCATGACGTCACTGATTATGCCGAACGGGGGGAACTTACACGTTCCGGCATGGTGACAGTTTGACGCGTTTCGTTCCTCTGCCCATAGCTGGAATTTCCAAACATGTCTATTATTAACACAACACACCTCTGATTCATCGAAGTGTGGCGGCCCACGAACCCGTTTGCCCTACCCCTCCATTGGCGATCACATGGTCATGGATCCCGACTTCATCTCGAAACAGACAATTGATTCGAGGCGTTTTTATCTCAACCTAAACCCCCCGCCAAATGCCCCGCTGACTGTCGTGTGCGGTGGCGTCGAGCGGATGCAAGACGATTACTTAGTCGAGCGATCCAGTTTTCCATACTTCGGAGTTGAACTTGTCGCTGAGGGCACCGGATCGTTAGCCCTCGGAGCCGCCGAGTATCCGCTGTCGCGCGGAACAGTGTTTGCCTACGGCCCCGGCATCCCGCATCGCATTGAGAACTGCCCGCCGGGTAGAATGAGAAAATACTTTCTCGACCTGGCAGGCTGTGAGGCCGAGCGACTCTTGCGCGACACAGGCCTGCTAAATGAAACGCCGATTAATGTTGGGCGCGTGACTGAACTCACCGTCCTCTGGGACTCGATCGACCGCGAAGCACGCGACAGCGGTCTGATTTCTCACCAAATTTGCGAACTGATCTCAAGAACACTTATCCTTAAGTTGAAGCAGCGCCAGATCACATCTGGACAACGAACCTCGAAAGCATACGAAACTTACGAATCAGTCCGAGCGTATATCGAAGCGAACTGCCTTGAAGTCAAGACGGTCGAGCAAGTAGCGGAAGCCTGTGACTTGACGCCCATTCACATCTCTCGATTGTTCAAGCGTTTTAATTCGGTTGGCGCTTACCGATTCCTGATCGGGTTGCGAATGAATCACGCGGCCGATCTGCTGATTCACAAAAAGATGTTGGTCGGCGAGGTCGCTAAGGCCATGGGCTTCTCTGATCAGTTTCAGTTCACGCGAGCCTTCAAACGCGAATACGGCATTCCGCCAACCAGTCTTGTCGGTCGAGAATAGTACGACTCGGAACCAGTTTACGCGTCTATCGCGAAAGAGTCTTCTGCCTGAGCGTCCAAACAATTTCAGCTGCGCTTCTTCGTCGATGGCAGCAACTGATGCAATTGCCCGCAAACGACGGCGACGATTGCCGTTCCGCTGAGTCACAGTGTCTGCAGTCAGAGTCGTCTGTGCGAAACGTCTGAATTTCTTGCCAAAGGAGTCGCTGCTGCATCGGGCAAAACGATAAACTCGACACCGCAGGATGGCATTCGCGAGATCCCCTCACCATCGCGATTGATGAACGCCACCACTCCGTCGCTGTGTAGCCTCGTCAAAGCGAGATTTTTCGTCGGAGAATTCTGCGAAGAAGCTCCATAGGTAGATCACGTTCTCTTTACAAACAACTAAAGTCACAGGGTTTGCCGCGATGTTTCACATACCGAATGCTGGATCGCCAATAGTAAGGGGCACACAACTGGAAGTGGTTGCAGAGCACCATTCGCGAGACAAAATTGGTGTCAGCCATGGCCGGCGAACCTAAGGTCCCCGAACGTACAAATTCGAACTGAACCAGTTGAAGATACTGAAACGAACAAACGCAGATGTAGCTTTAGTCAAAACTCATTCGTCCAATCAAAGATTTACGACAATCGGTCGACATCTCATGATTTTGCGACATTCACTGGGACGGATTCATTGCTTTGAGTCACAATAAGGATCCCTCCTTCGAAGCGGATGCTGCCACTGACTAGAATTCGGGTCCAGCAGCATGTTGGCCTTTGTCGTATTCCCTGCCTGACACTCTGTTACTACTCACTAAAATCTTCGATTTGAACGATCGATTTGAGAGCCTAAAAGAAAATGAAATTGAAATCCATTTGTTTTGCTTTGTTGTGCGTTTTTGCTATCCCTGCCGCGGCTGCAGACAGCATCGAACTGAAGAAGGGTGATCACATTTGTTTGGTCGGCAATGCGTTGGGTGAGCGAATGCAGCACCACAATCATTGGGAGCCCCTGCTGCACTCACGATTCCCTGAATTGAATCTAACAGTACGCAATCTGTGCTTCGGCGGTGACGAACCCAAGGAAAGAATCCGAAGTCAAAACTTTGGCGATCCGGACAAGCACCTGACCCACAGCAAAGCGTCGGTCGTGATGTACTTCTTCGGGTTCAACGAATCGTTCGCTGGCAAGAAGGGTTTAGCAAAGTTCACTAAAGACTTGAGCGAATTGGTCAAGGAAACTCAAGGCAAAGACTTTGGAATGGGTAACCCTCGCGTGATTTTGGTATCGCCAATTGCGTTTGAAAACACGGGCGATCCCAACCTGCCGGACGGGAGTGAACAGAACCCGAATTTGGCGATCTACACCGAAGCGATTGGCAAAGTGGCGAGTGATACTGGCGCGGGGTTCGCTGACATCTTCACTCCGACCAAAGCACTGTTTGAAACGACGGACGAAAACCTGACGATCAATGGTGCGCACCTAAGCGAAACAGGCTATGCCGCTTTGGCACCGATTTTGGATCAGGCACTGTTTGGCTCGGAAGGCCAGCCGACCGAAGATGCGAAGCTGAAGGCCGCGGTGGATGACAAAAACTTTCATTGGTTCCATCGCTACCGCGCCGTCAACGGGTACTCGATCTACGGTGCCCGCGGAAAAGCCGGTCGCGATGGATCGGGCACTTACAACAACACCGACGTGATGGAACGCGAACGTTCGGTACTGGACGAAATGACCGCCAACCGCGACGCGCGGATTTGGGCCATTGCATCGGGCAAAGAAGTCCCGGCTGAAGTGGATGATTCCAATACGCTGCCGTTCATCGAACCCAAAACCAACGTGGGTCTTCCTGACGACCCCAATGCCAAACGTGGCAAACTGGGATCGTTGGATTACTTGAATGCTGAAGAGCAGCAGAAACTATTCAAGCTCGGCGATGGCTATGAAATCCAACTAGTCGCGTCCGAAGAACAGTTCCCCGACCTGGCCAACCCAGTCGCGTTGAACTTCGACAACAAGGGGCGACTTTGGGTAGCCACGATGGCGTCTTATCCGCACTGGAAACCCAAGACGCCGATGAACGACAAGCTGTTGATTTTGGAAGACACCGATGGTGACGGCGATGCGGATGAGTGCAAAGTTTTTGCGGATGATTTGCACCAGCCCACCGGGTTTGAGATCGGTCACGGTGGAGTCTACGTCGCTCGCCAGCCGGACATTCTTTTCATCAAAGATACGAACGGCGACGACAAAGCAGACACGAGTGAGATCGCGCTGACGGGTTTTTGTTCTGCCGATTCGCACCACGGCATTGCTGCGTTCGAATGGGGGCCAGGCGGCAACCTTTATTTCCAAGAAGGCACGTTTAAGTTCTCTCAAATAGAAAGTCCTTATGGGCTGACACGTTTGATGGAAGCGGGCGTGTGGCGATACGACCCTCGGACGGAGAAGTTCGGCGTTTACGCTTCCATGGCGTTCGCGAATCCCTGGGGACACGTTTTCGATCCTTGGGGACAGAGCTTCATTGGCGACGCCTCACCAGGCAACAGCTATTGGGCGACCCCAATTTCCGGACATATCGACTATCCGGCCAAACACCCTGGTGGAAGCCAACACAAACGTGTGGCAAAGATCACCGGTGGTGATCCCAGCTACAAATTCCCAACGTTCTACCCGAAGCGAATCCGTCCGTTGTCGGGCTGTGCAATGGTCTCCAGCCGACACTTCCCCGACGACGTGCAAGGCAACTTTTTGGTGACCAACGTGATTGGTGACCGTGCTGTTCTGAATCACGAGGTCACTGAGGAAGAGTCCGGCTTTGTTGGCAAAGAGGTCGATCCCATCGTTTCATGTGAAGACGGTAATTTTCGACCAGTCGATTTGCAGTTTGCCCCGGACGGCTCGCTGTACATCGTTGACTGGCACAATGCACTGATCGGACACCTCCAACACAACCTGCGTGATCCAAGCCGTGATCACAGTCACGGCCGAATTTGGCGAATCACTCACAAGGACAGACCACTGCTGCAACCGGCCAAAATCGAAGGTCAGCCCATCGCTGCTTTGCTGGAGCTGATGAAGATGCCGGAAGATCGCACCCGTTATCGTGCAAGACGCGAGCTTGCGCAACGCGATTCCGCCGAAGTCATTTCCGCTATCGACAAATGGGTCGCTGGCCTGGATGCATCGGACGAGAATCACGAGCATCATCTGACCGAAGCACTTTGGTTGAATCAAACGCATAACAACGTGCACGTAGACTTGCTGAACAAAGTTCATGCTGCGACCGACCACCGAGCTCGCGCCGCAGCCACACGTGTGATTTCGTTTTGGTTGGACCGACTCCCCAACGCAAACGAGTTGGTCAAAAAGAGCATTGGCGACGATCATCCACGTGTTCGTTTGGAAGGCGTCAGGGCATGCAGCTTCATGGAAGGTGACGAAGCGATCGAATTGGCGCTGGAGGTGCTTGAACACGACATGGACGACTACTTGCAGTACACGCTGGACGAAACGATGCGTGCGTTGGAGCAATAGCCCTTTCTGCGGTTCAGTCTTGTGACACCGTTGGCAAGACTGGAACGGCAACGCGTCTTTTCCTTGTCAACTCGATGTGCCCTGCGAGCGGTGTAGCAGGGCGATTCTTCATTCTTCAGGCTTGTTGAACATGCGACACAGTGTTTTGCTAACCCTCGCTCTTTGCACGACCCTATGCTCGGCGGATGAACATTCGCACGGCGATGCGGGAACCAGTCAGAAGATTGAGCCACCTAAGGTTTTTCTGGATAAGAGTCCTCGAATCGTGGCCTATCAGTTGAAGCGTTTGGACAATCAGCGACTGCTGTTGGTCCAGCGCAGCACGGACGACGCGAAGTACATTCCGGTCTATGAAGCGATTCTTTCGCGGCCCGGCATGTCACCGCAGTATCAACAGGAGTCCGTGACTGCATTGGCGAAGCTGCGCGGCACAGACCAAGCGACCGAATTGGTTACAGCAATCAGCGGCTTGAAAGTTGAAAAGTCCTCGGATCGCAGGAACGTCAAGTCGCTTGCCCGTGTCTTGCTTCGGCTGGGCAGTGAGCCACTTTCAAAACATGGCGACAAATTTGTCTCGCTTGCCGAATCCGATACTCCGCTTCAACGGGCGATTGGGCACGCTGGGTTGATTGTCGCGGGGAAGGCCGACGAAGCTTGGGCGATGACCGAGTCGGACGACGAAGCGACACTGGATTACCTTGCGGCAGTGCCATTGCTTCCCAAACCAGGACAGCGTGCCGCGCAGCGAGATCGAATCGTTTCGCTAGTCAATGATTCCAGCGTCGATGTCAACAACGGTGCGATTACTGCGCTGGCTTCCGTCGGCGAGAAGCATGCGGAGACTTTCGCGCTGGTCGCTCCGTTGGTGTCGAAACCTGACATGCGAGATGCTGCTGTTCGCACACTCTTGAAGGTGCCTGCGAAATTTCGTGAACAAGCAGCCAGCGGGAAACTTGTTGCAACGCTGGTCAAGCACGCAGAGGACACGCCGGCCAAAGACCGAACAAGCGATGCCTTCATCGATGCGATGCAACTGGCCGATAAGCTGATGGCGAAAGTGCCTACCAGCGAAGCTAAGGCGTTCCGCAAACGGCTTAGCGCGGTCACCGTTCGCGTCGTCAAAATCAAAACCGTCGAAGAAGAGATGCGGTATGACGTTGCCTTCTTTGCGGTCGAAGCAGGCAGCGACGTGCAAATCGTTTTGGAGAACCACGACCTGATGCCACATAACTTGGTCGTTTCGACGCCGGGCTCGCTGAAGGAAGTTGCCAACGATGGATTGAATGTCGGCCCAAGCGGTGGTTGGAAAGGACTGCCATACGTCCCCGAATCCGACAAGGTGATCGCGGCGACTAACATGTTGGCATCTGATAAGTCGGAGAGACTGACGTTCACCGCGCCGACCGAGCCGGGAGAGTACCCGTATGTTTGCACCTTTCCGCAGCATTGGTATCGCATGTACGGAGTCATGGTGGTCGTGGAAGACCTGGACGAGTGGAACAAGAACCCCACCGAACCGGCCAACCCGATCGGTAGCAATCGTTCGTTCGTGCAAGCTTGGAATGTGGACGATCTGAAGGATGAATTGGATACGGGCTTACGCGGCAGAACTCCTGCGATCGGCGAAAAGATCTTTGTGGAAGCCTCCTGCAAAGGCTGCCACAAAGTGGCCGGAGAAGGCGGAGTGATCGGGCCTGAATTGACGGATGTGTTTGCTCGCTGGAAAGGCGACCGCGTTGGAGTCCTGCGCGAAATCCTGGATCCTTCTCACAAGGTGGACGCCAAGTATCAAATGCAGCTGATTCTCACCACGGACGGCAAAACGCTGACGGGGATCGTACTGAAAGAGGATGACGATAACGTGACATTGATGGCCAACCCGGAGGCCAAAGAACCCATTTTGGTTCCGCAAGATGACATCGATGACATGGTCCCAGCTAAGAACTCGATGATGCCCAAGGCACTGATGGATCAGTACACCAAGGACGAGTTGTTCGAGATGATGTCTTATTTGGAAAGTCTTGGCCCCAAGACGTAGCCAACCTGTTAGAATAATGTTCCGCCGAACACTTATTTAACAAAACACCTCGTCTCCCCTGCGTGCCATTTTGTCTGTGCAAGACTCTCCTGCCGAAAGCTCTACGACTGCCTCTGCAGAGATTCGCACGCAGTTTTTGACTCGAATGGGGTCGAATCACCAATTCAATCTGCTGTTTGACAACATTCCTCGAGTGTATTTTTTCGTCAAAGATCTGCAGAGCCGAATGATTATGGGCAGTCGGCCGCTTTTGTTGCGGTTGGGCCTGGAGAACGCTGATGATCTGGTCGGCAAGACCGACTTCGATTATTTCCCAAGGCATGTCGCTGAGAATTTTATCCGAGACGACCAGACGGTCATTCAGTCGGGCAAACCGTTAATCAACCATTTGGAGCTTTGGTACAACGACCAGCGGATGCTGGAAATGTTTGTCACGCAAAAACATCCCGTCTTCGCGGATGACGGCTTAATCATTGGGGTGATGGGTACCGTCCAAAACTATGAGCACAATAAACAGCAGGTCATCCCTTACGCGGCGGTGATCCGTGTTGTTGACTACATACGCGAACACTATGGCGACCGTATCAAGGTCCCCGATTTGGCAGATTTAGCCGGGATCTCAACCCGACAGCTCAATCGCCGATTTGTCGAGGTCTTTGGTATCAGCGTGCAGAACTTCCTTATCAAAACCCGAATTCAAGCATCCTGCGATTCGTTGCTTAACGGCGAACGGTCGATCGCGGAAATCGCCACCGATGTCGGGTTTTGCGACCAAAGCGCTTTTACGCAGCATTTCCGCAAGCATATCGGCGTGACGCCCTACAAATACCGCAGCCGCTCGGGATGCTTGCTCGATTAGGGGTGAATTTTTCCGGAATTCTGTAACCGATGCGACTCTCTTTGGTAATTGCTTAGGTGCCGCTCGTTACGTGGCATCGGATTTCAATACTCGAATGAGTGCCGCTCGATGCCGCCCGATTCCAGCCATGACAATTCAGGTGTCGGACTTTCGGATACCGAGCATTTTGTGCAGCAAATTGCTGAACACCAGAACCGTATCTACGGATATGTTTTTTCGATGCTGGGCGATCACACCTCGGCAGCGGATGTCGTGCAGGAAGCGAATCTCGTTTTGTGGCGAAAGAAGGACAGCTTCAAGAGTGGTGCTGCGTTCGTGCCTTGGGCGTTCGCGATCGCTCGAATACAAGTGCTTGCCTACGTTCGCGATCGAAAACGCAGCCGGCACGTGTTGGACGCTGAACTGGTTGAGCTGATTTCCGACGAAGCGCAAAAACAAGCCGAACAGATTGACACTCTGCGATTGGCACTGAGGTCATGCTTGAGCGAACTGTCCTCTCGAAATCGCGACTTGATTCAGACTCGGTACTTCCAATCAACGCCGGTAGCCGACGTTGCACAGAAGTTTGATCGAGGTGTCAGCGACATAAAAGTCACGCTGATGCGTTTGCGGCGTAAGCTTCGTGAATGTGTCGAGCGACGTATTCAGGCAGAGGCGTAAACGATGTCTGAACCAACTATTCATAGTGAACCAACTGGGGAATTCGAGCTGCTCGATAATCTACTCATCGAATTGGAAAGCGGTGACTTGGATGAATCCCAGCGAGCTCAGCTGCAGGAACTGCTGAAGAATAGCGAGCAAGCGAGGAAGCAGTATGTGCATTGGCAGTTGCTCTCTGCCGCAATGCACCTGGAGTCGGCGGTAGGAGACCTAGGCGAAGCAGTGCCGAGTGACGTCGGTGCTTCCGCTCCATCGAAACCCAAGGCTAAAGCGACGTCAGCACGTTTTCGTTGGAAGGCACTGCTTTCACTTGCGGCAGGCGTTGCGATTTGCTTGATGGCAGGTCGCTGGGCCTACTTAGAGTGGGGTGACCAAGCGAATGCAAAAACGGCGGTGGTTTCCAACCCGAGCAACGATCTTTTGACGGCCGGCGCGAGCGTCGAAGCAACGTCTCGCGGAATTGCAATGTTGACTCGTTTGGTTGACGCCAAGTGGGAAGACGGAACATCGCCGCAAGTCGGTACCGCACTCTCACCGGGACGAGTTCGATTGCAAAACGGATACGCTCAAATCGAGTTCTTCTGCGGCGCCACGGTGATTTTGGAAGGCCCCGCAGAAATTGAATTGATTTCATCGATGGCCGCAAAATTTCATTCAGGCCGACTAAGAGCTCAAGTGCCGCCCGCAGCAAGAGGCTTCACGATCGACGTGGACGACATGCAAGTCGTCGACCTAGGGACGGAGTTCGGCTTAGCAGTGTCACCCGAAGGGGCGGATGTTCAAGTATTCGATGGAGAGGTGGAACTGCACCGACCTGATGAAGCCAAGCAACTGGTGAAAGCTGGCGAGGCGGTCAAGAGTGACAACGGCACATTGCAGCAAACCAAAACAACGCCCGGTAAGTTTGTCGATTTGGCGCGTCTGGATTCCCAGGCGGCTGATCAAGGAACCCAGCGGTATCAACGCTGGAAAACATTCTCCAATCAGCTGCGCAGCGATCCGCGATTGATTGCCTATTACTCGCTAGACGAAACACAGCAATGGAACCGCAAACTTCTCAATCGGGCTTTAGTCGCGACAAACGGCTCAATCGCACCCAATGGTGATCAGAGCGGATCAGAAACTGCTGCCTCGGAACTAGATGGAGCTATCGTCGGAGCCAGTCGTGTTTCCGGACGTTGGCCATCAAAAGATGCGTTGGAATTCAAGCAACCCGGCGACCGCGTACGAGTGAACATTCCGGGCGAGTTTCGTTCGCTGACGTTTTCGGTTTGGGTTAAAATCGACAGTCTTGATCGCTGGTACAATTCGTTGTTCCTGACAGACAATTATCAGTCAGGCGAGCCGCATTGGCAGATTCTCGATACGGGTCAATTGTTCTTTTCAGTCCGACCGACGGAGAGAAGCCTCGATCGTGAAGAAATAGAACACAGGGAAGTATTGTCGCCTTCGTTTTGGAACCCATCAATGAGCGGAAAGTGGCTGCACTTAGCGACTACCTATGATGTGGACACCAAGCAGACGACACATTTTTTGAATGGAACCCCCATTCACCAGGAAGGGATTCCCGACTTGCAATTGGTCACAACGACTCGCATCGGAATGGCTTCGATTGGTAATTGGTCGATGCCCACCAAAGATGACGACCATTTTGCGATTCGCAACCTGAATGGCAGCATGGACGAACTGGCAATTTTCAAGGCGGCACTTTCGCCAGCGGAGATTGCCGAAATTTACGAACACGGAAAACCCTAGTTTCATCGCAGTTGGCCGTATTGGTCGATCGCTACGCAACCTTTTATTGACGATTCTATGAAACGCACTTTCAAAACGCTTCTACCGTTGACGCTTGTCGCCGCGTGTCTTGTTGTCGCTGCCCAATCATCAGCCGAACAGAAGACCACAGACGATGACAAGCACGCTCGGCTGTTCACATTGGAAGTGCTCCCGCTGCTGAAAGAGAAATGCTTGGGTTGTCATGGTGCGGACGCGGATGACATCAAAGGCGACTACGACGTTCGCAGTCGCGAAGCTGTTTTGGCAGGCGGTGAATCGGAAGAACCAGCGATTGTTCCCGGCAAACCCGATGAAAGTCCCTTTTACGAGGCGGTGATGTGGGATGGCATGGAGATGCCGCCGAAGGAAAACGATCGCCTGACGAAAGAGCAAACCGAAGTGATCCGTCAGTGGATCGAATTAGGCGCGCCGTGGCCCAGTGAGGAAAAGCAATTAGAAATCAAGCAAGCTGAATGGACGGTCGCTGAGAACGAGGATGGTGTCCTGGTATCGACCAGCGGAGGACTGGCCGACGAATGGACCTATCGCCGCTACCAGCAAGAGGAAGTCTGGGCATTTCAAAAAGTGCAGGAGACATTCGATCATGATTCGATTGATGGCTTTGTGAACGCCAAATTGAGCGATGCGGATTTAGAACCCGCGCCGTTGGCAACGCCAGATCAGCTATTACGTCGTGCGACGTTTGACTTGATTGGATTGCCACCCACGCCGAAACAACGCTCTGAATTCTTGTCTGCCTGGGAAAAGGATGCCGAGCAAGCTTGGGAGGCACTAATTGATCAATTGTTAGCAAGTGAACATTACGGGGAACGCTGGGGACAACACTGGCTAGACGTTGTGCGTTATGCCGATACGGCAGGTTTTTCGAACGACTACGAGCGTTCCAATGCTTGGCGATACCGCGACTACGTGATCCGTTCACTTAATAGCGACAAACCCTACGATCTGTTTGTCAAAGAGCAGATTGCGGGAGACGAGTTGCGTCCCGATGACCCCGAAGCGATTGTCGCGACCGGATTTCTTCGCATGGGACCATGGGGCACACAGATGATTCCCGCGGAAGAAGCGCGCCAGACTTATCGTGATGATGTGGTGCACTCAATCGGTCAGTCTTTTCTGTCGATGCCAATGCGATGCTGCAAATGTCACGACCACAAGTTTGATCCGATTCCGACGCAAGACTATTACAGCATGTATGCCGCTGTGTCGGCGACACAGCCGGCCGAGATGCCTGCAGATTTTTTGCCAGAGGAGAATCGAAATCGATTCGATGAAACGAAAGAACTGGTTGGCAAGCTTTGGGAGTTCTCTCGCGACAAACGGGATGCCTTGATCGCCAAGCGTGAAGCGGCTGCGAAAGAGTGGTATGAAGAAAACAATTTGCCTTACAAAAATAATAATGAGCGCAAAAACGATCCTGAGGACATGAAGCCGATTCGGCACGTCGGATTGTCCGAAACTGAGCAAGGACGCTTGAAAGTTCGCGAGCAGGATTCATGGATTTGGGAGCGTCGAAAAGAGCGTGTCGAACCACTTGCGCAAAGCGTGTTCAATGGACCCGACCTGTCGCAAAACGGGCGCAAGCTTCGCAAACCTGACAAGCCTAAACCCAAGGATGAAGGTTGGAAGCCAGCCTCGGTCATTTTCCTGGGCGGTTCCTACATGGCCAAAGGAGATCCGGTCACGCCTGGTGTGCTGAGCGGTTGTGGCCTACCTGTGCCAGGAGCTCCAACCGATGATCCGTATGCGATCACGACGGAAATTGAAGGACGCCGATCTCAACTCGCAAACTGGATTGCTCATCCTGAGAACCCGCTGACGGCCCGGTCGTTTGTCAACCGAATTTGGCAATATCACTTTGGCAACGGCATCGTCCGCACGGCGAACAATTTCGGTGTGAAAGGTGCCAGCCCAACTCACTTGGAACTGCTGGACTGGATGACGCAGGATTTCTTGGCGGGCGACTGGAAGGTCAAACGCATGCACAAGTTGATCATGATGTCTGACGCGTACCGACGCAGTACTGTACACCCTAATCAAGAACAACTTGATACGGTGGATTCTGATAACAAGATGCTTGCTCGTTTTATTCCACGAAGACTAACAGCAGAAGAAGTTCGCGATGGCTTGCTCGCCGTAACCGGAGAGTTGAATCGAGAAGTGGGCGGATTGCCGATCGTTCCTGAACTGAACATGGAAGTCGCACTGGAGCCGCGGATGATTCAATTCTCGATCGCGCCTGCACAGCAGCCTTCACGAACACCCTCGGAGCGCAATCGACGTTCGATCTATGCCTACCGTGTTCGCGGTCAAGCGGACCCGTTTCTGGAGGTCCTGAACAAGCCCAATCCAAATGACTCGTGCGAAATGCGTGATGCAGCTGCCGTGTCGCCGCAAGCGTTTACGTTGTTCAACAGCGATGTGGTGTCCGACAGATCACTGGCACTCGCTCAACGAATACAGCAGGATGCAAAGAAGGTTGGCGGGCAAATCGGTCGAGCGTTTCAGCTTTCTCTTGGACGAAAACCAACAGCTGACGAAAGAAAACGATTCGTTAAGTATGTCGATGCGATGGCGGCTTACCACGAGCAAAACAAGCCTGATCCGGTCACCTATCCCACCAAGATCACACGTTCGTTGGTCGAAGAGTTCACCGGAAAGGAATTCACTTACGAGGAATGGTTGCCGATTTTTGAGGACTACGTTCCTGACGCGAAGCCCGATACGGTTTCACCGCAAACGAGAGCCCTGGCGGATATGTGCTTATTGCTCTTCAACGCCAACGAATTCATGTACGTCTATTAAGTGGAACAGCCACTGCTTTGACTAGACGTTTTATCAAACAGATTTTCTCTCGAATTTAGAACATAACCATGCCTGGACTACCACGTCGCGATTTTCTTTATGGACTCGGCTCATCGTTGGGCGCGTTGGCACTAACGGACATGCTTTCGGCCGATGCGGTTGCTGCGGCAGCAGAGAAAGATGGCCCGCTGTCCCCTAAGCCTCCATTGCATCCGGCCAAAGCAAAGGCCGTCATCATGCTATTCATGGAAGGCGGGCCAAGTCAGGTCGACACGTTTGATCCCAAGCCGGAATTGAACAGCTTGCACCTGAAGGAATCCAAGCGGACCGAAGGCTTAGCGACTGGCAAGCGATTTTATGTCGGTAGCCCGTTCAAAAGCCGCAAGGTCGGTGATTCGGGGATCGACATGAGCGACCAATGGGTTCACCTAGCAGACAAAGAAGTCGCCGACGAACTGTGCGTCTATCGAGGCTGCCAAGCTGAATCGCTGAATCACCCCGAAGCCTTGCTGCAAATGAACACCGGCAGTCGCCTGGGTGGTGACCCCGCCGTCGGCGCATGGATGACGTACGGCCTGGGAAGCGTCAACCAGAACTTGCCGGGCTACGTCGTGATGACGGAACTGGCCGCACCGCAAGCGGGATCGACCAACTGGTCCAATGGATTCTTACCCGCTTATTACCAGGGCACAACATTCCGAGCCCAAGGCTCGCCCATTTTGGACTTGAACCCTCGTGGTCACAAAACACGCGAGCACCAACGCCGCGCTCTGGATGAACTCGCCAAACTGAACCAGGCTCACTATCAGTCTCATCCCGAACATGCTGATTTGGCGGCTCGGATGGAAAGCTATGAACTAGCTTATCGAATGCAAACGGCTGTTCCTGACATCGTTGATCTCAAGAGCGAACCCAAGCACGTGGTCGAGTCCTACGGTATCGATGGCAAGGACGACATGTTTGCCAAGCAATGCCTGATGGCACGTCGGCTGGTAGAGAAGGGTGTCCGGTTTGTGCAAATCTTCTCGGGTGGTTGGGACAGTCATGACTATCTGGAACGCGGCCACTCGGCGCGAATCGCTAGTGTAGACAAGCCGATTGCCGCTTTAATCAAAGATCTCAAGCGATGCGGCTTGTTGGATGAAACATTGGTCGTTTGGACCGGCGAATTTGGACGCACGCCTGACAACAACTACCGCGGCGGTGTGACCAGCATCGGACGCGGGCATAATGTCGATGCGATGAATATGTGGTTCGCCGGCGGCGGCGTCAAGAAAGGAACGATTGTCGGTGGCACGGACGAGATTGGTGCCAAGGCCGTCGAATGTGTCCACCCGATTCGCGACGTTCACTGCACGCTGTTGCACTTGATGGGCCTGAACGACAACAAGCTCACTTATTTCCACGGTGGTCGCTATAAGCAATTGTCGCAATTCGGTGGCGAAGTGATCGATGAGCTAATCGCTTAGCGAGCACAGTTTCGGAACACTCGCTTTCGTGACAAGTGATGGCGACACCAAATCCACTGGCCCCTTCTCCCCCAACTTGTTGGGGGAGAAGGGCTGGGGATGAGGGGGCTGGATCATGAACGGCCGGCAATTCGTCCGTATCTGTGCATCGTAAACAGGCACTCGAATCCGAAGTGACGCTATTCGCCACTATTCAGGATTTCTTCGGTAGTTTCCTCTGCTTCCACCGAAGTAATGTTGCCTTCAATCGCTTTGAAAAACAGCACGTCGCGACCCTGCTCGCTGGAAACCGGAAACGCCTGATATTCACCATCAATCGTTTCAAGCATGATGTAGCTGTCGCCGATAAACGATTCGTCACGCTCGATTTCAGCTGATGCGATCTGATCGAAGGGAATGACCGTCAAAGCTGGGTCACGACCGTCATCGCTGTAGATAGCGACTTTGCTGTCGGTGACCAAGTAGAAGCCTTCTTTGATTCCTAAAAAGCCATCAGAATAGAAGAACTTCGGTTGTTCTGCTGCTTCCAAAGCGCCCAATTCACGAGCAGTTTCGACATACGGCTTGGGCACCTGCTTGCCTAGGTAGACCGAAGTGTCCGGCGAAACTGCCCCGACGTAAACGAGGAAAGCGACTCCGCCACCTCCGCAAAGCAACAGGCCTGCGGCACCAATTCCAAGCAGCCATTTCAGGCATGATCCGGAACTGGTGGCCACATGAGCCGACTCTTCTCGGCCAAACGGATTCTTTTCAGGATACTGCGTGCTCACTTCGCACCGACCGCCGTCTGGAACTTACGAGCACTGGGCTTGTTAGCGGTCGGAAAATCTTCGGGAATCTCCGTCAGTGTGACCTTGCCGGTCGCCGCCCACTCAGTGCCCCGAATCAGCGTGGTCATGAAACCAACACATTCGGCGCTGTAGTCGGCGTGACCCATCGTTGAGTGAAAGACACGCCCTTTGCCGTAGTTGATCGTCATTAGCTTGGGTTCATTTCGACCAGTGCCTTTGTACTTTTTGTCGGCGAACGCCGTCGCCAGAATGGTCATGTTGTTACCCGGCCCGCGAAGTTGCTGATAGAGCTCATCCTTGGAGTGCATCCATGATCGTGGCAGGCCTTTGGTGATTGGGTGATTCGGATCGCGAATCACAATTTGGTACTCGTGCTGTGGACCATGTGAACCACCATTGCCTTTGGATTCATCTCGCACCGTCTTGCCATCTGCATCGATGTAGACATAGGGCCCCGACTTTTCGTTCCGGCCGCCCCAGCCACCCAAGCCGATCATTTTGTTGTACTCTTCCCAGTCACCCCAGGAATTGTCAGCCGCATGAATCACGACCAAGCCGCCGCCGCCTTTCATGAATTCCTCCAACGACTTTTTCGTTTCGTCCGGAAGCGGCGCCGCGTTGTAGCCAAAGTTGTTTAGCACAACGTCGTAATCAGAAAAGTTCGGTTTGAAATCCGGGTCAGACTTTGGCTTGGGCAGATCCTGATACTCCTTGCCATCGTCCAATGCGAATTCTTTCGCCAGTTCGCCACCTTTCCAGGTGAACTGCGATCGCTGGACATCGACGCTAAAGCGATCGGTTTCTTCCAAATACTGACGCATCATCGCGGTGGTTTTTGGCCACGCCGAATGATTGTTCTGCCCGTCGATGATCAGTACCTTGATCTTCTCATCAGCCGATGACTGCGAGACAAGAGCGACGGAAAAAAACGAAAGACAAATCAAAGCGAATCGCATCATATGGGAGTACTCCAAGGCAAAATAGGTTTTGGACCACCATCTTAACGACTGGAAACGAGTGCGTGCAGACAACGCTCATTTCAGCGGATTTCTCGGCGAAATTGGAAACCGGCGAGGCACTAATTTTCGTTTTTGACGGATCCGGTATGCTCAAACTCCGTCGTCAGCAATACCATCCGTTTGCGAACTCCCATCCGCACAAAGGCATCGTGGGAATAAGTCTTCATCGGCAGATTGTTGGTCACGCTGGTCAAGGCAACGCCATCGGTCAGCTCTGATGCTGCACGGGTTTGCACGAGAAAAGACTCCTCTTCAATTTTGATGAAATACAAAGATTCGGGATGGATATCGTCCTGACTTTCTACTTGGCGGAAGCCAAAGTGCTTGCCCACCCAAAGTAATTGTTCGTCGCCTTCAATCTGATCAAAACGCTTCAAAAACAGCTCGGTCAGATCCTCTCGGCAGGCAGCGCGTTCGTAGTGTCCTGGTTGTAATTCGGAGCCATCGGCTATCTCTTGGCCATCTGCCGCGGCACTACTATCGGCTGACGTATCCGGCACCGCTTTCGCTTTTTCTCGATCAGCTAGTTTCCTAAGTTTGGGCAGCAACTCATCAAAGCACTTCAGGATGTCGTTGACCTTGTCCTGTTTGCGTTGAATTCGCTTTATCTGACGATCGGCGTCTGCCGCCTTGGCATCCACCTGCTGTTCGGCAGGTTGCTTCATCAGTCGCGATCGGCTTTGCACATAGCTTTCGCGTGCTTCCTCGATTCGCTCCAAGCATCGCGCCAGCTTCTTCTCAATAAACAAAGTCCGCGCATCGAGCACCGCAAAAGCCGACTTGCTACCACGCAGCAATTTGTAAAGATCTTGGAAGTCTTCTGCGTTCATCTACGCGACTGAAAAAGAATGGAACTGGGTACAATGAGAAGGCAATCGACGTAGATACGTCTCGGATTGCATGACAGTTATGCTACAGGCTTTATCAGGATCATGTGGATAGCAGAAAAACATTCTCTACGCGATTGACGTACATTTGACGACGCAATGAGTACCCCCGCAAATAGACGGAACAAACGCTCCCTGACAGAGCGTGTACACGAAAGTGCCAATTTGGTACTGAAGCATCAAGGTGCCGTCGGACCGGTAGATTTATTGCTCCGAATGGGGCTTATTCACTCGGTTCATTTCGACCAGTGGCAACGGATGGATCCAGCCTACGGCATTTTGGAAGAACACATTCAGTGCGGACCGGAGAAGCTGACGAAGATTTTCCGACTGTTTCGACAATGGACAGCCGATGGGAACTTTGAAGCGACAGTCGCTCCTTATGTCGCAAAAAGTCGATCGGGAGAACGCAAACTGCGATTGCTTGTCGACGATGACCCAAAGCAAGAAGCGTTTTGGCAGACTCGGTATCGGCGCGCTGACCTGACTGCCGCTAGGAAAAAGCAAATCGACAAGAAGCTCACCAAGGTACCGGACTTAGTGGTATTCATCCTTAGCAGCGACGACTGCCGGTGCAGCGACTGTGATGAAGCCATCGAGCAGGGTGATTGGATGTACCGCGAAGAAGACCAACCGCTGTGCTTGGAGTGCGCGGATCTTGCCCACTTGGAATTCTTACCCAGTGGGAATGCGACCCTGACACGCCGCGCGAAAAAGTTCAGTGCCCTCTCCGCTGTTGTCATGCAATTCAACCGACGCCGCAAGCGTTTTGACCGTCGTGGAATATTGGTGACGCAGAAAGCCATTGACGAGGCAGAAGCGTCGATGGAATCGGACGCGGACAAACGTGCGGAACAGCGTGATCGCGCAGCGGTGCAACGCGAGAAGCAGGACGAACAACTGGTGAAAGCCATGAAGACAGAAATTTCGCGGCAGTTCCCGGATTGCCCCAGCGACGCTGCCTTGCGCATTGCCGAGCACACAGCGAAACGCGGCAGCGGTAGAGTCGGCCGATCAGCGGCCGGTCGCGACGTTGATCCGCATGCGATCAAGCTGGCCGTGATTGCACACATTCGTCACGAACACACGCCTTACGACCAAATGTTGATGGAGGGAGTGCCTCGACGCGAGGCTCGGACTCAAATCCAAGACGCCGTCGCCGAAAAACTGACTCAATGGCAAGCAGGTGCTTGACGCGACAAGCTGGCGGCTTTCATAGTAGGTGCGTACTGAAGCCCGCTAAGCATCGAGAAATTCTGTGAATTGGAAACCGCTCAGCGGAATCGTTCCTCCACTCGTCACGCCGCTATTGAATCGTGACCAGATTGATGTCGACGGAACGCGTCGTCTGATCGAGCACGTGATTGATGGCGGCGTCTCGGGCGTCTTCATTCTGGGAACGACCGGTGAAGCACCCAGTTTAAGCTACCGCATCCGACGCGAGTTCATCGAACTGGTTTGCGAGGCCGTCAAGAATCGTGTCCGTGTTCTGGTTGGCGTAACTGATACCGCGTTTGTCGAAACAATCGCACTGTCGAAGGTCGCGGCGGAGCACGGTGCGGACGCCGTCGTTCTTTCGACACCCTACTACTTTCCGGCAGGTCAAACTGAACTGACGTTGTACGTCGATCACATCGTGGAGAACCTGCCGCTGCCGTTGATGCTTTACAACATGCCAAGCCTGACAAAAGTTTGGTTTGAATATGAAACCCTTCAAAAAC